>JACZQZ010000099.1 GCA_022545455.1 Pseudomonadota bacterium
GATCGAGGGCGCCGAGCAGGGCTATGTTTTGGGCGCTGGTAATGTGGCCACTGGCTGGCACGGCATCCTTGCGCGGTCGCGGCCAGCTTGGAGCCGCTCGACAAGGCTGATCCCCCCACTGACCTCCAAGCGATCCTTGAACGCGCCTATGTCAACGTGCTTGCCCACCAATTCCAAGGCTCTATTGGCGGCGGCGGCGTTGAACGTAAAGAGTAAGTTTCCTGAGTCATCCTTCAACTGGCGGCGGCTCTTCGGGTGAAGCGCAGGTTTTACCTCCTGCATACATCTTCGGTGAAGCTCGACTGCCTGATGCAGCACCCATTCGGCGTCGATCTTTGTGGCCTCGGAACGCTCTCGCTTAGCCTCCGCGATTGCTTCTTGAATGGCCGGTTTTGACAAGTTTTCCGATCCGATTTGGCGAGCCGTCTTCTCGCTGTAACCAGCCCGACCAGCCGCCTTGGTGGCATTCAAATCGATGAGATATTCTTCGACAAACCGATGTTGCTTGGGGGTAAGTGTTTTTGTGTTCATGCTCGTGTTCTGCCAATTTCAGCGAGTGTTCCATTTTGTTATATTATAACATAAAAACGATTTTGGTCAAAGAGAAATAATATCCTGATGATCGGTCCGCCGGGGGCCGGCAAGTCCATGCTGGCGGCGCGCCTGCCGGGGCTGCTGCCGCCGCTCGACCCCTCCGAGGCCCTCGAAGTGAGCATGATCCACAGCCTGTCCGGCGGCATCGCCGAGGGCGGCCTGGTGCGCCGGCGGCCCTTCCGCGATCCCCACCATTCGGCCTCCCTGGCGGCCCTGGTGGGCGGCGGGTTCAGGGCGCGGCCGGGAGAGGTGTCCCTGGCCCACCTGGGGGTGCTGTTCCTGGACGAGCTGCCGGAATTCCAGCGCCCGGCCCTGGAGGCCCTGCGCCAGCCCCTGGAAACGGGCCGCACCACCGTCGCCCGGGCCAACGCCCACGTCACCTACCCGGCCCGGGTGCAGCTCGTCGCCGCCATGAATCCGTGCCGCTGCGGCTACCTGGACGATCCCGCCCAGGCGTGCTCGCGGGCGCCCAGGTGCGCCGCCGAGTACCAGTCGAAGATATCGGGACCGCTGTTCGACCGCATCGACCTGCACGTGGAGGTGCCGGCGGTCAATCCGGCCGACATGTCGGTGCCGCCCCCGGCCGAGGGCTCGGCCGACATCGCCGCCCGGGTCGCCGCCGCCCGCGCCATCCAGAAGGAGCGCTACCGGGCCGTGAAATCGAAGCCGCCGATCCGCACCAACGCCGAGGCCGACGGCAAATTGCTGGAGGACGTGGCGGCGCCGGACGAGGACGGGCGGCGGCTGCTGACCGAGGCGGCGGAACGCATGCGCCTCACCGCCCGGGGCTACCACCGGGTGCTCAGGGTGGCGCGCACCCTGGCCGACCTGGAGGCCGGCGAAGGTGTGAAGCGCATCCACATCGCCGAGGCCCTTTCGTTCCGCCGGGTCGTGCCCGGGCGGCGTTCCATCCTCATGGGCACCTAGGGCCCCGGCACCTGGGGCGTCCCACCCCGTTCAAACCCGTTTCCCCGTTCACAAACGGTTAACCTCGGTGGTTTACGGTGACCCCGATTCCCAGCACTGGAAATGGGCGCATCGCCATGAGCCATTCCGAGTTGACGACGATCTTGGAGGCCGAGACGCTGGCGCAGGACCCCGCCGAGGAGCGGGTCACCCAGCGTCTCCGGGATTACTGGAACACCCTGCGCGGTGGGCAGCAATTTCCGTCGCGGGCAAACTTCCGCATGGAGGCGGTGACCGGCCTTGGGCCGCACGCCTTCGCCCTCGATCTCGCGCAAGACGCCGACGACCCGGTCTTCCGCTTCGTCGGCAAGGCGCTCACCGACGACTGCGGGAAGGATTTCACCCTCAAGCCGCTGTCGGCGGTGCCGCCCCATACCCTGCTGGCCGAGGTCGCCCGGCGCTATACCGACGTCGTCGACAGGAAGACGCCCGTGGAATTCGCCGAAGAACACGTCGGCGCCGACGGCTCCACGGCCCTGTTCCGCGGCGCCATGCTGCCGTTCAGCGAAGACGGGCAGACCCTCGATTTCATCGTCGGCGCGATCACCTACAAGAAAAAGTCGTCCGAGACGACTTTGGCCGCGGTGCCCGCCGCGGCTCCGGCGGCGGACACCGCCCGGGCCGACGAGGGCGCCGCCGTGGCGGCATCGGCCGTGGACCATGTGAGCGGGTTGCCGCGACTGTCACAAAGCCTCGAGGAGTGCCAGGCCCTGGCGCGCGAGGTGGTGCAGGCGGATTCGAAATCGCGCGAGACCCTGTATCGCGCCCTCGAGAGCGCCTATGCCTTCTACTTCGAGTGCGAGGCCGATCCCGAGGCCTATGCGGAATTGCGCACCGCCGCGGGAATCGGTCTGCAGATCCGGGCTCCCTTCACCCCGATCGTCAAGCTCGTCTTCGGCATCGACTACGACAAGACGCGCCTGTCGGAATACGCCACCGCGCTCTGCTACGCGCACCGCAACGACCGCACCGCGGAAACCGTCAAGAGCTTCATCGAAACCCACGAAGGCGGCATCAAGGGCTGCGTCAAGGCCGAACGCGCCGCCCGGCGTGCAGAGAAAGGGGCCCGGCGCGACGATCTGGAGGTGGCGAGGGGCCTCCTGCGCCAGACACCCGCCATCGGCCGGATACCGGACGCCAATCCCGGCAAGGCCGAGTTCGTGGTGATGCTGGGCCGCCGCGCCATGGACGACGGCGCTACCATCGACGTGCTCAGGGTGCTCGACGAAAAGCGCTCGGCGGTCGAGGCCATCGTCAAACGCACGGCGAAGACGATCGCCAAGGAACTGGCCGCCGCCGGCGCATTCTGATCCGCCGTCCCGTTATTTCGAATCCGCAATAATTCCGTACCCGGAACGGCCGCGCCCAGGCACCGGGAGCGCCGGTACCGTGCCTTGACCAGTCATGGGAAGGTCAAAGGGGCGTTGTCCCTTTTGATCCCCACCAAGGGCCGACGGCCCTTGGAACCCGATTGAAGGGGTCCAGGGGTTTTGCAAACCCCCGGCGCAGGTGTGGGGGGCGGAGCCCCCTATGGCCCGTAAGGCCACCGGCCCTTCGCGGCGTCAACCCGGATATTTCATGAAGGGAACGGGAATTGCGGCGGGCAATGGTCGTCCAAGGTGGCGTGCGAAGCCGAAAGGCATGGCCGGGGCTATGGCTTGAGGCCACGGGCGCCGATTTGGGCGGACAGGGCCGCCGCAAAACCGTTCAGCGGTGATGAGGACATGTTGGACCTTCGTCGAAACCGGCGCCATCCGTCGAAGGACAATCCCCGGCGTTCCGTGCGCCAGCGCCTTCATGAAATATCCGGGTTAAGGACGCGGGCGCCGGATCATCGGGCCCAGGTCCCGGCCGGCGAAGATGTGGATGTGGAAGTGGGGCACCTCCTGGTGGGCGTCGCGTCCGTGGTTGGCGAGGGTTCTGTAACCGTTCCCGACCACGTCCAGTTGCCGCGCCACGGCGCCGACGGCGCGGAAGAAGCCGGCGATCTCGGCATCCGAGGCGTTGGCGGTGAAATCGTCCATGGATACGTATTCCCCCTTGGGAAGCACCAGCACGTGCACCGGCGACTGGGGGTTGATGTCGTCGAACGCGATCGCGAATTCGTCGTCGTAGATCGTCTCACACGGGATTTCGCCACGCAGGATCTTGGCGAACACGTTGTCGGTATCATAGGGCATGGGTGATTTTCCCTCTCACGGTTTCGATCGCGCTTTTTTCTCGGCCAGGCCCGAGGTGCCCTCGCGGCGCTGGAGCTCGGCCCACACGTCGGCCGGTTCGATTCCCACCTCGGCCCACAGCACGAGCAGGTGGTACAGCAGATCGGCGCTTTCGCCGGTCACTTCGGCCGGGGACTGTTGAAGCGCCGCCACCATCGTCTCCACCGCCTCTTCGCCGAACTTCTGGGTGATGGCGCCGATTCCGTCCACGAACAGCCGCGCCGTGTAGGACTGTTCGACGTCGCCGCCGCGGCGGCTCCTGATGACCTCGAACAGGCGCCCGAGGACGGCGCTGTCGGCAGGCTTGTCCGTCATTCGCACTCCTTAGGCATCGTCGCGTATGGGCACGCCGGCCGCCTTCATGTGGGCCTTGGCCTGGGTAATCGTATAGGTCCCGAAATGAAAGATCGAGGCCGCCAAAACGGCGGACGCGTGGCCCTCGACGATGCCCTCCACCAGATGGTCCAGGGTGCCGACGCCGCCCGAGGCGATCACCGGCACCGGAACCGCGTCGGCGACGGCGGCGGTGAGCGGGATGTCGAACCCCAATTTGGTGCCGTCCCGGTCCATCGACGTGAGCAGGATTTCGCCGGACCCGTATTCGGCCATGCGCCTGGCCCAGTCCACGGCGTCGATGCCCGTGGCTCTGCGGCCGCCGTGGGTGTAGACCTCGAACCGGCCGCCGGCGGCGGTCTTGGCGTCGATGGAAACGACGATGCACTGGCTGCCGAACTTCTCGGCCGCCCGGCGCACGAATTCCGGCTCCTTCACCGCCGCCGTGTTGATCGAGACCTTGTCGGCGCCGGCCAGGAGCAGCTTGCGGATATCGTCGTTGGTGCGCACGCCGCCGCCCACGGTCAAGGGCATGAAACACTGCTCGGCGGTGTGCCCGACCACGTCGAAAATGGTGTCCCGGTCCTCGTGGCTGGCCGTGATGTCCAGAAAGCACAGCTCGTCCGCCCCTTCGCGGTCATAGATACGGGCCTGCTCCACCGGGTCGCCAGCGTCCACCAGGTCGACGAAGTTCACGCCCTTGACCACGCGGCCCCGGTCCACGTCCAGGCACGGAATGATCCTCGCCTTCAGCATCGCCCTACAGCCGGCTCACGAGGGCGCCCCCCGGAGAAGCGCCGCCGCCGCCGCCGGGTCGATCTCGCCGTCGTAGATGGCGCGGCCACTGATGATGCCTTCCAGCGCGCCCTCCGCGGTCTCTTTCAGTTCGCGCAATTCCGCCATCGACGACACGCCGCCGGCGGCGATGACCGGTGTCGAGACGGCGCCGGCCAGCACCAGGGCGGCCCCGATGTCGAGGCCCTCCATGACGCCGTCGCGGTCGATATCGGTGTAGATGATGGCGGCGACGCCGGCGTCCTCGAACTCGAGCGCCAGGTCCAGGGCCTTCATCTCGGAGAGCTCGGCCCAGCCCTCGACGGCAACGAAGCCGTCGGCGGCGTCGATCCCCACGGCCACCCGGCCCGGATGCAGGTGGCAGGCCTCCTTTACCAGATTCGGATCGTGCAGCGCCGCGGTGCCTAAGATGACCCGCCGCACGCCGCTATTCAGCCAATGGGCCACCGTCTCCAGGTCGCGAATGCCGCCGCCGAGCTGCACCGGGATGTCCACGGCTTCCAGGATGGACACGACGGAGTCCGTATTGACCGGGCGGCCGAGGACGGCGCCGTCCAGATCGACCACATGTAGCCATTCGCATCCGGCCTCCATGAAGATGCGGGCCTGAGCCGCGGGATCGGTGTTGAAAACGGTGGCCTGGCGCATGTCGCCGCGCACCAGCCGCACGCACTGGCCTTCCTTGAGATCGATGGCGGGAAAGAATATCATTTCGATTCCGATTCCATCCGCGCCCGTTCCTCACGGGCGCCATGTCAGGAAATTGGTGATCAGGCGCAGCCCCGTGGCCTGGCTTTTCTCCGGGTGGAACTGGGTTCCGACCATGTTGTCGCGCCCGACCACGGCGGTAACCGCGCCTCCGTACTCGACGGTGGCCAGCACGTGGGCCGGGTCGGCGCAGGCGTAACCGTAGGAGTGCACGAAGTAGGCGTGCGACCCGGCGGCAATGCCCTCGAATACCGGATGGCTGGGCCCCTTCAGGCACAACTCGTTCCAGCCCATGTGCGGAATCTTGAGCGATGGGTCGGCCGGCTCCAGGGCCACGACCTCCCCCGGGATCCACCCCAGGCCCGCGTGCTCACCGTGTTCGCGCCCGGTGGTGGCCAAAAGCTGCATGCCTACGCAGATGCCGAGAAACGGCCTGGCCTGCCGGACCACCGCCCTTTCCAGGGCATCGACCATGCCGGGAAGGGCCTCCAGGCCCTGCTTGCAGTCGGCAAAGGCGCCGACCCCCGGCAGCACCACGTGGCTCGCCCTGTCGACATCGTCGGCGCGGGCGGTGACGTCCACCGTGAGGTCGAGCCCGGCGGCGGCGACGGCGTGTTCGAAGGCCTTGGCGGCGGAGCGCAGGTTGCCCGATCCATAATCGATGATAACGACGCTCATCGGCCGAGTTCCGCCGCCAACTCCGGCTCGCCGTCGAGGAAGCGCCATTCGGCGGCCTCGCGCCCGGCGGCCGAGACCACCGCGGCGAGGGTGAAGTGCCGCCGGGCGAGCCTGCGGCGGCGCAGATCGTTGGCGACGAAGCCGACGATCACCGCGAAGCCGACCGCTACCGCGCCCTGGCTGAGCCCGTCCAGGTGCAACAGCATCCCCACCCCGCCCAAGGCCAAGTTGGCGACCAACAGCACCAGCGCCGCCAGCCACAGCCGGTGCCACAGGGCCCACAGCGGCCCAAGGAAGAACGCCGGCCAACAAAAACCCTCCTTGATCAGGACGAGATCGCTGTCGGCATCCGGACCATGGCGGCGGACGTGAACGGTGTAAAGACGCATGGCTCCCGGTGTCAGGAAGAGATCACAGCGAACCGCCCAGCACCCCCTTGGTGGACGGCACCGCGCCGGCGCTGCGGGGGTCGATCTCCAACGCATCGCGCAGCGCCCGGGCCAGGCCCTTGAAACAGGACTCGACGATGTGGTGGCTGTTCTCTCCATACAGGTTCTGCACGTGCAGGGTCAGCCCCGCGTGCTGGGAAAAGGCCTGGAACCACTCCTTGAACAGCTCGGTATCCATCTCGCCCAGCTTGGGCTGGGGGAAGACCACCCGCCAGATCAGGTAGGGGCGGTCCGCGGCGTCGAGCGCCACCCGGGTCAGGGCTTCGTTCATGGGGATCAACGCGGAACCGAACCGTTTGATTCCCTTGGCCTCGCCGAGGGCCTGCTTGACGGCCTGGCCGATGACGATGCCGGTGTCCTCGGTGGTGTGGTGGAAGTCGATGCCGAGGTCCCCGGTGGCCTTCACCTCGAGGTCCATGAGACTGTGGCGCGCCAGTTGCTCGAGCATGTGATCGAGGAAACCGATGCCCGTGGAGACGTCATAGCGGCCGGTCCCGTCAAGGTTGACGGTCACGGTGATCACCGTCTCCTTGGTTTTGCGCTCGACGGTGGCCTTGCGCATGGTGCGTCCCCTGTTGAAATCCGCCGGTCCTTGTAACAGGAACGAAGGCGAACCGCCAGTCCACGCCGCGGCAAACGCCAACCGGGCCAAGGCAACAGGGACCGCAATTTCCCGACGGACCGGAGGGCACGGAAGACGGCGCGCCGGTGTCGTCCATACGGCGGCCGGCCTTGACCGCGCGACTTCTCAAGCCTAATTCATAGACCGCAATCATCGGGTATGGTCCCGGGCCGCGGGCGCCGCATGCGCCCCTGTTTTTCCGGACACGCAGGGCATCATGGCATACGGCAGCGAGTACATCTGGCACGGCACCACCATCCTTTCGGTGCGCAAGGGAAATTCCGTCGTCATTGCCGGCGACGGGCAGGTGACCCTGGGCGAAACGGTGGTCAAGGCCAACGCGAAAAAGGTACGCCGGCTGGGCGACGGATCGGTGATCGCCGGGTTCGCCGGCGCCACCGCCGATGCCTTCACCCTGTTCGAGCGGCTCGAAGGCAAGCTCGAGCAATACCGCGGACAGCTCACCCGGGCCTGCGTGGAGATGGCCAAGGACTGGCGCACGGACCGCTACCTGCGCCGGCTCGAAGCGATGATGGCGGTGGCCGACAAGGACGGCTCCCTGGTGCTCACCGGCACCGGCGACGTTTTGGAGCCCGAGGACGGGCTGATCGGCATCGGCTCGGGCGGGAACTACGCCCTGGCCGCGGCGCGGGCGTTGCTGGACCGCGACGACATGGACGCCGAGGCCATCGCGCTCAGGGCCATGGAGATCACCGCCGGCATCTGCGTCTACACCAACGACACCATCACCATCGAAACCCTATGACCAGCTTCACCCCGCGCGAGATCGTCTCCGAGCTGGACCGCTTCATCATCGGCCAGAAGGACGCCAAGCGCGCCGTCGCCATCGCGCTCCGGAACCGCTGGCGGCGCCTGCAGTTGGACGACGACCTGCGCGAGGAGGTCCTGCCCAAGAACATCCTGATGATCGGCCCCACCGGCGTCGGCAAGACCGAGATCAGCCGCCGCCTGGCGAAGCTGGCCCAGGCGCCGTTCATCAAGGTGGAGGCCACCAAGTTCACCGAAGTGGGCTACGTCGGGCGCGACGTGGAGCAGATCATCCGCGACCTCCTGGAGATGGCCGTCCAACAGTGCCGCGAGCGCCTGCGCCGCCAGGTCATGGCCAAGGCCGAGCTCAGCGCCGAGGAACGGGTGCTCGACGCCCTGGTCGGCGATGGGGCGAGCCGCGACACCCGGGAGAAATTCCGCAAGATGCTGCGCGACGGGGAACTCGACGACAAGGAGGTGGAGCTCCAGGTGGCCGATCACGGCGGTGGCGGGCTGTCCACCTTCGATATCCCCGGCATGCCCGGCGCCCAGATGGGCATGATCAACCTGAACGAGATGATGGGCAAGGCCTTCGGCACGCAAACGAAACCGAAGCGCATGACCGTGAGCGAGTCCCATGAGTTGCTGATCGCCGAGGAGGGCGACAAGCTGTTGGACGAGGACAAGGTGGTCAAGCAGGCCATCGACATGGTGGAGAACAACGGCATCGTCTTCATCGACGAGATCGACAAGATCACCGTGCGGTCCGAGCGCGTCGGCGCCGACGTCAGCCGCGAGGGCGTGCAGCGGGACCTGCTGCCCCTGATCGAGGGAACCACGGTGTCCACCAAGCGGGGCACCGTCAAGACCGACCACATCCTGTTCATCGCGTCGGGCGCCTTCCACATGTGCAAGCCGTCGGACATGCTGCCCGAGCTGCAGGGACGGCTGCCCATCCGGGTCGAACTGCAGGCGCTGACGCGGGACGACTTCGTGCGCATCCTCACCGAGCCCGAGGCCAGCCTGATCAAGCAGTACATCGCCCTGATGGCGGTGGAAGAGGTGACCCTCGAACTCACCGACGACGCCATCGGCGAAATCGCCGACCTGGCCGCCGAGATCAACCACGGGGTCGAGAACATCGGCGCCCGGCGGCTGCATACGGTGATGGAGAAACTGATGGAGGACATCAGCTTCACGGCGTCCGAGCGCAACGGGGAATCGATCACCATCGACGCCGACCAGGTGCGCAAAAAGGTCGGCGAACTGGCCAAGGACGTGGACCTGAGGAAGTTTATCCTGTAATCCCGAGGGTCGAAACAACGGCGTCGTTCCGACCTTCGGCCGTCAGTGGGTCGGCCCCTTTTTCGGGACCATGCGGCCGCGGATTTCCGCCAAAACCCAGTCGATGGTGTCCTCGTCCAGCTGGTGGATGTTTTCCGCGAGCAGGTTGGCGAGTTCGGTCGCCCTGGGGCTCAGGCCCGCGGTGTCCACGACGACGCGCGGATGGGAAAGCTCGGCCAGGCGCTTGAGCTCCTCGGCTTCGTCCCAGATGAGGTCGAAGTAGCCGCAGATCTGCATGATCAGGCCCGGCCCGGGGCGGCCCCGGTTGCCGTGCTCGAGGGCCGAGAGATAGGCCGACGACACGCCGAGATCGCCGGCCATGGCCTTCAGCGTGATGCCGCGGCGGGCCCTGAGCGCCCGGATTTTCTGGCCGAACGGGGTCACCGGACCCCCCCCGACGAGGACATCCCCCGCCCCCCTTCCGGTTGTGGACCGACCCTCACCGTTTCCTCTTCAACAGCAGATAGAGCGCCCCTTCGCCGCCGTCCCGGGGCGTCGCATGGGTGAACGCCACGATGCGTTCGCGCAAATCCGGCTGGTTGAGCCAGTGGGGCACGGCGGCGCGCAGCACGCCGACGGTGCCGTCCGGGCGCAGACCCTTGCCGGTGATCACCAGCACGCAGCGCCGCCCCGCCGCCTGGGACCCCTGGACAAAGGCCGAAAGCGCCCGGTGGGCCTCCTCCTGGGTCAGGCCGTGCAGGTCCATGCGGGCCTCCACGGCCAACTGGCCCCGCTTGAGCCGCTTGGCCGTGCGTTTATCCACGCCCACCCGGTCGCCGGGACCGATCTCGGGCAGGCGCGGCGCAGGGGGCGGCCCCGGTGGCGCGGGCCGGGCGACCGGCGGCGGCTGCGCCGGC
>JACZQZ010000002.1 GCA_022545455.1 Pseudomonadota bacterium
TCAGAATCAATAGCATACGCAACACCTGCACCTAAGTTGCGTTATGCTATTGACCCCGCAAAATCTGCCCCGCTCGGAAGGCTGTTATGGACATATCCGTCGGTGAGGTGCTGTACCTCGTCCTGGTCATCGCCGTCGCCTGGTGGGCGTACGGCATGCTGAAAGAGTACTTCTAGGGCGTCACACCGGCCGCTACGAGCAGGTCCGCGGCCGTTCGCCCTGCCTCGGCGTCGTCAAACGCCTCCGCGATCACGCGAGCCGTCTCACTGGGTAGTAACTGCAGGATCGACGCCTGGCACGATACGCACGACACTGCCGCATCACCTAACGATCTCGTCACGATCCGCCCCGTGCCGATGCCGGCTTCGAGCACGTAGCCGGCGTTCACAGCGGCAAGCTCCGCCAGCAGCGCGTCCGTGCGTCGCACGCGCTGGCTCAACGCGCGGAGCAGCGCCCCGCTCACGCTCGGGTGCTCCTGGAGCCAACGCTCGAACGCGTCGCGGGTGACGACCAAGGTGCGGCACGCGGTCAGCGCGACCACCGTCGCGCCCCGCGGCTCCCCGTCGAGTAAGGCGAGTTCGCCGAACGAATCGCCTGAGCGGAGGATGGCGAGGGTCGCTTCCACACCCTCCGCGGAGAGCATCGCCACGCGCACGCTGCCGGAGCGGATGGTGTAGAGCGCATCCCCGTCGGTCCCCCGCGAGACCCGGGCCCACGGTTTGGCCTGCGCCGTGCCCCAGTAGATGCGATCCAGCACGGGGTCGTAACTACCCGGAATCCACGCGTCCCCGCCCGCCCTCCGGTTTAGTGGCAGGTCACCCCACGTATCGCCGCCTGGCTCGCCCGGGCGCGCCGTGGTCGGGGTGCGCGCCGAAATCCGCGCCGACGCCCGCACCGCGGGCTCCCTCGGCACCGAGCGCGAGGGCAGCGGCGTCGTCATCGGCGCCGACGGCCTGGTGCTGACCATCGGCTATCTGATTCTGGAGGCGAAGGCGGCCGAGGTCCTGACCCCGGACGGCAAGGCCGTCCCGGCGACGGTCGTCGGCTATGACCACGACACCGGCTTCGGGCTCTTGCGCGCCGACAGGCCGCTCGGCATCAAACCCGTGGCATTGGGCGATTCGGCGGCGCTCGCCGAAGGAGACATGGTCCTTATCGTCAGCCACGAAGGCGCGCCGCCCGCGACTCCGGCCCGGGTTGTGTCGCGCCGTCCCTTCGCCGGGTATTGGGAATACCTGCTGGAGAACGCCATATTCACCGCCCCGCCCCATCCCGGGTACGGCGGCGCCGCGCTGATCGGTCCCGACGGGCGCCTGCTCGGCATCGGCTCGCTGTTCGTCAACGACGCGGTCGCGCCGGCGACACCGGGGCCCGGCAACATGTTCGTGCCCATCGACGGGCTCAAGCCCATCCTGGCGGACCTGTTGGAGCACGGGCGTCCGTCGCGGCCGTCGCACCCCTGGCTGGGGCTTTACACGGAGCAGAACCGGGGCCGCGTCTTCATCGTCCGGGTGGCCGCCGGCGGTCCCGCCGAGAAGGTCGGCCTCAAGGCCGGCGACATCATCATGGGCGTCGGCGGAAAACGGGTCAGGGACATGGCCGACTTCTTCCGCAAGGTCTGGGCCCGGGGCGACGCCGGCACGGAGATCCCCATCGACGTGCTGCCCATGGGCGCCGCCGACCCCGTCATCGCGCGGGTCGTCGTGCCGTCGCTCGACCGCTACCGCTGGCTGAGGCTGAAAGGCGGCCTGTAGCCGCCTAGTCGCCGCGTTCCTCGCGCCGGCTTTGCAACAGCGCCCGGTTGTAGGCGTCGATCGCGTCGCGCTCGCGCACACAGCCGCAAAGAATCATGGAGTCCATGTCCTCGACCACGGCGATGTGCGCCTCGCCGGTCTCGCGTATCAGCGCCAGGGCGGTCTCCAGATCGTCACCGGCGGCCAGCACCGCGGGACCCATCCGCGCCACGTCGCCGGCAAAGATCAGGTTGTCGACGCCCTGGTCGAAGGCCACCTCGCTCAGGTCGGCGAGGGTGATGGAGCCAAGGAGCTTCCCGTTTTCGCGGACCACGAACAGCGTGCCCGTGGCCGACCTCTGCAGCAGGACCCGCATCAGGGGCAGGCCTACGTCCGGGGTCACCAGGTCGTTTTCCCGCGACATCACCTCGCTCACCTTGAGCGTCCTCAAGAGCGCCCTCTCCAGACCAACCTTGAGGTCGATTCCCCGCCGCTCCAACTGCGCGGTGAAGAAGCTGCGCCCGTATAGCTGCTGGGTGGTCACCGAGGCGACGACGACGGCCACCATCACCGCCACGGTGAGGGCATAGTCGCCGGTCATCTCGAAGATGATCAGGGTGGTCGAGATGGGCGCGCCCAGGACCGCCGCCGTCACCGCCCCCATGCCGATCAGGGTGTAGGCCCCGGGCCCGGACGACAATTCGGGCAAGACGAGGGTCGCCGCGATCCCGTATGCGCCGCCCAGCATGGCCCCGATGACCAGCGACGGGCTGAAGACACCGCCGCCGAAGCCGAACCCCAGGCTGATGGCGGTGGCCGCCACCTTGGCGACGCCCACGGCGATCAGCAAGGACAGGGGAAAGGCCACCGCGAGCGCCGCTTCCGTGGCGCCGTATCCGACCCCCAACACCTGGGGAAAGGCGAGCGCCATGACCCCCAAGACCAGGCCCCCCACCGCAGGCCGCAGCCACGGCGGTATCGGCAATTTCCGGGCCGTCTTCTCGCTCAGCGTGACTCCATGCATAAACACGACGGCGACGATTCCGGCGGCGATTCCCAGCCCGGCGAAGGCGGGGAACTCCCACAACGAGGCGATGGTGTGCTGGGCGATGATGAAGGCCGGGAAGTCGCCGAAATACGCCCGCGACACCACGGTCCCGGCGACGCTGGCGATGACCACCGGCGCGAAGGCCTTCAACGCGTAATGGCGGAGCACCACCTCGTTGGCGAACAGGGCCCCGGCGATGGGCGCATTGAACGATGCCGCCACCGCGGCGGCGACGCCGCACCCGAGCAGGGTGCGCGAAAGGGCCGGGGTGAGCCGCAGCCGCTTGGCGATCCAGCTGCCCAGCCAGGCGCCAAGGTGCACCGCCGGCCCCTCGCGGCCGACGGACGCCCCGACGCCGATGGAGGCGGCGTTGATCACGGCGGCGCGCAGACCCGTCGTCGCCGACATGCGCCCGCTATGCAGGGCGCCGGCCTCGATGACGTCGGCGACCCCATGGGTGCGCCGCCCGGGCAGGAGGCGATGGACCAACAGCCCGATCAGCAGTCCCCCGGCCGTCGGTGCGAGCAAAATGTGCCACCACGCGAGCCCCTGCACGTGGGTGTAAAGGTGGTTGGTCGGGGAACCGTAGAAGACGGTCTGAACCAGGCCGATCCCTTCGCGGAACAGGACGACGCCCCCGCCCGCGGCGGCACCCACCACCAGGGCCAGGATCGCCAGGATCAACTGGTCGTTCCTGATCACCCTGCGCAGCCGCATCATCACGCGGCTCATCTTCGAGCGATGGCTGCTCATGGTCCTTCACCCGCCGCAGACGGTGCCTTACTTATGTGAAACTTATGTAAAAAAATTTACGGCCCCACGGTCAAGGGATGGCAGGAGAGGACCGGCGGGACACGCCCGCGAATTGCTGTGTCAGGCGTTCAACGCCGCATCCCGGACCTGGTCCTGGGAGACGACCCGGTCGCGGCCGTTGTGCTTGGCCATGTACAGGGCCTCGTCGGCGCGGGAAATCAACTGGGACACGGGCTCGCCGTACTCGAACCGGCCCGCCCCGATGGAGACCGTAATGGTGCCCAGGTCCTCGCCGGTGGTCCGGTTTACGACCCTCTTCGTGCCCACCGCCCGGCGGATGTTCTCGGCCACGGTGAGGGCATCCTTGAGGCTGGTGCGCGGCAGGATGATGGCGAACTCCTCGCCGCCGTACCGGGCGGCGGTGTCCTGGCCCTTGATGCATGCGGTGAGGGTCGAGCCAAGGAGCTTCAGCACCTGGTCGCCCACCTGGTGGCCATAGGTGTCGTTGAATTTCTTGAAATGGTCGATGTCGACCATGAGCAGGCACAACTCTTCCTCGTCCTTCACGGCCTCGTTGGCGGACTGGCGCAACTGGATGTCGAACAGCTTGCGGTTGGGGATGGCGGTCAGCGCGTCGGTCATCGCCTCGAGCCGCATGTCCTCCAGATCCTGTTTGAGCTGGGAGATTTCCCTGGACGAGACGGCGAGCTTTTCCTGGAAGCCCCTGGTCTGCCCTTCCATCGACCGCGTTGCCGAAAGGGCGTCCGCGATGAGGGCCTTGAAGTCGCTCACACTTCCCGATCCGGCGACCTTCCCGGTGATGGACTCCAGGAACCTGCCGTACTCGGCGGTGTCGTCGCCCGCCGCATCCAGGTAGGCGAGGATATTGGCCAGTTCCGATCCCATCTTTTCGGCGGCGTCGGCGGCAGCCGTGCCCTCGTGACTAAAGGTGAAGAATTGGTCGAAAATTTCGGCGTTGCGCGCCTCCGTGAACTCCTCGTTTTCCTTGAGCAGCTTGTCCAGGGCGCGCGTGAGGTCCGGGTACCTGTGCGAGCAATAGACAAACCACACGGCGAAATTATTGGGCGTGGCGGGTATCGCCTTGCTCTCCATCAGGGAGAACGCGGACCGCGCGTATTCGCCCGCCTTTTCGAGGGATTCCGAATACTCCACCGCTCTTCCTCCGTCCCCCACCCACCGGCCGGACCGCCGCCCGTGGTGTGCTCGAAGCATACCCATCGCGCCGCCGAGTCCAAGGGAAAATTCCTGCCCCTCGGCGCCGCCGCGCGGCGGTGCCCAGGTGGGACATCGCCACCTGCCATAGGGTGATGTGGGGACGGAGGCACACGACTCCCACCGCGCCCCGATTCCCCGTTGTTGCTTTCCTGCAAACCGTTTAGTACTCGCGTTGTGCGCTGCCGGACCATCGGCGGCACCGTCGCAATCCATGTGGCGCTCATGCGTCGAAAGAGGCCGTTATTCGCGTGCGGCGTCCCCTGTCATCCCAGGCGCCTGCGCCAGATGGAGCCCCGCCCGTGTTGACCATCCGCCAACTTACCCGGCCCGGCCTCGAGCCCGTCGACCTGAGCATAGAGGCGGGCGAGTGCGTGGCGCTCAGCGGGCCGTCGGGGGCGGGCAAGAGCATGCTGATGCGGGCCATTGTGGATCTGGACCCGAACGAGGGCGATGTCCGTCTTGATGGCGCCGCGCGCGGGGACATCCCGGCACCCCGGTGGCGCCGGCTGGTGGCCTATGTGCCGCCGGAATCCGGCTGGTGGGCGGACGACGTGGCCAGCCACTTCCCCGACGGAGACGCGGCCCGGCGCCTATTGCCCCGGCTGGGGCTGCCCGCCGAGGCCCTCGTCTGGCCGGTGGCCCGCCTGTCCACGGGCGAGCGCCAGAGGCTGGCCCTGGCGCGGGCGCTTGTTGTCGAGCCCAGGGTGCTGCTCCTGGACGAGCCCACCTCGGGCCTCGACCGGGAAACGGCGCTCAAGGTGGAAGACGTACTCAGCGAACGCCTGGCCGACGGCGTGGCGATACTTCTGGTCACCCACGATACCGGGCAGACCCGGCGGCTGGCCCGGCGCAGGCTGGTGATGAAGGACGGCAAGGTCACGGACGGCGCCCCCGCCCCGGCGCAAAGCGGGAACGGGGCGTGACCTACATCACCCTCAGCTACACCGACCTCGCCGTGGCGGCCGTTCTCGTGATCCTCAACGCCGCCCTTTCCATAGGCCTGCGCCTGGGCCTGGAATGGCGCCTGCTGATCGCCGCGGGGCGCATGGTGGTGCAACTGGCGCTTGTCGCCCTGGTGCTGAAGGCCCTGTTCGCCGTCGTCTCGCCGCTGTTCACGGCGGCGGCGGCGCTGGTCATGGTGCTGTTCGCCGGGCGCGAAGTGATGGCGCGGCAGACGCGGCGCTTCACCGGCCTGTGGGCCTATGGTCTTGGCACCACCAGCATCCTGGCCGCGGCCACCATCGTCACCGTGCTGGCGCTCACCACCCAGGTCAAACCCGATCCCTGGTACGACCCGCGCTACGCCATTCCCCTGCTCGGCATGGTCCTGGGCAACACCATGACCGGGGTCAGCCTGGGCCTGGACCGCCTGGTGACGGCGGCGGCGCGGGAACGCAGCGCCATCGAGGCGCGGTTGGCGCTGGGGCAGGAATTTTCCGAGGCCATGGGCACCATCACCCGCGACGCCCTGCGCGGCGGCCTAATGCCGATCATCAACGCCATGTCGGCCGCCGGCCTGGTTTCCCTGCCCGGCATGATGACCGGTCAGATTCTGGCTGGCGTCGACCCCGTCGAGGCCGTGAAGTACCAGATCCTGATCATGTTTCTGATCGCCGGCGGCACCGGGCTGGGGGTGCTGGCCGCCGTGCTCGGCGGCGTCAGGCGCCTCACCGACGGACGCCACCGGCTTCGGCTGGACCGGCTGACCCTGACCACCGGGGCCTGAGGGCCGGGCAAAAGATCGCCACCAACATTCCCTTGACAGCACCGATAAATCTCCATAGATGATTGGCACTCACCAAGGATCAGTGCTAATAATTCCCATTCGTTCCTTAAATATCAATGGGTTCACGGAGGGCGCAATATGAAATTCAGGCCACTGCATGACCGCGTGCTGGTCAAGCGCGTGGAACAGGACGAAAAGTCCTCGGGCGGCATCATCATTCCCGATACCGCCCAGGAAAAGCCCATGGAGGGCAAGGTCGTCGCCGTCGGCACCGGCACCCGTCACGAGGACGGAACCATCACGCCGCTGGACGTCAAGGCCGGCGACCGGATTCTGTTCGGCAAATGGTCGGGCACCGAGGTCAAGATGGACGGCGACGATCTGTTGATCATGAAAGAGTCCGATATTCTCGGCGTCATCGACGGCGGCGGGAAGAAGAAGAAGAAATAGATAGCCCGAGGGAAGGATAGACAGACATGGCAGCGAAAGAAGTTAAATTCGGCGCCGAAGCACGTGCGAAATTGCTTGCCGGTGTCGACATCCTGGCCAACGCCGTCAAGGTGACGCTCGGCCCCAAGGGGCGCAATGTGGTGCTCGACAAGGCCTTCGGCGCGCCGCGCATGACCAAGGACGGCGTCACGGTGGCCAAGGAAATCGAGCTTTCCGACAAGTTCGAGAACATGGGCGCGCAGATGCTGCGCGAGGTGGCGTCCAAGACCAGCGACGAGGCCGGCGACGGCACCACCACGGCGACGGTCCTGGCCCAGTCCATCGTCCGCGAAGGCGCCAAGGCGGTGGCCGCCGGCATGAACCCCATGGATCTGAAGCGCGGGGTCGACCTCGCCGTCCACGCCGTGGTCGATGAATTGCACAAGCGCTCGAAGAGGGTTTCCACCAGTGCGGAAATCGCCCAGGTGGGCACCATCTCCGCCAACGGCGACAGCGAGATCGGCGACTTCATTGCCCAGGCCATGGAGAAGGTGGGCAAAGAGGGCGTGATCACCGTGGAGGAAGCCAAGGGCCTGAACACCGACCTGGACGTGGTCGAGGGCATGCAGTTCGACCGCGGCTACACCTCGCCCTACTTCATCACCAACGCCGACAAGATGACCTGCGACATGGAGGAACCCTATATCCTGATCCATGAGAAGAAGCTCTCGGGGCTGCAGCCGCTGCTTCCCGTTCTGGAGAGCGTGGTTCAGTCGGGGCGCCCGTTGCTGCTCATCGCCGAGGACATCGAGGGCGAGGCGCTGGCCACCCTGGTGGTCAACAAGCTGCGTGGCGGCCTCAAGGTGTGCGCCGTGAAGGCGCCCGGTTTCGGCGACCGCCGCAAGGCCATGCTCGAGGACGTCGCCGTTCTCACCGCCGGCCAGGTGATCAGCGAGGACCTGGGGATCAAGCTCGAGAACGTGACCCTGGAAATGCTGGGGAAGGCGAAGAAGGTGATCATCACCAAGGAGGAGACCACCATCGTCGAGGGCGCCGGCAAGAAAGCGGACATTCAGGGCCGCTGCAACCAGATCCGCGCCCAGATCGAGGAAACCACCTCGGACTACGACAAGGAAAAGCTGATGGAGCGGCTGGCCAAGCTGGCCGGCGGCGTGGCCGTCCTCAACGTCGGCGGCGCCACGGAATTCGAGGTGAAGGAAAGGAAGGACCGCGTCGACGACGCCTTGCACGCCACCCGCGCGGCGGTGGAGGAAGGGGTTGTCGCCGGCGGCGGCGTGGCCTTGCTCAACGCCATCACGGTCCTGGAAAAGGTCAAGTGCGCCAACAACGACCAGAAGGTGGGCGTCGAGATCGTGGGCCGCGCCCTGCAGACGCCGCTTCGCCAGATCGCCGAGAACGCGGGCGCCGACGGCGCCGTGGTGGCCGGCAAAATTCTGGAGAATAAGAGCCGCAACTACGGCTTCGACGCCCAGTCGGAGAAATACACCGATATGTTCAAGGCGGGCATCATCGACCCCACCAAGGTGGTGCGCACCGCCCTGCAGGACGCCGCGTCGATTGCCGGCCTCCTGATCACCACCGAGGCCATGGTCGCCGAAAAGCCGGAGAAAAAGGAAGCCGCGCCCATGCCCGGAGGCGGTATGGGCGGTATGGGCGGCATGGACTTCTGATCCGCCACCCAACGCTATCATCGGCCAATGGGGGCCGCGCCTTCGCGCGCGGCCCCATTTTTCCGAAAGGTAAAACGACTGGGTCGTTTTACCTTGAGAAGCCCGCGACCGCGGGCCGCCGCCCCCGGGGGGCACCGGGGGGTGTCCCCCCGGGCACCGGAAATGCGGGGGGCGCCCCCGCGACCCCCGGGGCGTAAGCCAAGGGCGCGGACGCGCCCGCCCGGCGCTTGAGGGAGTCCAGAGAAGTCACAATGTTTGTGACTTCTCGACTATATACGGACGCCGTGACCACCGGGCCAAGCCGCTCTACAATGGAGACCGGGACCGGCGGGCCGGGAACGCCCGGCGGCGGCGGAAACCGGGTTCGTCCGGGGGATGGGCGGTTGAACGATCGAACCACAAACCAGGAAACGGTCGATTTCGGGGACGTGAAGGTCATCTTCCGGCTATGCCCGAACTGCGGGCACGACAACCAAGGGTCGGAAAAGATCCCCTATTGTCCGGATACCTGGGACATGACGGCGTGCGCGCGGTGCGCCTTCATATACCTCGAGAAATCCGTTGCCTACGAGGAGCTCCTCTCCAACATGGCATGGGAAAAAACGTCCAAGGCGGAGGAGAAGAGGAGGGCGCGATCGCGGCCGATTTCCTACAGGTTCAGCGCCCTGACCAGGAAACGCCTGCATCTGTTTCCGAGAAAGAATGCGGCGCTGTTGGTCGGACGGTACGCCCGGCCCGGACGGGTCCTCGATCTGGGATGCGGCGATGGCGGTCCGGCGCAGGATTTGAGCGAACGTTTCGTGCCGTTCGGCATCGAGATTTCCGCCACCCTCGCGCAAAGGGCCAACGCCGTCTTCGAGCGTCGGGGCGGCCACGTGGTCAACGCCCCCTGCGTCACCGGCCTGAAAACCTTTCCCGACAACTATTTCTCCGCCGCCACCCTGCGCTCGTACCTGGAGCACGAGCTGAAGCCGAAGGAGGTTTTACACGAGCTCTTCCGGTGCATGGACGACAACGCCGTCGCGGTCATCAAGGTGCCCAATTACGGGTGCGTAAACCGTATGGTCACGGGGAGGAACTGGTGCGGTTTCCGGTTTCCCGACCACCTGAATTATTTTACCCCGTCGTCGCTGCGGACCATGGTGCGCGATTGCGGCTTCGCCATCCGCCGGTTCACCCTCATGGACCATTTGCCGACCAGCGACAACATGTGGATGATCATCGGCAAATGAGGTCAAAGGGGCGCCGCCCCTTTTGATCCCCACCAAGGGCCAACGGCCCTTGGAACCCAATTGAAGGGGTCCAGGGGTTTTGAATTCCCCCTATCAGCCCCGGTCGATCACCTTGACCAGCGCCGCGTGATCCAGGTCGCCCGAACCGGCGGCGATGAGTTCGTCGTACAGCCCCATGTTGAGCCTCGTCGCCGGCAGCTCGAGGCCCAGGCCGGCGGCCAGCTCCAGGGCCTGGGCCATGTCCTTGCGCTGGATCGTCGCCCTGCCGCCGGGACGGAAGTCGCCGTCGATCATGCGCTGGCCGTGCAACTCCAGGATACGTGAATCGGCGAACCCGCCGCGCAGGGCCTGGCGCACCTTCGCCGGATCGGCGCCGGCCCGGCGCGCCAGGGTCAGGGCCTCGGCGACGGCGCCGATGGTCAGCCCGACGATGACCTGGTTGGCCGCCTTGGCCACCTGGCCGGTGCCGGTGCCGCCGACATGGGTGACGCGGCTGCCCAGGACTTCGAACACCGGCCCGGCGCGCTGGAACGCCGCCTCCGTCCCCCCGGCCATGATGGTGAGCGCCCCCGCCTCCGCCCCCACGGTGCCGCCGGAAACGGGCGCGTCCACGTAATCGCCGCCGGCATCGGCGACCCGCCTGGCGAATTCCTGGGTGGCGGTGAACGCCGTCGTCCCCATGTCGATGACCAGGGAGTTCGGGTGCACGCCGGCGACGACGCCGTCCGCGCCTGAGACGACCGCTTCCACGGCGGCGGTATCGGCGACCATGACGATGACGGTCTCCGCCTCCTCGGCGACGGCACGGGGACTGTCCGCCGGGACCGCGCCCTCCGCCGCCATGTCCCCGACCGGCCCGGGCGAGCGGTTGTGGACGACGAGACGCGCCCCCGCCGCCATCAGGTTCCGGCCCATGGGCCGCCCCATCAGGCCGAGCCCGACGATGCCGATCGTTTGTCCGCTGAGGTTGGTCATGGTTCTCCCTCCGCCAGGAACGCCCTGGTCTCCCGCACCGCCTCCGCCAGGCCCACCCGGCGCACCTCCACCCCATCGGGGAAGGCGCCGGTAAGCCGGGTCGGCAGCGCCCTGTCCAGCAGCACGAAAACGCCGCGGTCGCCGGCGCGGCGCACCAGCCGCCCGTAGGCCTGCTTGAGCCTCAGCCGGGTCAGCATCTCGTCATAGGCGCGCCCGCCAAAGGCGCGTTTGCGCGCCCGGTGCAGGATATCGGGGCGCGGCCACGGCACCCGTTCGAAGACGATCAGGCGCAGCGACCGGCCCGGCACGTCGATGCCGTCGCGCACGGCGTCCGTGCCCAGCAGGCAGGCGTCGTCTTCGGCCCGGAAGATGTCGATCAGGGTGCCCGTGTCCATGGCGTCCACGTGCTGGGCCATCAGCTTCAGGCCCGCCTCGTCGAGGGGTCCGGCGATGGCCTCGAAGACCCGGCGCAGGCGCCGGATCGCCGTGAACAGCCCCAACGCCCCGCCGCCCGCGGCGAGGAACAGCTCCCGGTAGGCGGCGGCCACCTGGGCGTCGTCGGTGCGGTCGACGTCGGTCACCACCAGCACCCGCGTCTGGCCGGCGTAGTCGAACGGCGACGGCACGGCGGCGCAGACGGCCTCGGACGGCAGATGATGGGCGCCGGTGCGCCGGATCGCCGCCGCCCAGTCGGCGTCGGCGTCGCCGGTGCCGTCGCGCAGGGTGGCCGAGGTCACCAGCACCCCGTGGGCGGGCTCGATCACGGCCGCGGCGAAGGGCCGGGTGGGATCGACCCAGTGCCTGTGCAACCCCACGTCCGTGTCGCGTCCGCCGGCGCGCTCGACGCCGAACCAGTCGACGAACCCGTCTTCGGCGTCACCGTCGGCCGGCTCCTCCGCCTCGTCCCTGTCCAGCGCCCGGAGCATGTCGCGCCAGCCCTCGATCTGGGGAATGCGCCAGCGTTCCAGGCTCCGGCACATGGCCTCGATGCGCCGCCGCTCGGTGGTCTCCAGCTCGTCCGCCTCCACGTCCAGCAGCGCGCTCAGGGCCCGGCCCAGGGCCGCCAGGGGACGCCCGAGGCGGGCCAGGGCCGCCTCCAGCCCCAGGGCCGTATCGAGCAGGCCATCGACCGGCGGCCGGGTGCCGGTCTCCAGGCTATAGGGCGAATCGGCGCGGCCCGCCCGCGCGTAGACCTGCTGGCGGACGAGGGCGAGGAAGGCCTCCGCCGGTCCCACCGGGATGCCGTCGGCCAGGCGCTGGCGCCAGCCCGGCCCGGGCAGGGCGCGGCCCGCCTTCAGCGCCTCGTGCAGGGCCTCCATACCCGCGTCGTCGTTGTCCACCAGGCCTTCGATGCGCAGGCGCAGGCCGCGCGCCCGCGACCGCGCGCCGTCCTCGGCGCCGACGATCCAGCGCCTGAGCTCGGCGGCCTCCAACCCCGTCAGGTGGGCCGAATAGGTGCCGTCGGCGGCGTCGAAAACGTGATGGCCTTCGTCGATGACGTAGCGGGTGGGCAGGGACCCCCCGTCGCCGCCGCCGCGCGCCGCCTGCACCATGACCAGGGCGTGGTTGGCGACGACGATCCGGGCCCGCCGCGCCCGCCGGATCGAGCGCTCGATGAAGCATTTCCTGTAGTGGTCGCAGGCCGAATAGATGCACTCGCCGCGGCTGTCCGTGAGGTCCACCGTCAGCCCGCGGCCGAGGAGATCGGCCAGCCAGGCCGGAAAGTCGCCGCCCACCATGTCGCCGTCGCGGCTGGCCAGGGCCCAGCGCGCCATCAGCCCCAGGGCCACCGCGTCGGTGCCGCCGCGCCCGGACATCCGGGCCACCGCTTCGGCGAAATTGAGCAGGCAGAAGTAGTTCTCCCGGCCCTTGCGGATGACCACCTTTGCGGCCTTTTCATCCGGGTCCGGATACAGGCGGTCCAACTCGGAATCCAACTGGCGCTGGAGGTTGCGGGTAAACGTGCTGATCCACACCGCTCCCTGGTTCTTCTCGGCCCAGACGCTGGCCGGGGCGATGTAGCCGAGGGTCTTGCCGACGCCGGTGCCGGCCTCGGCGAGCACCACGCGGGGCTCGTCCCTGCGCTCCCGGGGCAGGAACGCGGCGCACACCTGGGCGGCGTACTCGGCCTGCTCGGGCCGTTCCTCGGCGCCGGCGCCGACCAGCATGACCAGCCGGGCGCGGGCCTCGTCCGGCTCCACCGGCAGGTTCCCGGGCGCACCCTCGGCGCCCCCTTCCTCCCAGTCGGGCAGCCGGCGCCACACCTTCAGGCCCTCGCCCATGGCGCGCGAATGGGGCGCCTGCGAGTCAGCGGAGCCGGCGAGGGCGGACACCACCGCCGTCCCCCACGGCCAGCCGCCCCGGGCCATGGCCCAGGCCACGCCCAGGGCGCGGTCGCCCTCGGGCCGGCCGGCCATGGCGGCCAGTTCGCCGAGCAGCCGGCGGGCGGCGGCGATCAGGCTTTCGGCCTCGTTCTCCAGGGTTCCCGGCAGGGCCACGCCCACGGCCTCGGCCAGGCCGCGCGGGGTCGGCAGGCAGAACCGGGCCGGGCGCACGAAGGCGAACAGCTCCAACAGATCGCAGGCCGGAAAGGGCTCCGTCTTCAGCCGCCGGGCGGTGGCCTTGGCGTGGCAGACCAGGGGCGGCGGGCCCGCGCCCAGGCGCCGGGCCGCCTCGTCCAGGGCCAGGGTCTCGATCTCACCGTCGGGGGAAAGCCACACCGCGCCGCGCACACCGGCCACCAGGGCGGGGGCGTCGGGCAGGCGGACCGGAGGTGGGTCGGGCTGGCGGACCGGAGGTCCGGTGGACGGCGTGCGGGCCATGGGGGAGTATACCGCCGGCCGGCGCCGGGGACAGCGGCCCGGTGGGGTTGGCGCTTTAGCGGGCGCCGGGGGCAGCGGCGCGGTGGGTCACCGTCATCGGGGGGCCGGCGCGCAGGGTCTGGTAGACGACGCAGTAGCGCTCGGTCAGCTTGAGCAGGGTCGCCAGCTTTTCCTCATCCGCGTCCGTCTCCAGGTCGAAATGCAGGCGGATGTCGCGGAATCCCACCGGCGCCTCCTTGCTCACCCCGAGGGTGCCGCGGAAATCGAGATCGCCCTCGGCTTTCACCGTGCCGGCGCGCACATCGACGCCGATGGCGGTGGCGACCGCGCCGAGGGTCACGCCGGCACAGGCGACCAGGGCCTGGAGCAGCATGTCGCCGGAGCACGCCTGGGTCCCGTCGCCCCCGGTGGCCGGGTGCAGCCCGGCCTCGACCAGGGCCTTGCCGGTCTCCACCGAACACGCCAGGCCGTCGCCGTCCAGGCGGCCCTCGGCGCGGAGCGTGATCAGGGCCGTCGCCGGGTCGTCGTTGTATCGGGCCTTCAGGGGTGCCTGCAGGTTTTTCAGGTCTTCCGCGTCCATGGGTTCTCCTCCGCCTGCGTTGCGTCGGCGCGACAGTGGCACCGCGCCCGCCGGGGATCAAGGGTTTGGCCGCCGGCGGCAAGGCCTCTATGCTTTGCGGGCGACCCATGCCCAACCGAGCGGAGCGGTTCCATGGCCGGCCTGCCCAAGGTGGAGATCACCTATTGCACCCAGTGCCGGTGGCTGTTGCGCGCCGCCTGGACGGCCCAGGAACTGCTCACCACCTTCGAAAGCGAGCTTGGCGGGGTGACGCTGATCCCCGACGGCACCGGCGGCGTCTTCGACGTGCGCGTCGGCGACGACACGGTGTGGTCGCGCGCCGATGAGGGCCGCTTCCCGGAGATGAAGGAGCTCAAGCAGCTTGTCCGCGACCGGGTGGCGCCCGGACGCGATTTGGGCCATTTGGACACACCGGTGAAGACACGGTAGCGTTTCCGGTCATTGTGCCTACCCGCCCGCCCGCCCGTCGAGGACGTCCACGTCAAGAATCGAAACGCAGAGGACGCCGAGGATCGCAGAGGGTTACACCACGAAGACACAAAGGACACCAAGAATGAGGATCGCTTTTCCGTCCGGCGTGACCCCTGCTCCTTGGTGTTCTTGGTGCCTTCGTGGTGGATAAATACTTTTTTCCTTGCTGCCTGTGGTTCGGTTGACGATTTTTTTCGCTGCGCCCCTCTGCGTCCCTTTGCGTCCTCCGCGTTTGAATTCGAACCGCCAAGGACGCCGAGGTTCGCTGAAACCGCGGCTCGCCCCGCCCTCAGGCGCATAGGGCCTTGATCGCCGTTCATCGGTTGCGCCGCAATCCGCCGCCACCGTGCACCCTGGTGGACGATCCGGCGGGATTGAGCCATCATCAACCCCATCGGAGGACTTCACAGGGGGAATCCCGGTTAACAGCCGACAGCGCATTTCCGCGGGGGGGCCTGACCATGCAGCATCAAGACAGCCGTTTTCCAGCCGTCAACGAGGACAGTCCGTTTTCGCCGGACGACCGTTTCTACGCGGAAGAAATTCAACTCGCCTTCCGTAACCAGGGCATGCCCCTGGAGGGGCTTCGCTACCCGATCACGCCGACGCGCATGCATTATCTCCTCATCCACTTCGACATTCCGCAGGTCGACGTCGAAGACTGGAGCCTGGAGGTGGGCGGATTGACGTCGAAATCCCTGCGCCTGACCCTCGAGGAAATCAAGCGGCGTCCAGCCGTTACCATCGCCGTCACCATGGAATGCGCCGGCAATGGACGGGCCCTGCTGAGTCCGCGTGCCATCAGCGTTCCATGGCAGTTGGAGGCCGTCGGCACCGCCGAATGGACAGGAACACCGCTGCGGGGACTGCTGGAGGAAGCGGGTGTACGTGACGATGCCGTGGAGATCCTGTTCACCGGCCTGGACCGGGGAGTACAGGGAGACGAGGTCCAGTATTATCAACGGAGCCTGACCATAGACGAGGCCTCCGGCGAAGACGTCCTGCTGGCCTACCAGATGAACGGTGAGCCCCTGTCACCTCCGCACGGCTACCCGCTGCGTCTCGTAGTTCCAGGCTGGTACGGGATGACCAACGTCAAGTGGTTGGATCGTGTAGAGGCCATCGGAGAGCCTTTTCACGGGTACCAGATGGACAAGTCCTATCGAATTTCCCAAACCGCCGACGAGCCCGGTGAACCGGCGACACTGATCAAGGTACGGGCGCTCATGGCGCCTCCGGGTATACCGGATTTCCTCACCCGGGCCCGCCTGGTGGAAGCCGGACCGGTGACGCTTGCGGGGAAAGCCTGGGCTGGCCGATCGGGCATATCCCGTGTGGAGCTCAGTGTGGACGACGGCGCCACATGGTCGGAGGCGGAGCTGGGCGAGCAGGTTTCGCCGTATGCGTGGACGGCATGGTCCTTCGGATGGAACGCCACCCCCGGCAGGTACAGCTTGTGCGTTCGCGCCACCGACAGTGAAGGGAATATGCAGTCCACGGACCAATCGTGGAATTACGGAGGGGTTGCCAACACCATGGTCCAGCGCGTCCAGGTGCTGGTGGAATGACAAAACCGTATTGATCTAGCAGTCTGTCCGACTTGAGGTCCGCCAGACTGCTAAGGTTTGTCCGTTAAGTTCCCCAATGCCCAACCGAATTAACCTGCCCGCCGTTCAACTGCTGCCCGCCGTACCACTTCGGCAGGCGGGTCGGCAGGCAGTGTGACCTGTGGTTTTTCTTCTTTCACGCGCGGCCGCCGCGGCGCCGGGGCTGCGGCTCGCCCGGCTCTCAGGCGCACATGGCCTTGATCGCCGTCCACTCGGCGTCGGTGAGGGCCGGCGCGCCCCGGCGGGCGTTCCCGCGGATCGTATCGGCGCGGTCGGCCGAAGGGGGGTGGGTGGAGAAGAAGGCAAGCGCGTCGGAGGGCTCCCCCTCCCTGGCCTCCACCCGTTCCAGGAACGCGCCCAGGTGCCGGGCGTCGTAACCGGCGGCGTTCATCAGCTCCGTCGCGATCGCGTCGGCCTCGCGCTCGGCCTCCTGGGTGTACGCCGATGTCAGCACCATTTGCCCCAGGCCGGCGATCACGGTGCCGCCGCCGACGTCGCCGATGAGCAGCCCGATGAGCAGCGCCGTGCCCGCCATTTCGATCGCCACCTTGATCGGGTGACGGCGCGCCACGTGGCCGATCTCGTGGGCGAGCACGCCGGCCACTTCGTCCCCGTTGCCGGCGAAGTCGAGCAGGCCGCGTAAAACCAGGATATGCCCGCCGGGCAGGGTGAACGCATTGACCATGCCGGTATCGACGACCCGTACGCTGAGCGCGACCGGCTCGTCCAGTCCGCCGGCGAGCCTGGCGGCGAGGGCGTCGAGGGCGGCCTGGCCCTCCTCGCCGGCCGGGCCGGCGCACACCCGGTTGGTGTCGTCTTCGTTCCTGTTGATCGCCGCCAGAAGGCGGAGCACCTGTTCCGCCGTCTGCTCGCCGATCCGCTGTTGCATGGCGGCGGGAATGGCGAAGGCGAATTCCTGCGCCAGGCGCGGGATCACCACGGTGACGACCAGCACCACCGAGACGACGGCCGCCGCGCCCCACACCAGCACCGGCCGCCAGTAGCGGCTCCACCCGGGCGTGGTGCGCCTGAGGCCCGGGCAGTGCCGGTCCAGCCCATCGAGGTCCTGGTCGTCGGCGAGGGTCAACCGGTCGTCCCGGTCGAAGCCGCACCTCAGGCGCACCGGCTGGCCGCGCCCCGGCCTGTCGACAAGGTGGACGTCGGCCGCCGGCCAACGGTCGACGGCGGCGCCTTCGCTATCGAGGATGACCAGCGCGCCGGCCTCGATGCGGAGGGTCACCGGCCGGCTCAGGGCGGTCCGTCCGTCGTTGTAGGTCGCCGGCACGTCCACCGGCTAAATGGCTCCCACGTCGAAGGCGTCGGCCAGGCCTTCGCCGGTGGCGGGCACCTCCTCAGTCGATTGGACGACCCGGCCGAACGCGGCCATGTCGCTGATCTCCAGGGTCCGGCAGACGTGGGCGACGATCTCGTAGCGCAGGATGAGGTAACTCAGGATGGGCGTGACGATGATATAGAGGACGACCACGAGCGTGACCATAAACCCGAACCCCGGCCCGTCCGCCGCCAGGGCGAAAATGACGCCGAACACGAAGGCCGGTAGAATCACCGCGCCGACGGTGAGGACGCTCATCCAGATGATCCGCGCGGACCTCGCCGCGGAGGCGAAGGACACCTCGGCGAAACGGGTGCAGCCGACCATGTAGCGGAACTCCCGGACGCGATACCAGATATAGAGGAACGGCACGGCGAGCCAGACGAGCAGCAATGCCGGGGCGTGAACCTCGATGTTCGTGAATTCGGGCTCCGCGCCGCCCGCCACGGTGTCCACGGCGGCCCCGCCCAGGTCCGGATTGGCCCCCAGGAACGCCAGGGTGAGGACCACGGGCAGGCCGAAGGCGAGCAAAAATGGCCCGAACAGGGCCTTTCCCGAACCGGCGAAATCGAACCGGGTCTGTCCGAAGCGGGTGTGCTGAATGCGATAGCGCATGAGGGCGACGCGCATCCACGGATAGGCCATGCCCAGGGTGACCACGCTCAGCAGACTCCAGCCGACGGACAGGCCGAGGAAACGCCAGGTCGAACCGTCGAGCCCGAAGCGGATGCCGCGCCAGGTGGTGCGGGTCAGGCGATAGCGCCACATGCGGTAGAACGCGACCTGGATGAGGACGAACAATACCAGGGTATAGGCGATATCCACCGCGGACTGGGCGGCGTCGGAGGCCGATTCGAGCACCAACCGCACCCCCTCGTAGGCCATGCCGAGGGGCACCAGTATGCCGAGGACGATGAGGAAACCGATAAACAGCTCGGACGGCAGGCCGGTGTATTCCAGGGGATCGCCGTCGATGCGGATGTTGTTCCAGAAATAGCGGCGAATCCAGGTCTTGGCCCAGAAGCGGTAAATCCACAGGGTGAGCAGTTTGAAAATCGCGTTCTTGACAAGCAGTTTGAACAAAGGCCCGCGCCGGCCGGTGAACTCGACCGGCCCCGCCCCACCGGCCGGCGCCGGACTCGGGCGCCCCGCCAGGCGGCGCGACACCTCGGGGCGGCGGCGGCCGAAGCCGGCCGGTGGGGTGGGCGGCATCCGGCCTACTCCGTCCCGTAGACGGCCAGGCGCTTGAGGATGTAGTCGCCGCCCCGGTTGACCATCAAAAAGCCGTCGAAGGGATCGGTGACGCCGCGGTCGACCGCCGTGAACAACGGCTTGCCGTCCAGGGCGACGGTCATTGCGCCGTCGGGGCGCCGCGTCCATTCGATGCGGTGGGCCTTTTTGTCTTCCAGGGTCACCGGCCCGGCCACGCGCTCGATGACGCTGGAGCCCCAGGGCGAGACCCTGAGCAGTTCCAGCGCGCCGCCCGGCGTGTAGGCCAGCCGGTAGCCGGACCCCCGGTCCGCCCCCCGGTAGGGGCCGAACTCCAGGCGTCCCTGGCCGAGCCAGGAGCTGAACTCGATTTCGATGGCGAAGGCGTTGGTGATACGCACGCCGGTGTGGATCGCGGCGGCGGCGGCGACGCCGGTTGCCGCCGATCCCCCGCCTTCCCCCTGCCCCGCCGCCTGACCCAGGATGGTGCCGAGAATGGCCAGTGCCGCATCCCGTCCGGAGACCTTTCCCTGCTGCCGCTGTTGGGGTTGGGAGGCGGCGGGATCGACCTTGCTCCTGAGCCCCCAGCCGCCCTCGACCCAATAGCGCCCCGCCGTCACCGTCCACGCCGGATCGGCGGTGAAGTCGCCGTCGCCGAAGTCGTCGGCCAGGACGAGCTTGCGCCACGGCCGGTCGTAGCCGCGCGCCAGGCCGCGCAGGTCGCGCAGGAACCGGGGGTCGGCGGCGCGGGCCTTTTCCCCTTCGTCGATGAGGGTGTTCAGGCGGTCGACAAACCCCTGCAGGCGCCCGCGCTCCGCGGACGCCGATGTTTCCGCTCCCGCCCAGGGGGAATAGCGCTCTTCGGCCGAAGCCGGCGCCCCAACCAGGACGAAGACGAACAGGCCGATCAAGAACCGCATGGCGGCGTCATCCCAATGGCGAGAAACGGGCCCCGGCAACCGCGCGATGCTACCACACACCGCGACGGCGAATCATCCCAAGACGGTTTTTCGCGGCAGATCACCGGTCATAGATGAGGATGGGCGACAGCCACTTCTCCGCCTGGTCCACGGATACGCCCCTGCGCCGGGCGTAGTCCTCCACCTGGTCGCGGCCGATGCGGCCGATGCCGAAGTATTGGGAGTCGGGGTGCGAGAAGTAGTACCCCGACACCGACGACGCCGGCAGCATGGCGAAGTTTTCGGTGAGCGTCATGGCGGTGTTCTTTTCCGCTTCCAGCAGTTCGAACAACGCCGGTTTCTCGCTGTGGTCCGGGCACGCCGGGTAGCCGGGCGCCGGGCGGATGCCCCGGTAGTCCTCGCCGATGAGGGCCCGGTTGTCCAGGTCCTCGTCCTTGACGTAGCCCCAGAACTCCTTGCGTACGCGCTCGTGCAGGCGCTCGGCGAAGGCCTCGGCCAGCCGGTCGGCGAGCGCCTTGAGCAGGATGTCCGAGTAGTCGTCGTGCTGTTTCTTGAATTCCTCCAGCTTGTTCTCGATGCCGATGCCGGTGGTGACCGCGAAGGCGCCGATATAGTCCTCGATCCCGGTCTCCTTCGGCGCGACGAAATCGGCGAGGCAGAAGTTGGCGCGGCCCGGCGATTTCATCATCTGCTGGCGCAGGAAGTGGACGACGGCGCGCACGCCTTGGCGTGACTCCCCGGTATAGAGCTCCACGTCGTCGTCGCCGACGGTGTTGGCGGGAAAGAAGCCGACGACGCCGTTTGCCGTCAGCCAGCCCTCGCCGACGATGCGCTCGAGCATGGCTTGCGCGTCGGCGAACAGGCCGCGGGCGGCCTCGCCCACCGTGGCGTCCTGGAGGATGTCGGGATAGGTGCCGGCCAGCTCCCAGGTGCGGAAAAAAGGCGTCCAGTCGATGCGGCCCACCAGCTCGTCCAGGTCGTAGTCGGCGAACGCCTTGAGGCCGAGGAAGGCGGGCCGGGGGGGCTTGGTTGCGGCCCAGTCGATCCGGTGCCTGGCCTTGCGGGCGTCCGCGATTGCGTGCTGGCGGGCCTTCTTTTTGCGGCCGGCGTGCCGTACGCGAGCCGCCTCGTACTCTTCGGCCACGGAGGCGAGGAAATCGTCCTTCAAGGTGTCGCTCATCAGCTTGCGGGCGACGCCGACGGCGCGCGAGGCGTCGACCACGTGTATCGTCGGGCCGCGGTAGTTGGGCGCGATCTTGACCGCCGTGTGGGCCTTGGACGTGGTCGCGCCGCCGATCAGCAACGGGATTTCCAAGCCCTCCCGCGTCATCTCGTGGGCCACCGACGCCATTTCCTCGAGCGACGGCGTGATCAGACCGCTGAGGCCGATCATGTCCGCGTCGTGCTCGCGCGCCGTCTCCAGGATCTTGGCATAGGGCACCATGACGCCGAGGTCGATGATCTCGAAGTTGTTGCACTGGAGCACGACGCCGACGATGTTCTTGCCGATGTCGTGCACGTCGCCCTTGACCGTGGCGGTAACGATGGTTCCCGCGCCTTTGGTCTTTCCGCTTCGGCTTTTCTCGTCCTCCATGAAGGGTATCAGGTGGGCCACCGCCTGCTTCATGACGCGGGCGCTTTTCACCACCTGGGGCAGGAACATCTGGCCCGAGCCGAACAGGTCGCCGACCACGTTCATGCCGTCCATGAGGGGACCCTCGATGACCTCGATGGGACGGTCCGCCGCCAGGCGCGCCTCTTCCGTGTCCTCGATGATGTATTCGGTGATGCCCTCGACGAGCGCGTGGCTCAGGCGTTCGGCGACCGGGGCCTGGCGCCAGCTCAGGTCCTCGGTTTTCGCGCGCGCCTGTCCCTCGGCCGAACCCGCGATCTCCACCAGGCGCTCGGTGGCGTCGGCGCGCCGGTTCAGCACCACGTCCTCGACCCGTTCGCGCAGATCGTCGGGGATGTCGGCGTAGACCGCCAGCTGGCCGGCATTGACGATGCCCATGTCCATCCCGGCCTTGACCGCGTGGTACAGGAACACGGCGTGCATGGCCTCGCGTACCGGGTTGTTGCCGCGGAACGAGAACGACATGTTGCTGACGCCGCCGCTGGTCAGCACGTAGGGCAGGTTTTTTTTGATCTCGCGCACCGATGCGATGTAATCGACGGAGAAGTTGTTGTGTTCCTCGATGCCGGTGGCGACGGGAAAGACGTTGGCATCGAAGATGATGTCCTCGGGCGGCACGCCCACCTTTTTGGTCAGGATCTCGTAGGACCGGGTACAGATGTCGAACATGCGCGCCTTGCTGTCCGCCTGGCCGTCTTCGTCGAAGGCCATGACGATCATCGCGGCGCCGTAGCGCAAGATCTCCCGGGCCTGGGCGACGAAGGGCTCCTCGCCTTCCTTGAGGCTGATGGAGTTCACCACCGCCTTGCCCTGGACGCATTTGAGGCCGGCCTCGATCACCGACCACTTGGATGAGTCGATCATCACCGGCACCCGGCAGATATCGGGCTCGGAGGCGACCAGGTTCAGGAACCGCACCATGGCGGCTTGCGAGTCCAGCATGGCCTCGTCCATGTTGACGTCGATCACCTGGGCGCCGTTCAGCACCTGGTCGCGCGCCACCTGCAGCGCCGCATCGTAATCGTCGTCCAGGATCAGCTTGGCGAAGCGCGCCGAGCCCGCCACGTTGGTCCTCTCGCCGACGTTGACGAACCCGATGACCGGCGCGATGGTCAGGGGTTCCAGGCCGCTGAGCCGGCAATGCCTTTCGATCTGCGGGACCTTGCGGGGCGCCACCGGGGCGACGGCGTCGGCGATGGCCGCGATGTGGGCGGGCGTGGTGCCGCAGCAGCCGCCGACGATGTTCACCAGGCCACTTTCGGCGAACTCCCTGAGCTGGCCGGCCATGTATTCCGGGGTGTCGTCGTATTCGCCGAACTCGTTGGGAAGGCCGGCGTTGGGATGAACGCTCACATAGACTCCGGCGATATGGGCGGCGTCCTGGATATGGGGGCGCAGGTCCTTGGCGCCGAGCGCGCAGTTGAAGCCGACGCTCAAGGGCCGGGCGTGGGCGACCGAGTTCCAGAAAGCCTCCGCCGTCTGCCCCGAGAGCGTGCGCCCCGAGGCGTCCGTGATGGTGCCCGAAATCATCACCGGCAGGCGCACCCCGTGGTCGTCGAAATACTTGTGGATGGCGTAGATGGCCGCCTTGCAGTTGAGCGTGTCGAAGACCGTCTCGACGAGCAGGATGTCGGCCCCGCCGTCGACAAGCCCGGCAATGGATTCGGTATAGGCGGTCACCAGCTCATCGAAGCTCACGTTGCGGAAGGCCGGGTCGTTGACGTCGGGCGAGATGGAGGCGGTGCGGTTGGTCGGCCCGAGAACGCCGGCCACGAAGCGCGGCTTGTCGGGCGTCCTGGCCTGGATGGCATCGGCGGCGGCGCGGGCGATGCGGGCGCCCTCGCGGTTAAGCTCGTAGACCAGGTCTTCGGCGCCGTAATCGCTTTGCGCGATGGAGGTGGAGTTGAACGTGTTGGTCTCGACGATGTCCGCGCCCGCTTCCAGATACGCGGTGTGGATGTCGCCGATGATGTCGGGCCGGCTGAGGGTGAGCAGATCGTTGTTGCCCTTCAGGTCCGAGGGGTGATCGGCGAAGCGTTCGCCCCGGTACCCCGCCTCGTCCAGGGCATAGGCCTGGATCATGGTTCCCATGGCGCCGTCGAGCACGAGAATGCGCCGGGCCAGCAATTCCTCGAGCACGGCCGTCGTTTCGGTGTCCTTCATGGGGCGGCCTTCAGCTCCCGGCCGGTCGGCTCCGCCTTCGGCCGCACGCCGAGCATGTGGCAGATGGCATAGGTCAGTTCGGCCCGGTTCAGCGTGTAGAAATGGAAGTCGTTGACGCCGTTGGCGTACAGCGCCCGGCATTGTTCGGCCGCAACCGTCGCCGCCACCAGCCTGCGGGTCTCGGGACGGTCGTCCAGCCCCTCGAACAGGTCGGCCATCCAGCCTGGAACCCGGGTCCCGCAGATGGCGGCGAACTGCACGACGCGGGCGAAATTGGTCACCGGCAGGATGCCCGGCACGATGGGCACGGTGACGCCGGCGGCGCGGGCGCGGTCGAGGAACCTCAAGTAGATGTCGGCGTCGAAGAAGAACTGGGTGATGGCGCGGGTGGCGCCGGCGTCGATCTTGCGCTTGAGGTTGTCCAGATCGGCTTCGGTGCTGGCCGCCTGGGGGTGAACCTCGGGAAAGGCGGCGACGCTGATCTCGAAGTCGGCCACCCTTTTCAACCCCGCCACCAGGTCGGACGCATAGGCATAGCCGCCGGGATGGGGCGCGTAGCGGTCCATGTCCTCGGGCGGGTCCCCGCGCAGGGCGACGATGTGGCGGATGCCCGAGCGCCAGTACTGCCGCGCGACCTCGTCGATCTCCTCGCGGATCGAGCCGACGCAGGTGAGGTGGGCGGCCGGCTCGAGCATCGTTTCCCGGCGGATGCGCACCACCGTGGCGTGGGTGCGCTGGCGGGTCGAGCCCCCGGCGCCGTAGGTGACCGAGACGTAGGCCGGCTCAAGGGGAGCGAGGCGCTGGATGCTGTCCCACAGGATCTCCTCCATCTTTTCCGTCTTCGGCGGAAAAAACTCGAACGACACCCGGACGTCGTGGGGAAGGGGCGACGCCACGGCCAGGGAGGGCCGGGCGGCCGGCGGCGGGGCGGCCGCGCTCTTTATTTTCATCGACGTCATCACCCGGGCGTCCCCTCGGGCTTGGCCGCCAGCCACACGGTCACGGTCAGGGGGTCGCCCGGCAGGTGCACAACCTCCCTGGTTACAAGATGGGCAGCGGCGAACCATCCGGCGACCTCGGAATCGCCGAAACCGAGCCGGCGATGTTCGTGTTCGCTGCGCAAGGATTCGAGGTCGTGGGGCGCGAAGTCCGCCACCAGCATCTGCCCGCCGGGGCGCAGTACCCGCGCCGCCTCGGCGATCGCCGGGCCGGGATTGTCGACATAGTGCAGCACCTGATGGATGGTCACGGCGTCGAACGAAGCACCCCGAAAGGGCAGCTGAAACATGTCGGCCTGGCGCACCACGCAGTTCTTCAGGCCGGCCCGTTCCAGGTTGGCCCGCGCCACGGCCAGCATCTCGCGCGACAGGTCGATGCCCTGGGCGTGCGTCACCCGCGGGCCGAAAAGCTCGAGCATGCTCCCGGTTCCGGTGCCCACGTCGAGCAGGTCGCGGATGCCCTGGGCGGGCAGGAACCCGGCAAGCACCCGTTCGACCTCGCGTTCGTCCACATAGAGGGAGCGCAGTTCGTTCCAACGGGCGGCGTTCCTGCGGAAATAGGCCGCCGCCGCCCGCGCCCGCTCGGCCTTCACCCCGGCCAGGCGCTCCAGATCGAGGGCCAGATCCTGATCATCCTCGGGCAACATGGCGATCAGGTGCCGGGCGATCTCGGCCCCGGGCCCGTCGTGGACCAGACGGTGGTAGATGCGGCTGCCCTCGCGGAAGCGGTCCAGCAGGCCGGCCTCGGCGAGAAGCTTGAGGTGGCGCGACACCCTGGGCTGGCTCTGGCCGAGGATCTGCACCATCTCGCCGACGGTGAGTTCGCCCCGGGCGCTGAGCGCCAGCAGACGCAGGCGCGTCGGTTCCGCCACCGCCCGCAAAGCCGTCAACAGGGGTTGCACCGCAGTCCGCCTCCCGAAGAACCCACGCCATGAACCTAGGAAAGTTGCAGATATAAACATGTCTTTATATGTTTTTCGGTGTGCCGTCCAGGGTCTTTTTTTCGTGGTCCCGGGGGCGCTCCCCCGCGTTTACAAAGGCCGGGAGGACACCCCCCGGTGGCCCCCCGGACCCACCGTCGCCTGTTTTGTATTCTGGCAACAGCCATGCCCGTTCGCCCCTGCGTGGAATCCCACTGCACTGGTTTTTTTCCAAGGCTGCCGTGGTAGGGGTTTTTTTTCGCGGCTGTCGAAGGATCGGAGGCCGTCGCGACCCGTGGCAGGCCTGCTGGAAGTCCTGCGAGCGAAAACCGCGCACCTGAAAATACGGCCCGAAACTGATCCCCAGGCCCCGTGCGCGCCGGCACCCCCAACCGCCACGGCGGTCCCACCGGGCATTCCCAGGCCACTAGGAGCACCAAGGCGCAAGAAACGCTCGTTCCATGTGCGACGGGCCGTGCTTTGCGCCGTCGCGGTGAATGGGTTTCTTAGGTTCCTCCGCGTCCCTTTGCGTCCTCCGCGTTGGATTTCTAAACGCCGTGGACGCGGAGGACCGCCGGGGTTTTCAAAAATCAAGAGACCCGTCGCCGCGCGCGTTTCCGGCCCTAGTACCCTCTATCACAATAGGATGGTACGTGTGATCGTCTTTTCGCGTCTTTTGGGCAGGAAGCGTCGCGCCGGCGATGCGGGACATCGTCAAGCGGCGCTGACGCCCGCCAAAAGGCGCGAAAAACGACCCTTCGGGCGGCCATGGGCGGCCATCGGACGTGTCATCCTATTGTGATAGAGGGTACTAACCGCCGTCGTCGGCCCCGTCCTCGTGCGTCGGCAGCTCGACGATGTCCGCGGCGGCGCGTTTGCGCCGCTTCCCGGGCCGCGCCGCGGGCCGGGGGGCGGCCTCCGCCTCTTCCGTGCGGATGCGGGCCGCGGGCGCCTCGCCGTGCTTGTCCTCGCCGAAGTAGATGGTGGTGTGGGGGAAGGGAATCTCGATCCCGAGTTCGTCGAACCTCTGTTTCATGCGCCGGTTGAACTCGCGTCCCACCGTCCACTGCTTGATCGGCGCGGTCTTGAAGCGGGCCTTGATGATAACGGCAGAATCGGCGAACTGGTCGACGCCCAGGACCTCGAAAGGCGCCAGGATCAACTGCCCGAATTCGGGGTCGTCCTGCATTTCGGCGCCGATCTGCTTGAGCACCTTGGCCACCTCGTCGGTATCTTCGCGGTAGGCCACGCCCACTTCGAAGACGTAGTACGAGAAGTCCTTGGTCATGTTGGTGATCGTGTCGACGGCGCTGAAGGGGACGGTGTGCACGTTGCCCGAAAGATCGCGCATCCTTATGGAGCGGATGGACAGCGCCTCGACCACGCCGGCCAGCCCGCTCACCTTGACCACGTCGCCGACGGAGATGGAATCTTCGAACAGGATGAAGACGCCGGTGATCACGTCCTGGACCAGCTTCTGGGCGCCGAAGCCGATGGCCAGACCGACCACGCCGGCGCCCGCCAGCAGCGGCGCGATGTCGACGCCGAGCTCCGAGAGCACGATCATGCTCACCATCACCGTCAGCACCACCAGCACCGCGTTGCGCAAAAGCGGCAACAGGGTGCGCGTCCGGGCGCTGCGCTCGATCAGGGTTCCGTCCGCATCGGTCCGGGTCAGGTAGCGCTCGATCGCCGAGCTGATCGCCTCCCAGGCGATCAGCGCCAGGACCATGACGACGGCGATGCTGAGCGCGCTTTCGGTCAACCGCCGCCCGAACGGCGTCTCCAGCCAGCCGAAGGCGTCGATGCCCCAGGCCTGCAGCACGGCGAGCGCGGCCACGGCGTAGATCACCCAGCGCAGCCCCACATGCAGGACCGGCAGGTACCGGTTGGCGCGGGCCTCCAGGGTCGGGAAGCGCGTCTTGACCTCTTCGTTGACGGCGAAGCCGCGGTTCACGGCCCGCCGCAGCGCATACCCCGCCAGCCCGGCCACGGTCAGGATCGCCGCCGTGGCGACGGTGGCGCGGGCCATGAACTGGAACCCGCCCTCGACGCCCAGCGCCCAGACGCCGTACACGCCGGCCACGTAGATGATGGCGGGTACATGCCAGACGTCGGCGAACCGGGCGCGCAGGTTGCGCACGCCGAACCGGCCCGGCCCCGTACCGGCGGCGCCGCGCACCCAGCCGGCGACGGCGGCGCGGTTCTGCAGGATGAAAACGACCACCATGCCGCTGACCAGCAGGCCGAGCAGGCGCAGCAGGCCGGCGTGGCCGCCCGCGGGCAGGCCGAGAAGCAATGCCGCCTCGGCCAGGAAGTAGCCGGCCACCGCCACCCAGACCAGGCGCCGGATCCAGATGAACAGATAGTTGGCGCTCTCGCCGCCGATCGGCAGCACCCGCAAGGACGCCACCGCCGGCACCAGCAGCATGCGCGCCACCACCAACGTTGCCCGCACGATCAGGTAGGCGTTGATGACGGTGAGCGCCACCACGTAGACCTCGGGCCCGGGCTGGGTCAGCGGCAGCGCGCCGTACGCGGCGCCGGCGAAGGCGGCGATGGGGACCACGTCCAGCACCGTGCGTCCGGCGAGCACGGGTATGCGCACCAACAGGCTGTCGGTATCCCGGCCCTCCAGCGCCCGGCGCGTGCGTCCGAGCAGGACACGAACCAGACGCTGGGCGCCCCAGCCAACGGCCAGAACCAGCGCCAGCTTGAGCAGGAGATCCCGCCACAAGGCGCGGGCGTCGGGGTCGCCCGCCTGGGCGCGCAACCACGCCGCCAACCCCGGCAGGTCGCTCAACGTTTGCACCGCCGCCGCCAACTGGCCGCTGCTTTCCTTGACGTTCTTAGAAAGCCGGTCGATGAAACCGGCGCCCAGGCTTTCCACGGCCGGTTCTTCGGTGACGCTCCTTTGCGCCGCGATCAGGGCCCGGATACGGGCGACGAGCCGCTTGCGCCCGGCCTCGTCCTCGATGGTGGCGACCAGGGCCTCCAGGTCGCCCATGGAAACCTCGGCCTTGGTCCCCGCTGGGGCCGCGCCGCCCTCCGCCGCCTGCCCGACGGCGGGCGCCGGCAGAAGGAGGCCGAATATCAGGACCGCCGTCGGGGCTGAGATGAGACTCGAAATCCGCTTCCGGTGCATGCGCACGACCCGGCTTGCCAATGGCGGGCGAGAGTACCCGGCCCGTTCCACCCTGTCACACATTTTGCAAAAGCCGGACCCCGGCCTGCAAAAGCCGGACCACGGCCCCCACCCAACGTTTGATTATATACACCCGAAGGCATCGCCGAACGGGGATTCAGAACCCACATACCGGACACGGCCCGTTTGCGAATTTCGCGTATCGTTAAGGATATCCTAAAACGCTTTGCGTATTCGGGATGGAAGCATCCACCGGCGCGCCGGGGACCATGGCGGGGTGGCGGAGGGCGCTTAAGGGAATACCGCTTGCATGTTGGCTTTTTCCCAGGCAAGAACGTCCGCGCTTCGCGGCGTCGCCGGCCGTTCGGCGGGCCGCCGGCCCGACGCCGACGTGTCCTGGAACCGGAGAACATCGAGGTGAGCCCGAAAGAATCCGCGCTGCCGTCCGCCCTGTCGCACCGTGACGAACTGGCAACCCGCCTGGAGGGAAAGCGGCTTGCCGTGTTCCTCGATTTCGACGGCACGCTCGCGCCCGTCGTCGACCGCCCGGACATGGCCGCACTCTCCGAGTCCATGCGCCGGGTCGTCGGCACCCTGGCCGAGCGCTGTCCGGTCATCGTCATCAGCGGGCGCGACCGCAGGGACGTGCATGAGCGGGTGGGACTGGACAACCTGGTCTACGCCGGCAGTCACGGCTTCGACATCGCCTGGCCGGACAACGGCACGGAACCGCTCGCCGACTGCACCAAGTTCCGTGACCTCCTGGAGGAGGTTGGCGAGGCGCTGGAGCGCAAACTGGGGCCGGTGGACGGGGTTATCATCGAACCCAAATCGTGCTCCGTCGCCGTCCACTACCGCCTGACCAACGAGGCCGGTGCGGTTGCGGTCAAGGCCGCCGTCGAGGGGCTCCTTGCGAGCCATCCGCGCCTGCGCGGCGTTTCCGGAAAGAAGGTCTACGAGATTCTGCCGGGGCTCGATTGGGACAAGGGCAAGGCGGTGTTGTGGATGCTGAAGGCGCTGGATCTCGACGGACCCGACGTGATGCCCGTCTACGTCGGCGACGACATCACCGACGAGGACGCGTTCAACGCCCTCGAGGGGCGGGGCATCCGCGTCTACGTCAGCGACGGGGTGGACGGCGACGGACCGCCCGCCGCCGACTACTTCGTGAAGGACCCGGACGAAGTGGAGATTCTGCTCACGTTTCTCGCCGATCGGGCAAACGGCGGCGGGGAAGGCATGGCGCGTTGATACCAGGGAGCCCCGGTTTCACGGCGCCCGGCGGCGCGCTTCAGAAACGGTATCCGTAGCGGATCCCCACATTTTCCAGGCCCTCGTTCTCATCGCAGATACCGGCGTTGGACATGTGGTCGAGGTGCGCCATCACCGAATGGCGACCGGCGAACTTGTACCCGATGGCGACGGATTGCCGGAACAGGATGCGGCACCCCAGTTCCTTCTTGGTCCGGCCCACCATATTCGTCGTCAATTCACCGTCGTGGACCGCGCCGCCGAAACTGAATTCCGCGAAGGCGCGGCGCCAGAACCCCCACTCCCAGGTCAGCCCCAGATAGGCTTGGCTGGTGTCGCCGGCGGTGTTGCCGGTAAAGCCGATATGGGGCCGGGGCGACCAGATGACGTCCAGCAGGTCCGGCGACACGAACAGGAACTCCAGGTTGACGTCGGGACCGTCCTCCTTGTTGCTGCTGAACGGCCCCTGGTCGTGCGCCAGGAGACCAACGCGGATCTCGGAGAGGAAGCCCCCGGCGCCGCGGCCTTCGTCGGGCGGCGGTGCCCGGCGGGGCGCCGGTTCGGCTGCCAGTTCGGGCAACGGGCGCCTTTTCCGTTTTTCGGCGACCGGCTTCGGCTTCGGCGCGGGCTTGGACCGTGGCGGCGCCGCGGGTCGGGGTGGCGGCGCAGGCGCGGCCTGGGGCGCCAGCGGATAGGATTCGCTGAGAAACCTGTCCCTGTCGTAAAGGGAGGTCGACGGCCCCGCCATGGCGCTGGACACGCAGACACCCAGGACCGCGGCGGCGGCAGGTCCGATGAGAAACGGTTTCACGCTCGCCCCCCCCATTTATTCGCCCTGGCCCGACAGGTATCCGGTCGAGAACGTTGCGCCTCTGCGGCGCCGGGCGTTGCCGGCACCGGCGATCGAGCCCCCCCTCGCCAGGACAATGCATTTCTACCGCCCGGCCTGTATGATTGTCCAGTGGCGGGGTGGTGCGCAGCCGCCGCGGTTGTGACGCCCCGGCGAGGTGCCGGTTGAGAAAGAACACACGTCAAGACGGTGACCGGGACGCCGCCCCGGGCGGGGACGCCGGGGGCGGACTGTTCAGCCGCCTGTTCGGCCGGCAAACCGGGCCCCGCCCCGAGCGCATCGAGATCCGCGTCGCCGCCATCGCCGATCAGGCCGGCGCCGACCGCAGCCGCCACGTGGTCGCCGCCCTCAGGAAACCAAAGGGCTTGCGGGTCCGTCCCCTGAAAAGGGCATTGGCTCCGGACGCCGCCGGGTCACCGGCGGAATGGCTGGCGGCGGCGGCCACCGCCCGGCAATGGCTGGCCGGGGAGCGCGCCGACCTTTTGATCTGGGGCGAGATTCCGGCGCCGGGGACGACGCTGCACCTCAGGTTCGTCTCCGCGGCCGTCGAGGAGGAGGACCCGCCCGGGGGCTTCAGCCTCGCCACCACCCTCAACCTGCCGGTTGATTTCGGCCCCGAATTCGCTCCCCTCCTCCTTGCCGTGAGCCTTGCCGCGACGACGCCCGGGAGCGAAGGCAAGCGCCTGCGCCTCGGCCAGGCGCTGGAGGAGGCGCTGTACGCCGCCATGCCCTGCGTCCACAACCTGCCGGCCGACCTGACGGCGCGGGAGCGGGCGGCCATCCTCATGTGTTACGGCAACGCCTTGGCCACGCTGGCCAACCGGGGGGGCAACCGGGACCTCTATCAGGTGGCGGCCCAGACCTACCAGGCATCCCTGGAAAACCAGTCCAGGGAGGACGATCCGCTCGATTGGGCGCTCACCAAGAAACATCTGGGCGCGGTCCTCCAGGCCCTGGCCGAACGCACCAACGACATGGACACGTTCGCCGCCGCCGCCGACGCCCTGCGCGGCGCCCTCGACGTGCTGACCAGGGCCGAGTTCCCGCGCGCCTGGGCGGCGACACAGAACCGGCTGGGTCAGGTGCTCTACAGGCTCGATTCGCGGACCGGCGAGCGCGACATGCTCGGAGATTCGCTCAACGCCTTCCAGGCGGCGCTCATGGTGTTCACGCGCAGCGAAACGCCCCTTCTCTGGGCCGAGGTCATGAACAACTTCGCCCAGGCGGCCCAGGTTCTCGGCCAGCAGCTACGCAACACGGAAGTGCTGACGAAGGCCGCCGATGCCTGCCGCGCCGCCCTGACGGTGCGCACGGAGGCCGCCGACCCCCTGCCCTTTGCGGCGACCCAGAACACTCTGGGCTCGGCCCTGTTCCTGCTTGGCCGGCTGACCGGCGAATCGGCCCATCTGGAGGGTGCGGCCGAGGCCTTCGAAAAGGCGCGCGCCGTCTATACCGCGCTGGATGCCGACGCCATGGCCGCGGTCACGGAAAAGAACCTGTCCCACGTCGACCGCCTGCTCGGCGGACCGGCGGCGGCGCGACGGCGCGACACCGAAGGGGAAGGCGCGGACCGGCCGGCCGCCCAGGGGCGGAGGCCGGCCAGGCCGGGGAAAAAGCGCAGACGCCGCGGGTGATCATCTGCGCAGGGGGACCCATGGGCCGCCGCGGCGGCCCTTTGCGTTCTAGCCGCCGCGGCATCTGGGGATTACGCACCCATGGATCAGTTTTTCTGGTCGCCCTCCCCGCCTTCGGCGAAAAACTGGGCCAGGTCGAAGGGGAAGTTGGCGTTGCCGCGGTCGGCCGACGGCGAGGGTCCCTGGGCGATCAGCGCCGCGTTGGCCTGGGTGCGGGCGTCGGCCGCCCGGGCGGCGCCTCCCTGGCGGGCCGCGTCCGTGTGCCGGCTCCGCTCGGTGACGCCCCTGACCCCGATCGTCTGGATAAGGTCCTCCATCCTGTCCAGGGAGAGCGGCGCGCCCGGCTTGGCGCAGTAGTATCCGAAGAGGACCTTGCTCGGACGGTTATCGGGGTCGTCGCCCCTGTGATCCCACTCGGTGGCGAACCCGAAGCACGCCCGGTCTGCTCCGACAAGCCTGTAAGGCTTGTAGAAGAACGGCCCCAGGGGCGCCTCGACCCTTCGCGATTCGTCCCAGGCCTTGGTGTGCTTTCTGTTCAGGTTCCACGTCTCCACCATGTCGTCGACCATGAACTCGTAATTCAGGACAACCGTGAACACCGGAGTGGTGGTGGTGGAGTAGATGATTTCCGCCTGGGCGCCGCCGCCCCGGAACAGGGCGTACTCTTCGCGCTGCCAGATGTCGGTGAACCTCACCCGCTCGGGCGCGGCTCCCCGGAACACGCCGGCGGCGAAAACGATGCGCCCGTCGCCGGCTCCAACCCTTTCGATGGTGGGCCGCTGATAATCGGAGACGGCACATCCGCCCAGCACCGCCATCGAGACGGCGGCGGCAAGGATGGGGCGGGACACATTGGGGAATTTTGCACCCATGGGCTCTCTCCTGTTTGCCCGGCCCGTGGACCGGCATTCTACGCCCGGACGCCGCAACGGCGGGGGTAAATTCGCCTCAATTGATCGTGAGCGCGCCGGCCGCCTGGCCGCGACGTGGACCCGCCGACGGCCATTCCGCTTGCTTCGCCGGCGGGGCCCGTTAAACATGGCGGCGGATCCATCCACAACGAAGGAAACAGGCAGTGAATTGGCGCTTGATCCCGGCCGGCATGACAGTGGTCATCGTTCTTGCGTTCGCCCCGGCGGTGGCGAAGGAGAAAACGGACAGGCACGTGGGCTATTATTATCCGAAGCCGGCATCCGTCGAGGTCTACCGGTCCCGGGCGCGGACCCTGCCCGAAGCCAACCGCCGCCAGCGCATCGGGTTCGTCACCGGCGTGGTGAACGGAATGTTGAACCGGTCCTATCCGCCCGTGGCCGCCTTTTTCGCCAAGGGACGCCAGGCCCAGAAACTGATCATCGTCAGCAACCGGCCCGGCCGGCTGGATACGGTCTATCGCGTCCGCGCCCTGTTGGCCACGTTGACCTCGTCGGCGCGCGCCACGCCCATCTTCCGCGAATACAAGGTGGAAGACACCTTCAACTTTTTCGACATGGCGAAGATGCTCGGGTTCGAGCTGATCACGGTCAGCGACGGCGACACCTTCACCCACCAGGTCGTGATCAAGTGACGGACGGCCCCGGCCCGGATCGTCACACCGCTCACAGGGGTTGTCTGCCGCCATCCGGATCGTCCCTTCTGCGCAATGCTTCCTTCGCACCGTAGCGCCGGGACACCCCCGGCGCAGTGACCGGGGTCACAGTATTGAAGACATCAAACGCAGAGGACGCAAAGGGACGCGGAGGAGACGGGGAGAACGGGGAGAGGGTCCTAGCATTAACCGGTGTTGCGAGTGGCGATGTCCGCTCACAGGTCGACACCGGTCGACCGTAACGAACCCGGCGAACGACCGGGTTCGACCCGAAGCGCCTACTTGGATTGTGCTTCGATGAACGCCACGATGGCGGCTTCGACCTTGTCTTCAAAACCGGCGAAATGGTGTGGACCGCCCCACTTACAATTGTCGCCATCCGGGTCTTCGTCGCCGTATACCTTGACGGCAGCGGCGGATGAGCCGGTAAGTTCTTTCACCACTTTTTCGGCGTTCGACGCGGGTGAACTGGCACAGCTATCGGGTTTGTTGGCAAGCACCAGTGTCGGAACCTTGATGCTTGCCAGGTCCATATTTAGAACTCCGTTAGGATGTGTCTTGTATATGGCGTATTTTTCGCGGCTTTTGGTAATCGTCGAGGCGAGGACCAGGCCGCTGACGAGGTTCCCCAACCTAATCGCACCATTAGCGGCCGAGAACGTCCCGCGGCTGTGTCCGATCAGCCAAACCGGCACATCCGCCTTCTTTTTCAAAAATTCAATGACCGCCTGGATATCCTGGCCATGCTGTTGCGAAATTCGATAGGTACGACGAAGGTCTTCCATACCCTCTGGCGGGTTGAATACGGCGACCATTAAACCTTTGTCCAAAAATCTTTCGCGGTTAACGACCAGAAAGCTTTTCTTCTGTTTCCGTATTTCGCCGTCGCTGTCCAACCTCAGGTATCCGCGGCCACCAGGGAAAAGAACAACCGCCGCCTTCGGGTTATCCGGCTTAAGCAATACAAAATTTAAGTCACCGCCGTACGCCGGTTTCACCGTTACCAACTCCTCGGCCTCTGCAGGTGGCGAGACACCAATAATGGCCACAGTCAGACACGCGAGTAGACGTACGGCTTTTCGTAAGACGTGCATTTCTTCCTCCGAAAAAACGTTCCGTGACCCGTATCACAGTTAATCAGGGAAGGTCCCGCTTGTTCCGCCGGCGCGGCGGCGAGAGAAGGCGCGCCAGCGACGAACGCCCACGACGCCAGCCAGGACGGCGGAGATCATGAGGTCACGATGGGCCGCGTGCATTCCCGCGGCCTCCCTAGCGCCGGCGCACGAACAGGAAGTCGCCGCCTTCGTGGCCGGCCCGGCGCACGTCGGAATACTGGGGCGTCTGGTCGGCGTTGAGGATCACCGGGCGGCGCATCTGGCTGAACATCTGGGTCCCGTCGATGACGCTGGTGTTCGCCTTCAGGACATCGATGAAGGCGGCGGCGAAGGGCGAATGCTTGCCGCCGCCGCTGTCCGCGACCGGCTCCAGCCCGCCCGACGTCAGCGCCAGGCGGGCGCGTTTCCCGGCCATGCGCCGGATGTAATCGGGGGTGTTCTCCTTGATCTTGATGCCGCGGATCAGGGTCCCCGAATAGCAGCTGTCGGCGACCACCATGACGTGCTTGGCGTTGAGGGCGCGCAGCGCGCCGGTGATGGTCGAATTGGCGACCCATTTTGATCGCCGGTTGGACTTGGCGTCCACGGGCAGCCAGTAGCCCTGGTCCGCCCCCTCGTCGAGCCAGCCGTGGCCGGCGTAATAGATGAGCAGGTTGGTCGTGTCGTCCAGCTTTTCGCGGAAATCGTCCAGGGCGTCGACGATGTCGGCGCGGGTCGCGTTGATCAGCAACGTGACCTTGAAATCGTAGGTGTCGCGCAGGATATCGGCGACGGCGCGGGCATCGTCGGCGGCCGTCTTCAGGTTCGGCAGGTGCTTGTATTCGTTGTTGCCGATGACCAGGGCGTAATAGCGCCCGAAGTTTATGCCGCTGTACTTGGCCAGCCTGGCCTGGAGGACGGCCGCGGGCGATTTGGGCGCGGTGAGCCGCGCGGTGGCGGTCTTGGGCGCGCCCACAAAGCGGTCCAACAGACCCTTCTTACGGAAATCGAATTCCCGCCCGGTGATCAAGCCGCCGTCCCGCAGTTGCTTGAGCACGGCGATCTGCCGCTGCAGGTCCGATGCCGGGGCGGCCGCCCGGGTCGCCACTTTCGCCTTGCGCTGACGCTCGGCTTCCGCCTTCAGCCGCGCTTCCTTTTCCGCCTTGCGCTTTTCCTCGGCCCTGCGCCGCTCCTCGGCTTCCTCGGTCAGGCGCGCCACCTGGGCCATGAGGCGCTTCTGCTCCTCGCGCTGGCGGCGCAGCTCCTCGGACCCGCTGCCTTTGACGGCTTCCAAGGCCTCCATGGCCTTTTGCTTCGCCTCGGCTTCCCGCTTCAGGCGCGCGACCTCGGCCGTCAGACGCGCGTCCGAACCGGCGCCGGCCCCGGCGGGTATCGTGGTTCCCGCCAGGACGTTGGTCTTGGTGCCTGGCGGGAAGCGCACGCGGACGAGGCTGTATTCCTCCTGCTCGCCCTTTTTCGGCCCCCGGGTCCAGTCCTTGACGCTCTTCAGGATCAGCCCCGACTCCGAGTTGTACCACTTGGTTTCCGAGTACTCGAGCGCTGAGATCTCCGTCTCATAAGACGAAACAAGTTCGCTTATCGCGTGTTCCCGGATTACGTAGGTCGGATACCGGAAACTATTGAGGTCCAGGAACGCGGTTCCCAGGACTTCAAGGGTCACGGTCCAGTTCCTGGTACTCTCACCGACATAAGCGCTAAGTTGTGGAATTTCGTCTTCTAAATTCAACACTATTTTGTTGCCAACCTTTGGTGGCCAAAAGCTTTCCAGGGCCGCTTTGTTCTCGTCATTGAGGCTCGCCTTCCATTCCGAGGACATGCCGTAGGCGCCATCTCCATGTCTTCCGAATACGGCGTAATCATGTCTCCAGTCCCCACTGTTGGTTTTGTACGTGATGTCGTAACCGTCGCTTTTCGTGACGGTGTAGCTCCAGGTGTCGTAGGTAACCTTGGTGCCCACCGGCAGGGGCTTGTACTCGGCCGGCGGCAGGGAAGGTCCCGCCTGCTCCGCCGGCGCGGCGGCGAGGACAGGCGCGCCGGCGGCGAGCGCCCACGACGCTAACGCAAAGGCGGCGGAAATGATCAATGTACGATGGGCTGTCCGTGCCATCGTGACCTCACCTGGGTTGGCGCGAGGCCGTTCCCGACCGGCTCCATCCGGGCGCCGACGGGGACGCCGCATTAGCCCGTCCGCGGAAATTCCATCCCGTTACCCGGATGCCCGCGCTGGTTGGTGAAACCATACCAGGAATCCGCGTTTCTGACCACCCCGGGAGGCGGCGCTACGTCCGTGACGAAACACGAACCTATACACCGCGCCGCGCTCCCACCTCCGGCGGGCCGTCGGGGGGGTTTCGCGCCGCCACGGCCCCAAGAGGACGCCCGCCCGTGCGGCGGACCGGAGGGTTTACGCGGCCCCCTATCCGGCCACCGCGAACGCCAACACGCTCACGGTCCACACCATCACGCCGGCGATCGTGATTCGGACTGTCTGCTGCCACATGGTTTCCATCCCCTATTCGGGTCGATGTTGGGTGGAACGTTAGACCAACACGACCCGGCGCGCAGTGATGGGCGTCACAGGGAAATTTTTTTCCGGCGGTTGCAGAAAAAAAGAAAAAACCGGCCCGGCAAGGGAACCGGTGCGCCAGCCGTGTCTATTCGCCGACGCGGAAGGTGCGGAAGACGAAATCCAGTTTCTTCCGCAGTCTCCTGTTGTGCGCCTTGTTCTCCGTCGTCTTTTCACGCGGGCGCCATTCGCCGCTCTCCCGGGCCAGGGCCTCGGCGAGCATCCATGTATGCAGGAACGTTCGTCCGGTCAGCCCGCGCACCGCCTGAACCTGGCCGGCGCTCAGCCGGCTCGTCTCCAGGTCCGGCAGGCGCGCCGGGTCGATCGCCATCGGGTCCACCTCCGCATAGGCCATGAACTTGGCCTCGTCGTCGCCGTTCAGCGCCATCCGCTCCCCGAGCGCCTGGCGGAAACGCCGCGCCGAGGAGAACGCCTGGCCCCTGAGCTCGCCAAGCCGGTCGGTCTTCACCCCGGCCCGTTCCAGGCGCTCGAGGACGGGCTCGGACAGCACGTAGGGCACCGGGCGGTATACCGTCTGGCCGAAGACGTTCTGCAGGAAGAACAGGCCGATGAAGCAGACGAGGCCGGCGAGCAGCGGAGTCAGCACCCATCCCATGCCGATGCCGCCCAGCACATTCCAGCGGATTCCCCGCCCGCCCTTGAGGATGCCGATGCCGAGCACTGCGCCGACGACGGCCTGGGAGCTGGACACCGGAACCAGCGGGATGGTCGGCAGCCCGTTGGCGGCGAGCATCCGCTCCAGGCCTTCCGAGGCGAACAGGATGAGGACCAGGGAATGGGCGACGACGACGACCCACGCGGCCACCGGCGACAATGGCATAAGGCCGCTCCCCACCGTCAGCATCACCCGCTTGGAATAGGTGAGCACGCCGACGGCGATGGCGAGTGCTCCGATCAGGAAGAGTTGCTGGGCCGCGGTAAACGTGGCCAGGCCGAAGACGGAGAAATCGCTGAACGGCGAAGACGCGACGAAAACGCCCACCACGTTGGCGATGTTGTTGGCGCCCAGGCTGTAGGCGCCGAACGCGCCGGCCAGGATCAGGCCCAGCCGGGTGTAGGCGTCCCGGCGCAGCAGGTGCAGCTTGGAGGCGCGCAAATACGCGGTGACCATCTTGAACAACACCATGGCGAAGACGGCCGCCAACACCGGGCAGATAACCCAGGTGCTGAGGATCTTGAACAGCACGTTGGTGTCGGTCACGGTCTCGCTGAACAGGTTCCAGCCCAGGATGCCGCCGACGATCGCCTGGGTGGTGGAGACGGGCAGGCCGAACCTGGTCATCACATAGACCGCGAGGGCGGCGGAAAAGGCGGCCATGAAGGAGCCGGCCAGCGCGTTGACCGCGCCCAGCCTGCCCAGGGTCTCGGCCGGCCCGGCGCCGCTGATCACGGCGCCGAGGACGACGAACACGCTGCAGATCACGGCCGCCGTGGTGAAGCGGATCATCTGCGTGCCGACCGCGGTGCCGAACACGTTGGCGGCGTCGTTGCCGCCCAGCGCCCAACCGAGGAACAGGCCGCTGGTCAGGAACAGCAGAACCGCTATCTCCATGGAGCCCCGCTCATTGGTATTAAACGGTCCGTTTGATGGCGTAGATGGTCAGCCGGTCGGCGACGTCCTCGGCCCTGTCGGCCACGTTGTCGATGTGCTCGACGAAGTCGCGCAAATGCACCTTGTGGCTAAGCGGAAGGTCGGCGGCGAAAATCGCCCGTTTCAGCTTCGTGCTCACCTTGTCGGCTTCCTTTTCGTAGTGCATCACCTTGTGCATGTGATCGCTGACGGCCGCGATGTTGCGGAAAAAAGCCCTCGACGCCAGGACCAGGGATTCGACGCCCTGCACCGCGATCTCGGTCAGCGCCGCGTAGTCGGCGTGGTACTCGGAAGGGATGTCCGGGGTTTCGATGGAGAAGCTCCACAAGGCGCCCTCGAAAAGGTTGAGCACGGAATCCAGGTTTTCCAGCAGGCCCAGGACGTCGCCGCGGGACTCGGGGATCAGCGTCTCGGCGTACAACTGGGTTTCGACGGATCGGCGCAGGCGGTCGGCGGTGCTTTCCAGTTCGTTGACGTGGCGAAGCTTTTCGTCGAACTCCTCGGTCCTCCCGTCGGACAGGTACAGCTTCACCGCATGCTCGAAGACCATGCCGGACTCGGAAAGCTTGTCGAGGAAATCGTCGATCTCGGTTTCCAGCGACTTGGTCCGGCGGAATAGCGCCAGTTCCTTCGCCAATGCCATGCCTGCCTCTCCCCAAATAGCCCTTCCCGCCGCCCCCCGCGCCCCTCGGCCGGGGCGCCATGCCGGTGCGGTCCTTACGGTTGCGCCGCATCATGACGGTACCACAGAATCGGGCAGGAACGGGAATCTTCTCCCAGCCGCCGCCGGGCGCCGACGCTTCAATACGCCTGGATGCGTTCGCCGTTGCGCGTGCAGGCGGGCCGGGCCAGCTCGACGAAGAGGTCGGTGATGCTTTCCGGGGGCTCGAGCGTCATCGGATCCTCGCCGGGGAAGGCCCGGGCGCGCATGGCCGTGCGGATGGCGCCGGGGTCGAGCAGGTTGACCCGCACGTTGGTCTTGGCCACCTCGGCCGCATAGACGCGGACCAGTGTTTCCAGGGCCGCCTTGCTGACGGCGTATGCCCCCCAATAGGGCCGCGCGCCCACGCCCGAGGTGACGAAGATGGCGCGGCCCGCGTCCGAGAGGCGGAGCAGCGAATCAAAACTGCGGATGAGCCGCCAGTTGGCGGTCAGGTTGATCGCCATCACCTGGTCCCAGGTCTTCACATCGATGTGGCCGAGTGGGCTGAGCGTGCCGAGCGCGCCGGCGTTGCCGACCAGGATGTCGAGGCGCTTGAAGCGCTCGAAGACGGCGGCGCCCATGCGGTCGATGGTGTCGAAGTCGGTCAGGTCCCCGGGCACCAGGGTGACGCTGCCGCCCATGGCGCGGACCTCGTCGTCCAGCTCTTCCAGGGCGCCCTGGGTGCGCGCCGCTAAGATCAGGTGCGCCCCTTCCCGGGCGAAGCGCCGCGCCACCGCCGCCCCGATGCCGCGCGAGGCGCCGGTGACCAGGGCGATGCGTCCCTCCAGCGCCCGCCCGCCCGTGGCCGTTCGGGGCGTTTTGCCCCGCTTGGGTGGGGCGCCGCCGCCCGCATCGGACATGGTTATCCTTGCTCGGCCAGGAGCGACAGCTGCACGGGAACGGGTCCGTCTTCCTGGTCGGCCAGCCGGACCGGGTATTCGCCGGTGAAGCAGGCGTCGCAATACTGGGGATTGCCGGCGTCCCGGTCGGCGCCGCAGACCGCCCTGTACAGGCCGTCGAAGGAGATGAAGGCGAGGGTATCGACCCCGATGTGCCGGGCCATGGCCTCGACGTCGTAATTGGCGGCCAGCAGCTCCGAGCGCTCGGGCGTGTCGATGCCGTAAAAGCACGAATGCGCGATGGGCGGGCTGGAGATACGCATGTGGATCTCGGATGCGCCCGCACTGCGCACCATCTCCACGATCTTCAGGGACGTGGTGCCGCGGACGATGGAATCGTCTACCAGGACCACCCGCTTGTTCTTCAGTTGCGCGATGTTGGCGTTGTGCTTGAGCTTGACGCCAAGGTGGCGGATCTGGGACGTGGGTTCGATGAAGGTGCGGCCTACGTAGTGGTTGCGGATGATGCCCATCTCAAAGGGCGCTCCCGCCTCCTCCGCGTAGCCGATGGCGGCCGGGACGCCGGAGTCGGGCACCGGCACCACCATGTCCGTCTCCACATGGCTTTCCCGGGCCAGCTCGGCGCCGATGCGCTTGCGCACCTCGTACACGTTCTTGTCCTCGACCACGCTGTCGGGGCGGGCGAAGTAGATGTACTCGAAGATGCAGAACCGTTGCTTTGCCGGGACAAAGGGCTTCACGCTGCGCACCCCGTCCCGTTCGATGATCACGATCTCGCCCGGCTCCACGTCGCGGATGAATTCGGCCCCGATGATGTCGAACGCACAGGATTCCGACGCCAGGATGTAGGCGCCGTCGATGCGGCCCAAGACCAGCGGCCGGACGCCCATCCTGTCGCGCACGCCGATCAACTGGGTTGCGGTCAGCGCGACCAGGGAATACGCCCCCTCGACCTGGCGCAGGGCGTCGATCATGCGGTCGACCACCGTCGTCTTACGGCTGGTGGCGATGAGGTGGATAATGACCTCGGTGTCCATGGTGGATTGGAAGATGCAGCCGTGCCGGACCAGGGATTTGCGCACCGAATAGGCGTTGGTCAGGTTGCCGTTGTGGGCGATGGCCAGGCCGCCGAATTCGAATTCGGCGAACAGCGGCTGGACATTGCGCAGGATCGTGCCGCCCGTGGTCGAATAGCGCACATGGCCGATGGCCAGGTCGCCGGGAAGCCGGCGGATGACGTCTTCGGAGTTGAAGTTGTCGCCGACCAGCCCGAGGGCCCGGTGGCTGTGGAAGTGTTCCCCGTTGAAGGTGACCATACCCACCGCCTCCTGGCCCCGGTGCTGCAGCGCATGCAGGCCGAGGGCGGTGTGGGCGGCGGCGTCGGCATAGCCGAAGATCCCGAACAGGCCGCATTCCTCGCCCAGGTGGTCACCGTCGAAGGGATGGGTTTTCGGCATACCTAGTGTCCTGTACACCAGAACTTACTTGGGTTGTTGGCTGCTGTCGATCAGCCGTTCCATGTCGCGGCGTTCGTGCGGACCGTAGCCGCCGGGCGCGCCGGTGTCTCTACCCTTGGGTCGCGCACTCAACATCTGGCGCATCGCCTTTTCCGTATCAAGGATCCTTTGCGCCTTTTTGCGGGCGTCGGTGGCAGCGGCGGCGGGGTCGTCGTCGTCGGGGATCAGCGACCGCAACAGCCGCGCCCCGGCCTCGATCACCGGAATGGATCGGGCCGAGCGCAGCCACGGGGGCTGCTCGGACACGGGCTGCGCCATTTCCACGAACACGTAGGCGAGGCTGACGAGCACCGCGCCGCGGGCGATTCCGAACAGAAAGCCGAGCGACCGGTCAAGGGCGTTCAGCATGCTCGCCTGGACCCGGTTGGAAATCGCCCGGGTGATGATCGACAGGACGACGAGACTGACGATGAACACGACCGTGCCGGCGCTCAGATCGGCGACCCACTGCAGGTCGATCAGGTCGCGGGCAAACGGTTTCACATAGGGGAAGCCGTAGATGGTGGCGAAAATGGCGCCGATCCATCCCCCCACCGCCAGCACCTCGTGGACGAAGCCGCGCACATACGCCAACAGCGCCGAGACCAGCAGCACCACGCCGACGCCGATGTCCGTGACATTGACCGGCAGGCTATCCATGGCCGCCCCGTTCGCCGGTCAGGGGAGCCATGTCTGGCCGTCGTCCCGCGGCCGCCCGAATTCCCCCGGCGCCCGGGGCGCGGAACATGGCGAGCAGGTCCTTGAGCTCGGTGATTTCCTGAACCTCCAGTCCGTGGTCCTTGCCACGGCCCCGCCGCGCAGCGGGTCCGGGCCGGCGCTCGGGCGTGATGGCGCGCCGGAATCCCAGCTTGGCCGCTTCCTTCAGCCGCGTATCCGTGTGGGCCACCGCCCGCACCTCGCCGGACAGTGCGATCTCGCCGAACACCGCCGTCTCCGGGGCCAACGGCACGCCGCTCGCCGAGGACGCGAGCGCCGCCGCCACCGCCAGGTCGGCGGCCGGTTCGCCGATCCTGAGCCCACCGGCGACGTTCAGGTATATGTCGCTGCCGGCGAGCGCCAGGCCGCAGCGGGCCTCCAGCACCGCTATGATCATGGCCAGGCGGCCCGAGTCCCAGCCGACCACGGCGCGCCGCGGCGTGGCCAGGGCCGAGGGCGCGATCAGGGACTGGATCTCCACCAGCAGCGGGCGGGTGCCTTCCATGCCGGCGAAGACGCAGGCGCCGCTCACCTCGCCCTGACGCTGGGCGAGGAACAGGGCCGACGGGTTGGGCACCTCGATCAGTCCGCCATCGGTCATTTCGAAGACGCCGATCTCGTCCGCCGGACCGAAGCGGTTCTTGACGGCGCGCAGGATGCGGAAGTGGTGGCCGCGTTCGCCCTCGAAGTACAGCACCGTGTCCACCATGTGCTCGAGCACCCGCGGGCCGGCGATCAGCCCTTCCTTGGTGACGTGGCCGACCAGGAACACGGTGAAGCCCCGCTGCTTGGCCAGGCGGATCAGTTCCTGGGCCGAGGTGCGCACCTGGGCCACCGTGCCGGGGGCGGAGTCGAGGGTGTCCACGAACATGGTCTGGATCGAATCGATGACCACGATCTCGGGCCCGCCGGCCTCCGCCAGGGAGGCGGCGATGTCGCGCACCGAGGTGGCCGCCGCCAGTTGCACCGCCGCCCCGTCCAGGCCCAGGCGCCGGGCGCGCAGGCGCAACTGATCGATGGATTCCTCGCCCGAAATGTAGGCGCAGCGGACCTCTCCCGACAGCGCCGCGGCGACCTGGAGAAGCAGGGTGGACTTGCCGATGCCCGGATCGCCGCCGACCAGCAGCGCCGAGCCGCGGACCAGGCCGCCGCCGGTGACCCGGTCGAATTCCGCGATCCCGGTGGCCCGGCGCGGCGCCGGGTCGGCCTTGCCGTCGAGGGCGGCGAAGGCGAGCTTGCGCCCGCGTTTCCGGCCCAGGCCCCGGGGCGCGGCGACGACGGGCGCCTCCTCGACCAGCGAATTCCAGGAGTTGCAGGCCTCGCAGCGGCCGCCCCACTTGGGGAAGCTGGCCCCGCATTGCTGGCAGACATAGCGTGCGGCGGTGCGCGCCAAGGGCCCGGACCCTCCCTACGGGGCGATGGTGAAACGGTGCGCCGGCATTAGACCAGAAACACGGCCGGCCAAGGAGAAAAATGTGACCGCCGCCAAGACCGCGAGAGACCCGGAAAAACCCTTAATGACAACCGATTGCGGTCCCCGGGCCACGGGGAGCGCCTGGCCCCGAGACCGCCGCCGCCTCACGCCCGGATCGCCATCTTGATCGGGCCCACGGCGCGGCCGTTGATGAACTGGTCCACGTAGGGGTTGCCCGAGTCGTCGATATCGGCGGTCGGGCCGACCCAGATGATCTTGCCCTCGTACAACATGGCGATGCGGTGGGCGATCTTGCGGGCGCTCGCCAGGTCGTGGGTGATCGACAGCGCCGTGGCGCCCATCTCGCGGGTGATCTTGACGATCAGATCGTTGATCACGTCGGCCATGATCGGGTCGAGGCCGGTGGTCGGCTCGTCGAAGAAGATGATCTCGGGATCGGCGGCGATGGCGCGCGCCAGGGCGACCCGTTTCTGCATGCCGCCGGAAAGTTCCGCCGGGGAAAGATCGCCCACCTCCGGCGTCAGGCCGACCTGGGCCAGCTTGCCGATGGCGACGTCCCTGGCCTCGGCGCGTGAGACCCGTTTCTCGGCGAGCAGTCCGAAGGCCACGTTCTCCCACACCGGCAGGCTGTCGAACAGCGCCGCGCCTTGGAACAACATGCCGAATTTCCTGTTGATGCGCTCGCGGTCCTTGGTCCCGATGCCGACCACCTCTTCCCCGTCCACCTGGATGCTGCCCTCGCCGACCGGCAACAGCGCCAGGATGCACTTGATCATCACCGACTTGCCGGTGCCCGAGCCGCCGATGACGACCACCGATTCGCCGACGCCGACGTCCAGGTCGACGCCGTTCAGCACCACCTTGTCGCCGAAGGACTTGTGCAGGTTGCGCAGCCGGATTTTGGGTTGGGCGTCGCTCATTTGGCGAAAAACAGCTCGGTCAGGATGTAGTCCGACGACAGGATGAGGATGGAGGCCGAGACCACGGCGTAGGTGGTGGCCGTGCCCACGCCCTGGGCGCCGCCCTTGGAGTGGTAGCCGTGGTAGCAGCCCATGAGGGTGATGATGAAACCGAAAATGGAGGCCTTGACCAGGCCGGAAATCACGTCCTCGGCCTCCAGGAAATCATAGGTGCGCTGCAGGTAATTGGCCGCGTTGAAACCCAACTTGTAGACGCCGACCACGTAGCCCCCGAACACGCCGATGATGTCGGCGATGAACACCAGGATCGGCATCATGGTCAGGCCCGCGATCAGCCGCGGCGCCACCAGGTACTTCATGGGATTGGTCGACAGGGTGTTCAGGGCGTCGATCTGCTCGGTCACCCGCATGGTGCCGATCTCGGCGGCCATGGCGGCGCCGACGCGCCCGGCCACCATGAGGCCGGCCAGCACCGGCCCCAGCTCGCGGGTGATGGACAGCACGACGACGTTGGCGATCGCGCCTTCGGCCGAGAAACGGGCGAAGCCGGTGTAGCTTTGCAGGGCCAGCACCATGCCGGCGAAGATGGCGGTCAGCCCGACCACGGGCAGGGAGAAGAAACCGATCTCGACCATCTGGCGCCCGATGATGCGCGGGTAGAACGGCGGCCGTACGCAGTGCGACAGCGCCGACCCGGTGAACATGGTCAGCCGGCCGACGGTCGCCAGGAAGGCGAGGAAGATCCGGCCGATGGGTTGGAGGACGTTCATCGCGTTGAGATTAGACACCGCCACCCTTGTAAACCCGGTGATAGCGCGATCCCAGGCTGGTCAGGATCTCGTAGCCGATGGTGCCGGCGTCCGCCGCCAGACGGTCAACCGGATTGTGCGGGCCGATCAGGTCGACAAGGTCACCGGGGCGGGCCGTGCGGTGGGGAAGGTCGGAAACGTCTAGGGTGATGAGGTCCATGGACACGCGCCCCACAACTGGCACCCGTATGTCTCCGAAATTTGCACCGCCGCTGTTGCTCAAGGACCGGAGGTAACCATCGGCGTAACCCACGGCCACGGTGGCGATCCGCCCCCGCCGGGCGATGCGATGGGTGGCACCATAGCCAACGGTCTGGGGAGTGTCAACGTCGCGGACCTGCAGGATTTTTCCTTGTAGGCGAACCACTTGCGCCATCGGATTGGACTCGCCGGGGACCGGCGCGACGCCGTACAGCGCGGCCCCCGGACGGGCCAGATCGAAGTGGTAGTCGGGGCCCAAAAAGATGCCCGACGAGTTGGCGAGGGAAGCCGCACCCGCCGCCAAGGCGCCCCGTGCCTTGCGAAAGGCGTCCACTTGCCGGCGGTTCAGCCCATGGCCCGGCTCGTCGGCGCAGGCCAGGTGGCTGAGCACGTAGGCCACGTCGATCGAGCCCAGCCGGTCCGGCTCGCCGGCCAGGACCTCCACTTCACCGGGGGGCAGGCCCAATCGCGTCATGCCCGTGTCGAGGTGAATGTCGGCGGGCGGGAAAGGGGACGCGCCGGCCCGGCCGCAGAACCGGGCCCAGGCCTCGATGTCGCCAAGGGAGTTGAGCACGGGCACCAGCCGGTGTTCGGCGAAGACCGGCTCGCAGCCGGCGTGAAGCCCGTTGAACACATGGATGCCGGCGTCCGGGAGCAGACGCCTGAGCTCGATGCCCTCGTCGATATGGGCGACGAAGAAGGTCTCGCATCCGGCCCTGGCGAGCGCCGGCGCCACGTGCTCCATTCCCAGGCCGTACGCGTCGGCCTTGACCACGGCGGCGCAGGCGGCGCCGGCCAGCCTGCCGCGCAAGAGCCGGTAGTTGGCGGCGATGGCGTCGAGGTCGATGGTGAGGATGGCGCCGCAATGTTCCACGCTGGTCATGGCGGCGGCTCACCCGTCGGGCGCGTGGTCCGTGTCCAGGTTGCCGAAGCGGGTATAGGCGCCCTGGAACATCAGCCTGACCTCGCCGGTGGGACCGTGGCGCTGCTTGGCGATGATGATGTCCGCCAGGTTTCGCACCTTGTCCAGTCGGCGCTCCCAGCGCTCGTACTTCTCGCGGAAGCGCTCCTCCGTTTCGCCCGCGTGCTGCATCGGCTTGTCGCGTTGCAGGTAGTACTCCTCGCGGAAGATGAAGTTGACCACGTCGGCGTCCTGCTCGATGGAGCCGGATTCCCGCAGGTCGGCGAGCTGTGGGCGCTTGTTGTCCCGTTGCTCGACCTGGCGCGATAGCTGCGACAGCGCCAGCACGGGCAAGTCCAGTTCCTTGGCCAGGGCCTTCAGGCCGCGGGTGATTTCGGAAACCTCCTGCACCCGGCCGTCGTTGCGCGAGGTCACGCTCGCGGTAATGAGCTGCAGGTAGTCGACGACGACGAGGCCCAGGTTGTGCTGGCGCTTGAGCCGGCGCGCCCGGGTGCGCAGGGCGCTGACGGTGAGCGCCGGCGTGTCGTCGATGAAGATGGGGATCTGATGCAGGGTCTGGCTGGCCGACACCAGCCGGGTGAACTCGTCGTTGGACAGCTCGCCCTTGCGCATGCGGTCCGACGAGATGTTGGTCTGCTCGGACAGGATGCGGCTGGCCAGTTGCTCGGCCGACATCTCCAGGGAGAAGAAGCCGACCACGGCGCCTTCCGCGCCCTCGGTCTGATGGTGGGAATAGGCGGCGTTGTACGCGATGTTGGTGGCCAGCGCCGTCTTGCCCATGGATGGCCGGCCGGCCACGATGATCAGGTCGGAGGGATGCAGGCCGCCCAGGATCTTGTCCAGATCGGTGAGCCCGGTGGCCACGCCGGCGAGCCCGCCGACGCGTTTGTGCGCCGTTTCGGCCATGTTGATGGCCTTGAGAACGGAGTCCTTGAAGGGCTGGAAACCGCCTTCGTATTCGCCGGTGGTGGCCAGGTCGTAGAGGCTCTGCTCGGCCCGCTCGATCTGGTCGACGGCGGTTTCGTCCACCTCCCCGGCGTAGGCCCTGTTGACCAGGTCCTCGCCCAGGCCGATCAGCTCCCGCTTCAGATAGAGGTCGTGGACGATGCGGCCGTACTCGCCGGCGTTGATCACGGTGACGGCGGAATTCGCCAGCTCGGACAGGTACGCCGGCCCGCCGATCTCGGCCAGGGTCTCGTCCTGCTCGAAGTACCGCTTGAGGGTGACGGGATCGGCGATCTGGCCCCTTTCGATGAGCGCCGCCACCGCCGCGAAGACGCGGCCGTGGTGTGTCAGCGCGAAGTGCTCTGGACGCAGGAACTCCGACACCCTCTCGTAGGCGCGGTTATTCGCCAAGATGGCGCCGAGCAACGCCTTTTCGGCCTCGATGTTGTGGGGCGCCGTGCGCAGCGCCGGCACGGGTGCGTCGGAGCGGGACAGGTCCTCGGGCGGCGGCGAGGTCAGCGCGGTGGGCATGGGGCGGAACGGTAAACCGCCACCTCGGCCCTATGATATCGGGGTAAATCGGGAACAGAAATTATAGCGGGGAAAAAAACCGAATCTTTCGATTGACCTGTGGAAATGGGGATCACCAGTGGAAAACCGGTGTCCCGATTTGCCGCGTCGTCACGCCGCCCGGCTGCGTCGGCCGCCCGCGGATTCGGCCAGGGCGCGCTCCATCTCGGTGATGTAGTCCCGCGTCAGCGGCACGGCGTCCTGGCGTTTGGCCAACTGGATCTGCAGGACCTCGTGGTCCAGGTAACGGAAGGCGACTTCGGCGGATGCCAGGTAGAACTCCCACATGCGGCAGAAACGCTCGTCGTACAGCGCCTTCGCCTTGTCGCGGCTGTCAGGGGCCGGTGGTTGCCCCATGGAGGAACCCAAAATCCATTATATCACAAAACGAAGGGTTTTGGGGTGGAACCGGCCGCGCCCGTGTCTTCTTTATTCCTTTTCCGGTTCCGCTTTCGGTTCCGCTTCCGCTTTCGGTTCCGCTTTCCGTTTTGGTTCCGGTTCCGGTTCCAAATCCAGGTTGACCACGGCCTTGCCGGTCTTGGCCTGTATCCCCGCTTCATCCTCGGAACGCGCGACGTTGACGGTCACGCCCACGACAATCTCGGGGTGCAGGGCAATGCGTACCGAGTACAGGCCGAGGGCCTTGATGGTCTGGGGAAGCCGGACCTGGCGCCGCTCGACCGTGAAGCCGGCCTGGGTGACTTCCTTGGCGATGTCCCGGGCGTTGACCGAACCATACAGCTGGCCCGCGTCGCCGGCCTGGCGGATCAGGACCACCGCCAGCCCGTCCAGCCGCGCGCCCACCTCTTGCGCGGCGTCGCGCTGCTCCAGGTTGGCGGCTTCCAGCTGCACCCGCTGTCCCTCGAAGTGGCGGCGGTTCTCTTTGGTGGCGCGTAGCGCCTTTTTCTGGGGCAGCAGGTAATTGCGGGCGTAGCCGGGCTTGACGTTGACCACGTCACCCATCTGACCAAGGGTTTCGATGCGCTCCAAAAGGATGACTTCCATTACACATTCTCCCGGTTCTTGTCGGGACCGGCGAAGCGCCTGCGCAGTCCGCCGCCCCACTGTTCGATCAACCCGGTTGCGGCGACCATCATGACGGCCCAGCCGGTGATCAGCAAAAGGCCATAAAACACGAAATAAAATACCGCCAGCAACGTGGTCAGGGGCACCGCGCGGCGGGCCAGGGCGTGGATCACCGCCAGGCCAAGGAAGAAAAACGGCACCGCCAGGATGATCACCAGATTGCGGCCGATATACTCCAACTCCCCCGGTGCCAACAGCGCAACGGCCGCCGACGCGACCAAAAGCGAGGACATCCACTCGGGCAGTTTCAGGGCCGCCAGCGCTGTTCGCGGCCGCAGGCCGCGTCCCATGCGCACCAACAGGCCCTGGGCCAGGGCTCCGTTGACCACCGTCATCACCAGCCACGAGGTGACTACGAAACCCGGAAACAGGGGCGTGAACCTGGCCACCACCGTGGCGCGCTCGGTTTCGCCGAGGGCCGGCGCCATGATCATGAAGGCCCGGTCCAGGTAGGTGGACACGGAGTCCTCGATGCCCGCTTCTCCGACGGCGCGGCTGGCCAGGACCGCCGTCAGGAAGATGCCCGCGCCGAGGACCGTCAACCAACCGAGGATGGAGCCTACCGGGTACCACTGGACGCCGCCGGCGGGGCCGGTCGGCCTTTGCAACAGGGCCTGGCGGACGACCAGCGCCGCGGGCAGGGCATTGAGCAGCCCGTACAGGCCCGCCGACGTGGCGCCTCCGATCAGGCCGGCGACCATGAACCCGCTGACCCCGGCGACCGCGCCCGCCTTGGCACCCAGGCCCAGGCCCACCGCCAGCAGAGGCAACGGCGCAAGGTAGACGAACACCAGTGCCGCCGGCGATCCCATCAGGAAGGTCATGGAAGCGGCGGCGCTGAGGCCGCCGCCGCCCAGGGCGATAAGCATATCCTTGGACATCCCGCTCTCCCGGCGGACCGGCACGTGTCCCCGCGCCCATTCCCGGCGTGGTAGGGGCCCGTGTTCCGGTTGTAGCCTACTTGACCAAGTAGGGGATCAGGGCGAGGTAACGGGCCCGTTTGATCGCCTTCGCCAGCTTGCGCTGCATCTTGGTCGAGACTGCTGTTATGCGGCTCGGCACGATCTTGCCCCGCTCCGACGTGTAGCGCTGAAGGAGCCGCACATCCTTGTAGTCGATCTTCGGCGCCCCCCGCCCGCTGAACGGGCACGTCTTGCGGCGCCGGAAGAACGGCCGTCGACTCCCGCCGCCGCCACCGCCACCGCGGCGTTGTCTCGGTGCAGGTGGCATCACGCGTCCCCTTTCGTCTCGTCCTCATCCGCGGACGCGGCATTTTCGGACGGCTTGGCGTCGTCGTCGCCCTCCGGCTTGGCCTTGGCCGGTTTTTTCCTGGCCGCCGTGCCGCGCCCGGTGTCCTTGGCTTTGGCCTTGGCCGGGGTTTTGGCCTTGCCGGCGGCCTCGTCCCCGGCCTTGCCGGCGGCCTTGTCCGCGGCCGTATCGGCCGGCGCATCGTCGGTCGCGGCGGGTCCTTTGTCGCCCGATTTCAGGTCCGCGTCCGGGGCCTCCGTCTTCGCCGGCCGGTCCGTTCCCTTCTCCGCCCTGTCGCGTTTCTGGGGCGCCTGGGGTTCAAAGCGGCGCGGACGGCCCTCACGGCCCTCGCGGCCCTCGCGGCCCTCGCGGCCACCCCGGCTCTGCATCATCACCGACGGACCTTCCTCCAACTCGTCCACGCGCAGCGTAAGATAGCGCAGCACGTCCTCGTGGAGGCGCATCTGGCGTTCCATTTCCTGGACGGCCTCGGCCGGCGCGTCGATGTTGAGAAGGACGTAGTGGGCCTTGCGGTTTTTCTTGATCCTGTAGGCCAGGCCGCGCAGGCCCCAGTACTCCCGCTTGGCGACCTTGCCGCCCTGATCCTCGATGATCTTGGAGAAGTCGTCGGCCAGGGAATCCACCTGGGGAGCGGAAATGTCCTGGCGTGCGATGAACACGTTTTCGTAAAACGGCATTCCTGTCTCCCTACGGATTGTCTCAACCCCGCAAACGCGGGGCATAGCCGGGATCACCCCGGCAGGAAGCGCCAAAGAGGCGCGCACTATACACACTTACAATAGGGGCGCAAGCGGGTTGGGGGCGTCGCCGCCGCCGCCGCGGGCGGCCTTGCGGCTGCGATTCTCCGGGGTCCGCCGGCCCATGGCCGCGGCGGCGGGCGGCTGCGCTTGACAGGGAGGGCGGAGGCGCTATCACTCCTTGCCACGACAGGGTCCATGCGGGGAGACGGTTGGATTCCATGGCGCTCGCGTTCGTGTTTCCGGGCCAGGCGGCCCAGGCGGTCGGCATGGGCCGCGAACTGGCCGAGGCGTTTGCCCCCGCGCGCCGGGTTTTCGAGGAAGTGGACGAGGTGCTCAAACAGAACCTGGCGCGCCTCATGTTCGAAGGGCCCGAGGACGAACTGACCCTGACCGAAAACGCCCAGCCCGCGCTCATGGCGGTAAGCCTCGCGGCCCTGCGGGTCCTTACGGACGAAGGCAATGTGGACATCGCCAAGGCCTGCCGGTTCGTCGCCGGGCATTCGCTCGGCGAATATTCGGCGCTGGCCGCCGCCGGCACCTTCGCCCTGGCCGATGCGGCGCGGCTGGTGAAGATCCGCGGGCGCGCCATGCAGGAGGCGGTGCCCGTCGGCGACGGGGCGATGGCGGCGCTGTTGGGATTCGATGTGGAGGAGGCGCGCGCCGTCGCCGAGGACGCCGGCGGCGTGTGCACGGCGGCCAACGACAACGCGCCGGGGCAGGTGGTTATCAGCGGCTCGCGCGAGGCCGTCGAGCGGGCGGTCGAGATCGCCGCCGAACGGGGCGCCAGGCGCAGCATCATGTTGCCGGTAAGTGCCCCGTTCCACTGTCCGCTCATGGCGCCGGCGGCCGAGGTCATGGCCGAGGCCCTGGCCGAGACGCCCATGGCGCCCCCCGTGGTGCCCCTGATCTGCAACATGACCGCGGCGCCCCTGGAGGACGTGGACGAAATCCGCCGGCGCCTGGTGGAGCAGGTGTTGGGCATGGTGCGCTGGCGCGAGAGTGTGCTGTACATGCGTGACCACGATGTCGACACGCTGGTCGAAATTGGCGCCGGCAGGGTCCTGACCGGGCTGACCCGGCGCATCGACCGCGACCTCAGGGGCGTCACCGTCGGTACGCCGGAGGAAATCGAGGCGTTCCTCGAGACCCTGTAAGTCGGCGCCGTCGCCGGATCGGAGACGGACTTCGACAGTGGAGAGGCGTAATCGGTGGTCGTATGATTTCCGGCGGAAAGGCGCGATAGTCTGGCATGGTATTCCGCCGTCGCCGCAGGCAAGGGGAGGGCAGGCATGTTCGATCTCGGCGGGAAAAGCGCCCTGGTCACCGGTGCGTCCGGGGGTATCGGCGGCGCCATCGCCAAGGCGCTGCATGGCCGGGGCGCCGCCGTCGCGCTGTCGGGAACGCGCGTCGACGCGCTGGAGGCGCTGGCAAAGGACCTGGGGCAACGCGCCCACGTGGTTCCCGCGGATCTGGGCCAGGCGGGCGCCGAGGCGGATCTGGCCAGGGACGCGACGGCCGCCATGGGGCGCGTCGACATCCTGGTCAACGGTGCCGGCCTGACGCGGGACGGCCTGGTGGTGCGCATGCGGGACGAGGACTGGCAGCGGGTCCTGGACGTCAACCTGGGCGCCGCCTTCCGGCTGACCCGGGCGTGCCTGCGGGGGATGATGAAAAACCGCTGGGGCCGGGTGATCTCCATCGCCTCCGTGGTCGGGGTGACGGGCAATCCGGGCCAGGCGAATTACGTGGCCTCCAAGGCCGGCCTGATCGGCATGACCAAGTCGCTCGCCCACGAGGTCGCGTCACGCGGCATCACCTGCAACTGCGTGGCGCCCGGCGTCATCGCCACCGCCATGACCGAGTCACTTTCCGAAGACCGGAAAGACCGTTTCCTGGCGGCGATCCCCGCCGGCCGCTTGGGCACGGTGGAGGACGTCGCCGCCGGCGTCGTCTATTTGGCCAGCGACGAGGCCTCTTACGTCACCGGCCAGACCTTGCACGTGAACGGCGGACTGGCCATGATATAGGCGCCCGTCACCGGGCCCTTGGGCGCTGGCCATGGTCTGAAAAGTGTGTTAGGAAGCGGGACCTTCTGCCGCCCGGCGCGGTCCGTGAGATCTCGTGGGAAACCGCCTAAATCGTTGATTTTAGGGAACTTTGAGTCGAGGGAACAGAATATGAGTGATGTCGCCGATCGGGTGAAAAAGATCGTCTTGGAGCATCTCGGCGTGGAGGAATCGAAGGTCGTGGAGAGCGCCAGTTTCATCGACGACCTGGGGGCGGACAGCCTGGATACGGTCGAATTGGTCATGGCCTTCGAGGAAGAGTTTGGCTGCGAGATTCCCGATGACGCCGCGGAGAAAATCCTGACCATCAAGGACGCCATCGACTTCATCAGCGCCCAGACCTCCCAGAGCGCCTGAATTCGGATCGGGGACGGCCGGCTGCCGGGCGTTTCGGCCGATTTACCAGGCCGTCAGCGGATCGCGGGGATTCATGAGACGTGTGGTTGTCACCGGACTTGGGCTCGTGACCTCCCTCGGGTGCGGGGTCGGGGTCAATTGGGAGCGCCTGATCAACGGCCAATCCGGTATCCGGGCCATCCAATCGTTTGACGTTTCGGACCTGACGTCGAAGATCGCCGGGCAGGTGCCTAACGGCGATTCCGGTGACGGGCTGTTCAACATCGACGACTGGGTGCCGCGCAAGGACCAGCGCCGCATGGACATGTTCATCGTCTACGGCCTGACCGCGGCACAGCAGGCGGTGGAGGATTCGGGCTGGACGCCGGAGGACGAGGAGGCCTGTTGCCGCACCGGCGTCCTGATCGGCTCGGGCATCGGCGGCCTGTACGAGATCTCCAAGGGCGCGGTGATCGTCGATGACCACCACGTGCGGCGCCTGAGTCCGTTCTTCATTCCGGCCAGCCTGATCAACCTGATATCGGGACATGTGGCCATCCGCTATGGCTTCAAGGGTCCGAACCACGCGGTGGTGACGGCCTGCTCGACCGGCTCGCACGCCATCGGCGACGCCGCCCGCATGATCATGTGGGACGATGCCGACGTCATGGTGGCGGGCGGGGCGGAAGCGGCGGTCTGCCGTCTCGGCGTGGCCGGTTTCGCCCGTGCCAAGGCGTTGTCGACCAACTTCAACGATACGCCGGAAAGGGCCTCCAGGCCCTGGGACAAGGACCGCGACGGCTTTGTCATGGGCGATGGCGCCGGCGTTTTGGTGCTCGAGGAACTGGAGCACGCCAGGAACCGCGGGGCCAGGATCTACGCCGAGGTGGTCGGCTACGGCATGTCCGGGGACGCCTTTCACATCACCGCCCCGGCGGCGGACGGGAACGGCGCCTATCGCTGCATGAAGACGGCGCTCGCGCGGGCGCGCATGACGCCCGAGGACATCGATTACGTGAATGCCCATGGCACCTCGACGCCCCTCGGCGACGAGATCGAACTGGAAGCGGTGAAACGGCTGTTCGGGGACGCGGCGTCGAAGATTTCCATGTCGTCGACCAAGTCCGCCATCGGCCATCTGCTGGGGGCGGCCGGCGCCGTGGAGGCCGTTTACTCCATCCTCGCCATGGTGAACGGGCTGGTGCCGCCGACCCTCAACCTGGACAACCCTTCCCAAGGCTGCGACATCGACCTGGTTCCCCACCACGCCAAGGAGCGCAAGGTCCGGGCCGTGCTTTCCAACTCCTTCGGGTTCGGCGGAACCAACGTCTCCCTCGTCCTCAAAGCGGTGGCGTGACCTGCAATACCAAGGAGCGCTGATCATGACCCATGGAGATCGCGTAGGCGGCTCGTCGGGCAGGAGGAAAGGTGCAGGCGATGCGGCGCATCGTCAAAACTTTTCGACGCCCTCCGACGGGCCGCATACGCGACCGCAACGGCGGCTTACCAAGGCTTGCGGACGGCGTCGCGCACGCTTCGCGATGCCCCGCATCGCCACCGCGCACGCTTAGGGCCGAAAACCTTGGTAAGCCGGCTCGTCGGGTCATGATCGGCGCCCCTTGGTATTAGCACCATGGGGCCGTTCGCGCGACGCATCGGGTTGGTTCTGGTTTTTCTCGGCGTCGTCTTCACCGCCGTGTCCGTCTGGGCCTATGCGCAGTTCGTGCGGCCCGGCCCCCTGGCCGCCCCCAAGACCGTGATCATTTCCCGCGGCGCCGGCTTGGACGACATCGCCGCCCAACTGGCCGCCGCCGGCGTGCTTCCGGATCCGCTGGTTTTTCGTGTCGCCGCCTGGCTCTTGGGCAGGGACAAGAGCCTGCGCGCCGGCGAGTACCTGTTTGCGGCGCGCATCAGCCCGCGTCAGGCGGTCGCGCTGCTGCAAAGCGGCAAAACCGTTGTCCGCCGGCTGACCGTGGCCGAGGGCCTGACGACGACGCAGGTGCTGGCCCAACTGAACCGCACCGAGGGGCTGGAGGGTGATCTCCGGTCATCGCCCGGCGAGGGGACCCTGTTGCCGGAAACCTATCACTTTTCGTACGGCGAGCGGCGGGATGCCATGGTCACCCGCATGCGCGCGGCCATGGACGAGACCCTTGCCCGGCTGTGGGATTCCCGCGCCCCCGGGTTGCCCCTGAAGAGTCCCCGTGAGGCGCTGATCCTTGCCTCCATCGTCGAGAAGGAGACCGCGTTGCCCGAAGAGCGGAGCCGCATCGCCGCCGTCTTCCTCAATCGCCTCGGCAAGGGCATGCGGCTGCAATCGGATCCGACGGTGGCCTACGCCTTGACCGGGGGACTGGGGCCGCTGGACCGGCCGCTGAGCCGCGCCGACCTGAAAACACCCTCGCCGTTCAACACCTATCTGATCGACGGCCTTCCCCCCGGTCCGGTGTGCAATCCGGGCCGGGCGGCGATGGCAGCGGTCCTCGACCCGGTCGCAACCGAGGATTTCTATTTCGTCGCCGACGGCACCGGTGGCCACGTGTTCGCCCGCACCCTCGGCGAGCACAACCGCAACGTGGTCCGCTGGCGCAAATTCCAGGAGAATCAACGCACGACCGGGCAATGAGGGGGCCAGCGCTCCTTGGCATCAGTCACCGCCGGCGGCGACGGACACCAGCCGGGGCGCCTCTTGCGGGGCCTGCCGGGCGCGGAGCCAATCCTCGAAGTCGGGGACGGGCAGAGGCCTGCCGATGAAATAGCCCTGGGCGCCGTCACATCCCATTGCCGCCAACAAGGCAAGGGTTTCACCGGATTCGACCCCTTCGGCGCTGGCCGTCAGGCCGAAGTTGTGGGCCAGATCGATCGTCGATCTGACGATGGTCTGGTGGTCCTCGTCATCCAGCATGTCGCGGACGAAGGACGTGTCGATCTTGAGTTCGTGTACCGGCAACGCCTTCAGGCAGGCGAGCGAGGAATACCCGGTGCCGAAATCGTCGATGGAGATTTTCAGGCCATATTCGGCAAGACGGACGATGTTCGCCCTGCACCGTTCCATATCCGCCATGATCGCATCCTCGGTGAATTCCATGATCAGGCGCCCCGGTTCCACGCCGTATCCGTCCAGCAGGTCCCTGATCAATTGGGGCAGGTCGTTGTCCTGCAGGGTTTTGGCCGAAAGGTTGACGGACACGGTCAGGTCGATGCCGGCGGCGCGCCAGCGCGCACATTGCTCGATGGAGGACCGCAACGCCCACTCGGTGAGATTGTGGATCAGGCCGGTATGCTCCGCGACCGCGACGAACTCGTCCGCCGGAACGAACCCGTGTACGGGGTGACGCCACCGCGCCAGCGATTCGACACCGATCACCTGGTTGGTCGGAATGGATATCCTGGGCTGATAGTGAAGCTCGAGCTCTTCGCGCTCGATGGCCTGGCCGAGCTCTCCGGTCAGGCTCACCAGGGTCAAATGGCGCACGCTGTGATGATCCTGATCCTCATCGTAGAACGCCATCGGCAGTCCCGCGTTCTTGGCCACGTACATGGCGACGTCGGCCTTTTGTATCAGCTCCGTCATGTCCGTTCCGTCGTCGGGAAAGATCGCCGCGCCGACGCTTGCGTTCACGTCCAGCGTCAGCCCATTGCACAGCAAAGGCGCGTCCAGCGCCTTCTTCAGGCGCTCGCTCAGGTTTGTCACGGCGAACCTGTCCAGCACCGGGGACAAAAGGAGGGCGAACTCGTCCCCGCCCAGTCGCGCGATCATGTCGGAGGAGCGCAAAAGCTTGGTCAGGCGCCTGGCGATCTGCTGCAACACCAGGTCGCCGATGTGATGGCCAAGGGTGTCGTTGATCTCCTTGAACCGGTTGAGATCGACAACCAACAGGGCGAACCGGTCGCCCGTGCGCCGGGCCCGGCAACCGCAGTCGTGCATGCGATCATAGAGGAGCGTCCGATTGGGAAGGCCCGTCAGCGCATCGTGGAGCGCCTGGTGTTCCAGCGCATCGTGGTGTGCCTTTTGATCGGTGATGTCGCGGACGTAGGCGATCTGCCAGGACCCGCCGTCATCGACCAGCTCGCGCATCGTGATTTCGACGGGAAAGGCCGACTCGTCCATCCGATGCGCCACCATCTCGCGACGGCGTATGCCGGGCCCCGGCGCGGCGCCGGAATCGGGGCGCGCCATGAGAGCGGTGGCGTCCGGTATGAGGCTGCCGATATGGCGGCCAACCAGCGTTTGCGCGCCGTCGTCCTGCGCGCCCGCGCCGAGCATCTGCCGGGCGGCGGGGTTGGCGTCCAGGATGACCCCGATCTCATCGAGTAACAGGATGCCGTCGGAGCTGTTGTCGACGGCGCCGTTCATCATGGTTTGCCGATGGCGGACGGTGTCGTCCTGGCGCCGCAGGCGCGACGGGTTCCGCCCGGCCCGACGGACGAGTGTGTAAACAAGGCAAAGCGCCGCCGCCGTCACGATGGTGGCGATCAGCGGGCCGAAGGTGGCCGGGCGACCGAAAAACGTGAATTGCGCCGCCAGAATCCCGGTGTCGACGAAGGGCAAAGCTCCGGCAAGGTAAAACGCCCCAACCGCCAGGAAGAAAAGGGCGGAGGTCGCGTACCATGTCTTCGGCGCTTTGGGCCCTTTCGGCATTCGTGCCTCTCCCTGCGTTTTGCGGGCGCCGTGTCCATGTGGCGCGGCGTCCTTGCGGGGGCGGAAAACCCGCACGGGCACCGTCACGATTGCGTCGGGCGGCCAGCCATTGCCGCCGGCCCGATCACTACGACAGGGGGTCCACCGGCACGGCCCGCGGTGGGCGCACCGGCATGGGTTCGATTCTGTCGTCACGCCCTCCTCGTACATCCGGTGACGACGGCTTGCGGCGCCGCGCCTATCCGGCCCGGCGAGAAGTCCTAAGAATTCTTATGTAATTTAGCGATGATTAACCACTCGGTCAACAAGTATTAATACAAAAGTATAATAAGTATCGTTACGAATCTATGTAAAATTCTATAAAGCGTGAATATAATTATCATAAATATTGTATAAAATTTTATCCAAATTGTATGGATCGTGCGGACAACACACGGGTTGCCGGCCCCGTTTGATTCTCGATGTTTTCGGAGGGTGGTGTTCCGCTTCCGCCGCGGGGCGGGTTTAGGCGTGACGTCCCGACCGGGTATTTAGGGACACTGGTGTACGAATCTCTGGGACAGGACACTAGCCGGCGACGGACGCAAGCCGGGGCGGCTCTTGGGCGGCCTGCCAGGTGTGGAGCCAGTCCTCGAAATCGCCGATGGGCAGGGCCTTGCTCATGAAATAGCCCTGGGCGACGTCGGCGTCCATGTCCGCCAGCAGGGCGAGGATCTCGGCGGATTCGACCCCTTCGGCGACCACCGTCAGGCCCAGGTTGTGGGCAAGCTGGATGGTGGATTTGACGATGACCTGGTCGCTCTCGTTTTCCATCATTTCCATGACAAAGGACTTGTCGATCTTGAGTTCGTGCACCGGCAGGTCCTTCAGGTACGCGAGCGAGGAATACCCGGTGCCGAAATCATCGATGGACAGCTTCATCCCCTTCTCCGCGAGACGGTCGATGACCGCCTTGGAGCGATCCGAATCCACCATGATCGCGCTCTCGGTGATTTCCGCCACAAGCCACTCCGGTTCCACGCCGTATTCGTCCAACAGGTCCCCGATCAATTGGGGCAGGCCGCCGTCCTGCAGGATCTTGGCCGAAAGGTTTACGGACACACTCAGGTCCAAGCCCGCCGCGCGCCAGCGCGCGCACTGCTCGATGGAGGTCCGCAACGCCCACTCCGTCAGGTTCTGGATGAGCCCCGTCTGCTCGGCCAGCGTGATGAACTCTTCGGCCGAAACGTATCCATGCTCAGGGTGGTGCCACCGGGCCAGGGCCTCGACGCCGATGACCCGGTTGGTCTCGACGGAAATCTTGGGCTGGTAGTGAAGCTCGAGCTCCTCTCCCTCGATGGCGCGTTTGAGTTCCCCGGTCAGGGTCAAATGGCGGACACTGTTGTGATCCCGATCCGGATCGTAGAAGGCCAGCGGGAGCCCCGCGTTCTTGGCCACGTACATGGCGATGTCGGCCTTTTGAACCAGCTCGGTGGCGTCGATTCCGTCGTCGGGAAAGATGGCGACGCCGATGCTGGCGCCGACGTCGAGGGTCATGCCCTTGCACTGCATGGGCGCTTCCAGAGCCTTCTCCAGGCGCCCGGCAAGCTTTGTCACCGAACCATCGGCATGCACCGGGGACAAGAGGATGGCAAACTCGTCGCCGCCCAGGCGGGCGATCATGTCGGATCGGCGCAACGGCGTCTTGAGGCGTTCGGCGATCTGCTGCAGCACCAGGTCGCCGATGTGATGGCCGAGGGTGTCGTTGATTTCCTTGAACCGGTCGAGGTCGAGAATCATAAGGGCAAAATGCTCGCCCGTGCGTGAGGCCCGGCTGATGGTTTCGCCGAGGCGCCTGGAAAGGTAGGTCCGGTTGGGAAGGCCCGTCAGCGCATCGTGCAGCGCCTGGTGCTCCAGGGCGTCCTGGTGCGCTTTGCGGTCGGTGATGTCGCGGATAAACGCGATGTGCCAGCTCCCGTTGTCCGTAGACATTTCCCGCATGGCGATCTCGACCGGGAATTTCGACTCGTCCGTCCGCTGCGCCACGGTCTCGTGGTGGCGGGCGCGTGCCACGGGAGCGGCACCGGCACCGGGGCGCCGAATCAGGGCGCCGGCGTCGGGGATAAAGGTTTCGATAGGGCGGCCCGCCAGCTTGTCCGCGTCCTCGCCGAACAATTTCCCGGCGGCGGGGTTCGCATCGAGAATAACCCCGGTTTCATCGAGTATGAGGATGCCGTCGAAGCTGGTGCGGACGACACCTTTCATCATGGCGTCCTTGTCGCGTATCTGGGCGCCTTGGTGCCGGATGCGCAGCGTCATCCAGTCGGACTGGCTGATGATCCCGGAAACGAAGCAGAGCGCCGTCGCCAGGAGAATGGCCGAGGTGTCGAGAACGAAATTCTCTTGATGCGCCGCCATCGCCGCGACGGTCACGGCGGCCCAGGTGAGGACCAGCAAGGCGAGACTCTTGCGCCAGTTCCAGCCGGCGTACCTGGGGCCGAAGACGAATACGAGCAGGCCGGCGACGGCGAGCACGAACAAGGGATTCAGTCCTTGCAGCAGACGGTCCTGGACCAGGGACTGGTAGACAAGTCCCATCACCCGGACACCCGGTATGATCCCCCAACGGGGTGTTGAGAGGTTGTCGCCCAGCTGCACCGCCGTCGCCCCGACGATCACCCTCTTGCCGGCCACGCGGCCGGGGTCGAAACGCTTCGCCAGCACGTCGGCATAGGAGATCTGGTTGATGGTCTTGGGCGAGATGCCGAAATCGATGTGGTATGGGCCGCCGGCGTAGGTCTCCACACCCGCGAGCTTTGCCGCCAGGAAGGGGATCGTCCCGTCCTTCCACGGCTGTTCGATGTCGACGCGCCGGACGACCCCGTCCGGGTCCGGCCGCAGGGACACGGACGCCAACGAAGCCTTGTCGCGGAACGCGGCCAGCGGTTCGGTGAGGATGATGCCGGGTTCGCCCGCGTCTTCGCCGGCGTTGCCCTGGCGGTACTGCTTGAAGACCGGCAGGATTACGCGCGACCCGGCCCGCGCCAGGGCCCTCGCGAAACGGGAATCGCCGTCGGCGTTGGAAGCCGAGCTGAAGTCGACGTCGAACGCGATACGGTCGGCGCCGGCGTCCAAGAGCGCCTCCAGGACCCGCGCGTGGTACTCCCTGGGCCAGGGCCAGGTCCCCAGTTCCTCCAGGCTTTCCGCGTCGATGGCGACGATCACCAGATCCGGGGTGGCGTCACGCCCGAAGACGGCGAACTGCGCCTCGAGAAGCTTGTTGTCCACGAAGCGCAAGGCCCCGGAAAGATAAAGCGCCGCGACCGCCAGGAAGATAACGGCGGACGTGACGTACCGGGTCTTTAGGGCCTTGTGTTCTTTGGACGGTCCGTTCGACATTTTAGCCTCACTCGGCGCTTTTCGTGGGTGGTGGTGTCGTTAACAGCGCGGCGCCCTTACGGGCACGGAACACCCGTAAGGACGCCTCTCGCCGTCTGTCTGGCGGCTAGGATTTCTTGCCGCCGCCTTTGGCCTTGCCCTTGCCCGGGATGTTGGCGGGCGGTCCGCCGGCACTGCCGCTGCCCAGGCCGCCGGCGTTACTTGCGCCCAGGCCGCCGCCGGAGCCGCCGCTGGACAGGCCGCCACCGCCGGAACCGCTGTTGGAGGACAGGCCACCGCCGCCGCCGGAGCCGCTACTGGACAGGCCGCCGCCACCGGAGCCGCTACTGGACAGGCCGCCGCCGCCGGAGCCGCTACTGGACAGGCCGCCGCCACCAGAGCCGCTACTGGACAGGCCGCCGTCCTTGGCCTTCGCGCTCACGTCGGCGCCGCCGTATGTCACCAGGTCCCTGGCCACGGCGCTGACCTGGCCGCCATGGGTCGAAGAGCCCAACGCGCCGTCTTTCTTCTTAAACGCGTTCTTGACGTTCACGCCCTTGGCGAACAGGCCGCCGCGGTTGTTGCTGGCGAAGATGGCGACCGCACGCGGGTGCCGGCCACGGCGCCCCGATTTGGATTTCGCCGACTTGGAGATGGTGACGCCCTTGCCGCGGT
>JACZQZ010000100.1 GCA_022545455.1 Pseudomonadota bacterium
CTATGAGTTATGGTTGGTGGTAATCAGTAACCCCGGCGTTCGTTTGCACGTCTTTGCCGAATCGCTGACCCGCTACCACGTGATCGCCGACAGCATTACCAGCCGGGTGGACTTGCGCCTGCGCTGCGCGCTCACCATCCTGCACCGGCACGTCCACCGGCTGAAAGGACACCGGCGGCTGCCCCTTTACGTGGCCTGGATGCGGACGGTGATCATCCACAATCAGGCGATCGTGGTACACCTATCCCGCAAAGAGTATGTTCGCGCCCTGTGGGACTGCCTGGGCACGCCGGTGAGCCTCATCTCTACTGCACGCGCCCTGGTGGTCAAGCCCCAGAAGCGTCCAAATTTTCTGAACAACGACTAACCGAGAGCGCGCAAAGTTCCAGGCGCCTGTCCCAGGAAATCCCCCCCTTGCCCGGCGCCAAGAACCCCTTCACATCGACCCGCGCCGCCGTCGACGAGGACACGGCGAACGCCCAGGAGCGCAACCGCCTCTGGTGGGAGCGCATGCCGATGACCTATGCCGACTGGCACGCGGACGACCGCCTGCCCGTGGACGCGGAGGAATTCAAACAAATCGAGACCCGGGTTTTCGCGGCGAGCCCGTTCCTCAGGCAGTGGTTCGATCGCATGGATTTCCAGGGGCAGAAGGTGCTCGACGTGGGCTGCGGCTCGGGCGCGCTGTCGTGCCGGCTGGCGAAGATGGGCGCCCGCGTCACCGCCATCGACATCACCGAGGCCGCGGTCGCCCTGGCCCGGCGCAACGCCCGGGCGCAGGGGCTGGACATGGACATCGTCCGCATGGACGCGGAGGACATGGCCTTGCCGCCGGCCAGCTTCGATTTCGTGTTCTCGTGGGGCGTCCTCCATCACACCGACGATATCGGGGCGGCGTTCAGGGAGGTCTCGCGGGTGCTGAGGCCGGGGAAATCCGGCCTTGTCATGGTCTATCACCGCGCCAGCGCCGTCTATTACCTGAACGGCCTGAAATGGCTGCTGGTGAAGGGAAAGCTGTTCCGCGGCCACACCCTGCGCTCGGTCCAGGACTTCTACACCGACGGTTACTATCACCGGTACCTGCGCCGCGGAGAAATCGCCGGGCTGCTCGCCGGGGCCGGGCTGACGGCGCGTCGGATCAGCGTAACCCAGTACCAGAAATCGATCCTGCCGTTCATTCCCGGCTGGCTGGACCGGGCCCTGAAGGCGCGCTTCGGGATGTGCCTGGTGGCCGAGTTCGACAAGCCCGTGGATTAGAAAATCCATGTGCGGCATCGCCGGCAGCACCCGAAGTACGGCCGAGTTCCTGGCCGCGTCGAGGACGCGTCTGCGCCACCGGGGCCCGGACGCCGACGGACAATGGGTGGACACCGAAGGCGGCCTGGGCTTCGCCCACACCCGGCTCAAGGTGATCGACCTCGGAGACGGCGGCGCCCAGCCCATGGTGTCCGACTGCGGGCGCTATGTGCTGGTCTACAACGGAGAGGTCTACAACTACCGCGAACTGCGGGCCGAGCTGGAAGCGCAGGGGGACCGTTTCCGCTCCTCCAGCGACACCGAGGTGCTGCTCAACCTGCTGCGGCGCTGGGGCGCCGGGGGCGTCGCCCGGCTGGTCGGCATGTTCGCCTTCGCCCTTTGGGACCGCGAGCGCCGCGAGTTGCTGCTGTGCCGCGACCGTCTGGGCATAAAGCCCCTGGTCTATGCCGCGCTCGATGGCGGCCATCTGGCCTTTGCCTCGGAGATTCATGCACTGAAGGCGCACCCGGGCGTCGACCTTTCGGTGGACGCCCACGCGCTGTCGGAATTCCTCGCCTGCCTGTACGTGCCGGTCCCGCGCACCATCTACCAAGGCATCCGGAAGCTGCCGCCGGGACATCTGTTGCGGTGGCGCAATGGAAACGTTTCGCTGGAGAAATATTGGGCGCCGGCGGTCACCGGAGGGCGCGCCCCGACCCTGGACGAGGCGGCCGAGGAATTGCTGCCCCTGGTCCGCCGCGCCGTCGTCGAGCGCATGGTCGCCGACGTGCCGCTGGGGTGTTTCCTGTCCGGCGGCATCGACAGTTCGGTCATCGCCGCCCTCATGGCCGAGGAGGCAAAGGCCCGGGACGCCGCCCCCGTGCGCACCTTCACCATGACCTTCAAGGAGGCGGCCTATGACGAGAGCGCGGCGGCCGGCGCGGTCGCCGGGCACATCGGCGCCGCCCACACGGAGCTTCCGGCGGGCCCCCGCCTCGTCGACCTGCTGGACGACTACGTCACCGGTTTCGGCGAGCCCTTCGGCAACCCCACGGCGCTCCTGGTCAACGACCTGTCGCGCAAGGCGCGGGAGCACGTGACCGTGGCCCTGGTCGGCGACGGCGGCGACGAGGTGTTCGCCGGCTACCCCCGCTACAAGGGCGGCCTGCTGGCGCAACGCTACCGGCGCCTGCCGGGCTGGCTCAGGCGGCGGGTGATCGAGCCGGCGTCGCGCCTGATCCCGGAAAGCAGCGGCGGACGCCACGCCTGGCGCCGGGCCCGGGAGTTCCTGGCCGGGGCGAATTATCCCGACAGCGAAATGTTCTCGTCGTGGGTGGAATACTTCGATCCGGAGGAACGCCGGCAATTGCTCGGCCTGGACGCCGCGCCCGAAAGGCCCATTGCCCGGCTTTATGAGGACTCGCCGTCGCGCCACCCGCTCGACGCCATGCAGCAGACGGACCTCAGGTCGTTTCTGCCGGGCAACCTGCTCGCCTACGGCGACGCCATGAGCATGCGCCATTCCCTGGAGCTGCGCCTGCCCCTGATCGACCACCGCCTGGTGGAGGCCGTCGGCACCCTTGCCCCGGGACTGCGTTTCCAGACCGGGATGAAATGCCTGTTGAAGGCGGTGGCGCGCCGCCTCCTGCCCCGCGCCGTCATCGACCGCCCCAAGCGGGGCTTCAACCCGCCCATGGGCGTGTGGCTGCGAACCGACCTGGCGGCCATGGTCGCCGAGCGCATCACGCCCGCCAGCATGGCGGCGGCGGGACTGGAATGGGCCCCGGTGGCGAGGCTGCTGAAGGCGCAGCGGCGCGGGATGCGCGATCATTCCCTCAAGATCTGGGCGCTGCTGGTGCTCGACGCCTGGCGGCGGGCCGCCTGATATGAGCCCGGACACGGGTTCGGCCCTGTCCGGGCACCCGGGTAGAGTCTAGTCTGCCGCCATGGAGTCGTTCGCCGCCGCCGGCCTGGTTGTCCTTGTCTTCGCCGCGTCCCTCGCCGGCACGGCGGGGATGGTCCGCATATTGCGCCGGCGCGCCATCCTCGATCACCCCACCGGGCGCAGCAGCCACGCGGAGCCGACGCCCAGGGGCGCCGGTCTGGCGGTCGTTCCCGTCCTCGTCGCCGCCTGGCTGGTCATCGGTCTCGGCGCGCCGGGCGGCCCCTGGGATATCGCGGTCGTTTGCGCATGTGCCCTCGGGCTCTCCGCCCTGTCCTGGCTCGATGACCTCAAGGGTTTGCCGGCGCTGTTGCGCCTTCTCGGCCAGGCGGTGGCGGTCGCCGTGGTCCTGGCCGCGGCGCCGGGGGCCGGGCCGTACTTCGCCGGTCTGCTGCCGCCGGCGCTCGACGTGCTGGCGGCCGGCCTTCTGTGGCTTTGGTTCGTCAATCTGTTCAACTTCATGGACGGGATCGACGGCATCGCCGGCACCGAAACCGCCTGCATCGGCGCCGGCGTGGCCCTGGCCGGGGCGCTCACCGGCCTGGACGGGGCGCTGGCGTTTTACGGCCTGACCGCGGCGGCCGCGGCGCTCGGGTTCCTGTGGTGGAACTGGCAGCCGGCGAGAATCTTCCTCGGCGACGTGGGCAGCGTGCCCTTGGGCTTTCTTCTCGGTTGGCTGCTGCTGGGCCTGGCCGCCCGGGGAGAGTGGGCCGCCGCCCTGATCCTTCCGCTCTATTACCTGACCGACGCCACCGTGACGCTCGTCCGCCGGGCGTTGCGCGGCGAGCGCGTGTGGCGGGCCCACCGCGAGCACTACTACCAGCGCGCCGTGCAACGGGGGCTCAGCCATGCCACCGTGGTGCGCGCGGTGCTTGCGGCCAACGTGGTCCTGGCGGCGCTGGCCGCGCTCGCCGCCCTGGGCTGGGCCTGGCAGGCGTTGGCGGTCGCCTGCGCCGTCGTCGCGGCGCTGCTGTACTACCTGGAGGCCGTGCCCGCGGCGGGGCCGGAAACCCAACCACGGCCCGACCGATGACCCGGCCCCGGCGATGAAGATCCTTTTCCTGACGGAGAACTTTCCTCCGGAGACCAACGCGGCGGCGACCCGTGTTTTCGAGCGGGCCTGTTACTGGGTCAAGTGGGGCCATGCCGTGACCGTGATCACGTGCGCCCCCAACTTTCCCCACGGCAGCGTTTTCCCGGGCCACCGGAACCGGTGGTACCGGACCGAGGACATGTCGGGGATCCGGGTGGTGCGGGTCAAGACGTTCATCGCCTCCAACACCGGTGTCGTGCGCCGTACGCTGGATTTCCTGAGCTTCATGGTCACCGGCTTCGCGGCCGCCCTGTGGCAGGAGAAACCGGACGTGATCGCCGCCACATCGCCCCAGTTCTTTACCGCCGTGGCGGGGTGGGCGGCGGGCGCGGTGCGCGGCGTGCCCTTCGTTTTCGAACTGGGCGACCTGTGGCCGGCGTCCATCGCCGCCGTCGGCGCCCTGCGCACGAACCTTCTCCTGCGCCTGATCGAGAGGCTGGAGCTTCACCTGTACCGCAAATCCGCGGCGGTGTTGGCGTTGACCGGGGCGTTCAAGGAAAACCTGGTCGGGCGCGGGATTCCCGGCGGCAAGATCGCGGTGGTCATGAACGGCGTCGACACCTGGCGCTATGGGCCGCGTCCGCGGGACGCCGCCCTCGCCGGCCAATGGGGCCTGAACCGGCATTTCGTCGTCGGCTACATGGGCACCCACGGCATGGCGCACGCGCTCGGCAACGTGCTCGAGGCCGCCGACCGGCTGCGCGGCGAGACCAACCTGCGCTTCGTGCTGGTGGGCGCCGGAGCGGAACGCCAGGCATTGATGGTGGAGGCGGAGCGGAAGCGCCTCGACAACGTGGTGTTCATGCCCCCCCAGCCCAAGGAGAACATGCCCGCGGTGTGGAGCCTGTGCGACGTGGCATTGGTGCACCTGAAGGATTCACCCGTGTTCGCCGGCGTCATCCCGTCGAAGATCTTCGAGGCCATGGCCATGGGCCTGCCGGTGCTGCTTGCGGCGCCGGAGGGCGAGGCGAGCCGTGTCCTCAGCGAGGACGAGGCCGGCGTGCGGGTACCGGCGGAGGACCCGGACGCCCTTGCCGGGGCCGTCGTGAAACTGATGAAAGAGGACGACACCCGGCGCGCCCTGGCCCGCCGCAGCCTGGCGGCCGCGCCCCGGCACAGCCGCGAACACCAGGCCCGGCTGACCATCGAGGTACTGGAACTGGCGGCCGCCGGGCGAGGCGACGAGGCGGGCCGGACCGCATGACCAGGGTCCTGGTCACCGGCGGCACCGGCTTCATCGGACGGACGTTGTGCCCCGCCCTCCTCGCCGCCGGCCACGAGGTTTGCGTGTCGAGCCGCAATCCGCGGGCCGCGGAAGCCACCGAAGGCGTCGAGGTGCGGCCCGTTTCGGACCTCGGGCCGGATACCGACTGGGGCGCCGCGCTCGACGGCGTCGAGGCGGTCGTCCACCTGGCCGCGCGGGTCCACGTAACGGAAGACCGTTCCGCCGATCCGCTGTCCGAATACCGCCGCGTCAACACCGACGGCACGCGCCGGCTGGCGGAGGCGGCCGCCAGCGCCGGTGTCCGCCGGCTGGTTTTCCTGAGCACCATCAAGGTGAACGGCGAGACCACCGGCGCCGCGCCGTTCTCCGAATCCGATCCGGCGGCGCCCGGGGACGCCTATGCGGTCTCCAAATGCGAAGCCGAGACGGCCCTGTTCGGGATCGCCGCGCAGGGCCCCATGGAAGCGGTGGTCCTGCGGCCGCCGCTGGTGTACGGGCAACGGGTCGGGGGCAACTTCCTGGCGCTGCTGAAGATATGCCGCCTGGCCCCGCCCCTGCCGCTGGGCGGCGTCTCCAACCGGCGAAGCCTGATCCATGCCGGCAACCTGGCCGACGCCATCATACGGTGCCTCGCCCACGCGGACGCGGCGGGCCGGACATTCCTGGTTCGCGACGGAGACGATGTCTCGACGCCCGAACTGATCCGCCGCGTGGGCGCCGCCCTGGGCCGGCCGGCGCGGCTGTTTCCCGTGCCGGCGCCGCTGTTGCGGGCGGCCGGCCGGGCGACGGGAAAATCGGAGATCGTCGCCCGCCTGCTTGACTCCCTTAGGGTCGATGACGGACAAATCCGGCGGGACCTCGGTTGGGCCCCGCCGTTCACCATGGCACAGGGACTGGACGCGACGGCAGCATGGTTTACGTCCCGAGACGGTTCGTAGAGAAGTTCAGACAGCTGGCGAGGATTTCCGCCCGCGGGTACGTCGCCTATGCCCACGATATCGTCATGGCGGCGGTGTCGTTCGCCCTGTCGCTGTACCTCAGGCTGGGAGACACGGTGTATTACTATTCGCCGGCGCTCCTGGTCCAGGGGACGATCGTGTTCACGATGATCGCGGCCGGCGTGTTCTGGTACATGGGGCTTTATCGGGGCGTGTGGCGGTACGCCTCCCTGAACGACCTGTTGGCGATTACCCGGGCCACCGCCGCGGTGGTCCTGATTTTCCTCGTCGTGATGTTCCTGTGGACGCGGCTGGAGACGCTGCCGCGCTCTACCCTGATCATCAACTGGTTCGTGTTGACGGCTCTGTTGGGCGGCCCGCGGTTCTGCTACCGCCTGCTCAAGGACCGGCGCTTCGATTTCGAACTGGAGGACGGGGGCCACCGGCGGGTACCGGTTCTTCTGGTCGGCGCCGGCGACGGGGCGGAGCTGTTCATCCGCGCCCTGCGCCGCCAGCGCGACGCCAACTACCGGGTGTTGGGGATCGTCGCCGAACGGCCGTCGCGCGTCGGCCAACACATCCACGGCGTCGAGGTGATGGGAACCACCGGACAAATGGCCTCCATCGTCGAGCGGCTGGCGGCGGACGGGCAGCGGCCCCAGCGCCTGATCCTCACCAATGAGAACATGGACGGGGCGCGGGTGCGCGCCCTGCTGGACGACGCCGACGGGTTGGGGATGATGCTGGCCCGGCTGCCCAGGCTCACCGACCTCAAGAGCGGCGTCAGCGACAAGGTGGAGATCACGCCCATCGCGCTGGAAGACCTGCTCGGCCGCCCGCAGACGGCCCTGGACCGGGGCGCCATGCACGCCCTCATCGAAGGCCGGCGGGTCCTGGTAACCGGCGCCGGGGGCAGCATCGGCAGCGAGTTGGTGCGCCAGATCTGCGATTTCGGCCCGTCCGAACTGGTCCTTCTCGACCATTCCGAGGCCAACCTGTATGCCATCGACCTGGAGACGGCCGGACGCAAGCCGGACGTGAGGCGCCACGCCGTGCTCGCCGACGTCCGCGACCGCGGGCGCCTGGACAGGATGTTGGCGAAGTTCCGGCCCCATCTGGTCTTCCACGCCGCGGCGCTCAAGCACGTGCCCATGGTGGAGGCCAATATCTTCGAGGGCGTCATGACCAACGTGGTCGGCACCGTCAACGTCGCCGACGCCTGCGTCAAGGCCATGGTGGCGGCCATGGTCCTGATTTCCACCGACAAGGCGGTCAACCCGGCGAGCGTCATGGGCGCCACCAAGCGCATCGCCGAACGCTACTGCCAGGCGCTCGACATCCGCCGCGGCAACGGCGACGGGACCCGGTGTGTGACCGTGCGTTTCGGCAACGTGCTGGGGTCCACCGGTTCGGTGGTGCCCCTGTTCCAGCAGCAGCTGGCCGCCGGCGGGCCCCTGACGTTGACCGACCCGGAAATGAAGCGCTATTTCATGACCGTGCGCGAGGCCGTGCAGCTGGTCCTGCAGGCGTCGGCCCTGGGCAGCCGGGACCACGAACAGGAAGGCAAGATCCTGGTGCTCGACATGGGCGAGCCGGTGCGCATCGTCGACCTTGCCAGGCAGATGATCCGCCTTGCCGGCCTGCGCCCGGACGTGGACGTCAAGATCGAAATCATCGGCCCGCGCCCCGGCGAAAAGCTGGCCGAGGAGATGTTCCACGGGGGCGAGCCCCTGGTCCCCACCGAGATCAAGGGAATCCTGGCCGCGGCGCCGCGCGCCGCCGACGCCGGGGAGCTGGCGCGCGCGGTGGGCGAGCTGGCGGAGGCCTGCGGGCGCGCCGACACCGCCGCGGTCATGGAAATGATCCGCCGCCTGGTGCCCGAGTACCGGGCGCCCGGCGAAGACAGCCTGCGCGCGGCGTCCGGATGACCCAGCGCGCACGCCGTCCCGTTTCCCCTATCGTAGGAAAGTCCCGTCCATGCCGCCGATCCGCCGCGCCCTGATCTCCGTTTCCGACAAGACCGGCCTGGCCGGGTTCGCCCGCTTCCTCGCCGACAACAAGGTGGAGATAGTGTCCACCGGCGGCACGGCGAAGGCCCTGCGCGACGCCGGCATACCGGTCGTCGAGGTCTCCGACCACACCGGCTTCCCCGAAATCATGGACGGCCGCGTGAAGACCCTGCACCCGGCCATCCACGGCGGCCTGCTGGCGGTGCGCGGCGATGCGTCTCACGAAGAGGCGATGAAGGCCCACGGCATCGCGCCCATCGACCTTCTGGTGGTCAACCTGTACCCGTTCGAGGCGGCGGTGGCCGGGGGCGCCGACGCCGCCGCCTGCGTGGAAAACATCGACATCGGCGGCCCCGCCCTGATCCGCGCCGCCGCCAAAAATCATGAGTCCGTCACCGTGGTCGTCGATAGCGGCGACTACGCCGACGTGATGGCGGACATGAAGGCCGGCGGCGGCGCCACCACGCCGGCCTTGCGCACGCGCCTGGCGGCGACGGCGTATGCGCGCACCGGGTCCTACGACGCCGCCATCAGCGCCTGGTTCCACCGCACCGCCGGCGAGCCCTTCCCGCGCCGCCTGCCGTTTGCCGGCGAGCTCAGGCAGCGCCTGCGCTACGGCGAGAACCCCCACCAGGAGGCGGCGTTCTACGTCGGCGGCGACCCACGGCCCGGCATCGCCACCGCCGAGCAGATCCAGGGCAAGGAGCTGAGCTACAACAACCTGAACGACACCGACGCCGCCTTCGAGCTGGTCGCCGAGTTCGACGGCCCCGCGTGCGCCATCATCAAGCACGCCAACCCCTGCGGCGTCGCCGTCGCCGGCAGCCTGCACGAGGCCTATGCCAAGGCCCTGGCCTGCGATCCGGTCAGCGCGTTCGGCGGCATCGTGGCGGTGAACCGGACCCTGGACGAGGCCTGCGCCGGCGAGATCGTCAAGCTGTTCTGCGAGGTGGTCATCGCGCCGGACGTGGACGACGCCGCCCGCTCCGTCCTCGCCGGCAAGGAGAACCTGCGGGTGCTGGTGACCGGCGCCATGCCCGACGCCCGTGCCCCGGGGACGACGGTGAAGTCGCTCGCCGGGGGCTATCTGGTCCAGGGGCGGGACGCCCAGGTTATCGCCGGCGAGCTCAAGGTGGTCACAGAGCGCGCCCCCACCAACACCGAGATGGCCGACCTCGCGTTCGCCTTCACCGTCTGCAAGCACGTGAAATCCAACGCCATCGTGTACGCCAGGGACGGCGCCGCCGTCGGCATCGGCGCCGGCCAGATGAGCCGCGTCGATTCGGCGCACATCGCCGCCCGCAAGGCCCGGGAGGCATCCGAGGCGGCGGGGGAACGCGAAAGCCGCGCCGTCGGCTCGGTGGTGGCGTCGGACGCCTTCTTCCCCTTCGCCGACGGCCTGCTGGCGGCGGCCGAAGCGGGCGCCACCGCCGTCATCCAGCCCGGGGGCAGCATGCGCGACGAAGAGGTCATCAAGGCCGCCGACGAAAACGGCCTCGCCATGGTGTTTACGGGTATCCGCCACTTCCGCCATTGACCGGCGCACGGGGCGCGGGGCGAAGCCCCGGAAAACCAAAAAGCGGGGCAATGCCCCGCTTTTTTTTGCTCCCCTCGGAACTTCCCGCTTTGCATATAACCGGTGGTGGCCTTACGGCCATGGGGGGCTCCGCCCCCCCCCCCACCCCCGCCAGGGGTTTTCAAAACCCCTGGACCCCATTGGTATCGGGGTCCGGGGCGACGCCCCGGAAAAAACACGAAGCGGGGCAATGCCCCGCTTTTTTGCCCGGCCCTAGAACTTCCGTTCGGCGATCAGGCCTTCGTCCATGTGG
>JACZQZ010000101.1 GCA_022545455.1 Pseudomonadota bacterium
CCGCCGGGCCGGCGCCGGTCCAGGTGCACCTGGATGTCGTCTTCGGCGAGGTGGATCCTGGGCGGCACGCCGTCGACGACGCAGCCGAGGGCCGCGCCGTGGCTCTCGCCGAAGGTGGTGAACCGGAACAGGTGGCCGAAGGTGTTGCCGGACATGGGGGTCTGATTTCCTCTGCGTGGGTCTCTGGCTTTATGGACGGCCGCGGCGCCGGCCCGGGCGGATGTCCGGGAACGCAAACGTCTTCGACGGGGCGCCCTACGCCGTCACACCGTGGTGATATCGGGCGCGTCGACCGCTTTCATGCCGACGATGTGATACCCGCAGTCCACGTAGTGTGTCTCCCCGGTGACTCCGGTGGAGAGATCGCTCAACAGGTACAGGGCGGCGCCGCCGAGGTCGTCGAGCGTGACATTGCGCCTGAGCGGCGAGTTGTACTCGTTCCACTTGAGGATGTAGCGGAAATCACCGATGCCGGAAGCCGCCAGGGTTTTCATGGGCCCGGCGGAAATCGCATTGACCCGGATGTCCTGCCGGCCCAGGTCCTCGGCCAGGTACCGCACGCTGGCTTCCAGCGCCGCCTTGGCGACGCCCATCACGTTGTAATGCGGCGTCACCCGCCGCGAGCCCACGTAGGTCAGGGTGAGCAGGCTTCCGCCCTCGGTCATCAACGGCACCGCGCGCTGGCACAGCGCGGTAAAGGAATAGCACGAGATGTTCAGGGTCTTGGCAAAGTTGCCGGCGGAGGTGTCGATGTACTTGCCCTTCAATTCTTCCTTGTCCGAATAGGCGATGGCGTGGACGACGAAGTCCAGCCGGCCCCAGCGTTCGCGGAGGGTGTCGAAGACGGTGTCCATGCTGGGCATGTCGGTGACGTCGCAGGGCATTACGATCTCCGATTCCAGCGAATCGGCCAGGGGCGCTACGCGCTTGTGCAACACCTCTCCCTGATACGTAAAGGCGAGTTCGGCGCCGTGGTCGTGCACCGCCTTTGCGATCCCCCAGGCGATGGAACGGTCGTTGGCGACGCCCATGATCAGGCCCCGTTTTCCCGCCATCAGCGGCGCCGGTTCGCCCATGGGATCCTCATGCGGTGGTCAAAAAAAATTCATCCGTTGCCGGACAAGGTGGCGGCATCCTACACGAAACCAGGGAAAGGCAATAGCCGAGCGGGGCGCCTGTCCCCGCGCCTCGACCGGTCTTCGCGGGTGTTCCGCGGGACGCCGGGGTTTTCGTACCGGCCCGTCATTCAGGCCAGCCGGCGGACCCGTTAGACACCCGCGGCCACGGCCGCGGAATACAACGGCGTCCGCCGGAGGACGTTCCGCCGCCGCAGCGCGTTATTTGGTTATTCGCCAACTCCCGTCGGGCTGCCGGCACGCGGTGCCATAGGCCGACTCGGCCTTGCCGCCGACGTTGACCGTGGTCTGATACTCGCGGCAATATTCGCCGGTCGCCGTGTTCGTTCCGTCACGGGTCGGCGTGAAGCTGCCGGAATTCCCCGAATCGGGGTTGTTCCAGGCGATGGTCTCGCCGATCGGTGCCACGTAGGCCTTTTTCTGTGCCTGTTGCGCGTACAGACGGTCCGCCTTGTCCAGGGACTTGCCGATCTCGCTGCCGATAAAAGCGCCGGCGAGGGCGCCGATCGCCACCGCGGCGAGCTGTCCCCTGCCCGAGCCGATCTGCGAGCCGGCGAGGGCGCCAAGGCCGGCGCCGATAAGGGTGCCGCCGGCCTGTTTCGGGCGATTCTGGTAGTCTGCGCAGGCCGCGAGCAACAGGGCGGCAAAAGCAACAGAGGCGATGCGCTTGATGTCCATGATTCCGTACCTCGATTCAGCTGTTCCTTGACAAATCGAAAACACAAACCTTCCCTAGCCTGTGGAAGCTAGCCTGTGGAAGGAAGACACCGGCCCCCGCTCGACGCCGGTTCCAGGACCGCGCCCCGACCCCACGGTATCGTGAAAGCCTTTTCGAGATATTAACGCAAGGACACCATGACTGTCACTACAAGCGAGAATCCGATCGGCCTGTTTAAGGATTGGTTGGCCGACGCCGAACGGTCCGAGCCCAACAATCCCAACGCCATGACCCTGGCCACCGTCACGCCCGACGGGGCGGCGTCGGCGCGCATGATCCTGCTCAAGGGCGTGGACGAGCGCGGCTTTACCTTCTACACCAACCTGGGAAGCCGCAAGGCGGAACAGCTGTCGGCCAATCCCCGCGCGGCGTTGTGTTTTTACTGGAAATCGCTCAAGCGGCAGGTCCACGTCGAAGGGACGGTGGAGCGGGTGGACGACGCCGAGGCCGATGCCTATTTCGCCACCCGCCCGCGTGGCGCCCAGATCGGGGCATGGGCGTCCAAGCAGTCCCGTCCCATGGAAGGGCGCTTCCGGTTGGAGGCGCGTGTGGCCAAGTACACCGCCAAGTTCCACGTGGGGACCGTGCCCCGGCCCGATTTCTGGTCCGGTTTCAGGGTGGTTCCGGAGCACATCGAGTTTTGGCGGGAGCAGCCGTTCCGTTTGCACGACCGCGTGGTGTACCATCGCGACGGCGGGGGTTGGCGAAAGGAGCGGCTGTACCCGTAGGGAGCCAAGGCAGGTTGCCATGCCCGAGACATCCACATTGAGCGCAACCGAGCGCCCGGTTTCCAGGCACAGGGCGGCGCGGCTCATGAGACTGGCCACCTACGCCTCGGTGTCGGTGGCGGTCGTCCTCATCGTCGCCAAGTTCGCCGCGTGGCTGGCCACCGATTCGGTCAGCCTGCTGTCGACGCTCATCGATTCCCTGTTGGATGCCGGCGCATCGCTCATCAACCTGTTTGCGGTCCGCCAGGCTTTGCTGCCGGCCGACCGCGAACACCGCTTCGGTCACGGCAAGGCCGAGCCCCTGGCCGGCCTGGCGCAGGCCGCCTTCATCTGCGGCTCCGCGGCCTTCCTGCTGATCGAGGCGGGCAAACGGTTCATCCAGCCCAGGGACCTCGAGAACACCGAGACCGGTATAGCGGTGATGGTTTTCTCCATCGCCCTGACCGTCGCCCTGGTGCTTTTCCAGAGGCACGTGGTGCGGCAGACGGACTCCGTCGCCATCCGCGCCGATTCCGTGCATTACAGGATGGACGTGCTGGTCAACGCCAGCGTCATCGTGTCGCTGATCCTGGCGACCAGGCTGGGATGGCGATGGGCCGATCCCCTGTTCGCCACCGCCATCGCCGGCTACATCGTGTGGGGCGCCTGGGTGATCGGGCGCCAGGCGCTGAACCTCCTCATGGACCGCGAACTGCCCGATGCCGAGCGCCAGCGTATCCGCCAAATCGTGCTCGCCCATCCCGACGTGCGCAACATGCATGACCTCAGGACACGGTCGTCCGGGCTGCAACTGTTCATTCAGTTTCACCTGGAGATGGACGGAGCCCTCACGCTCACCCGGGCGCACGAGATCTCCGATCAGGTCGAGGCCGAGATCGAGCGCGCCTACCCCAAGGCCGAGGTGATCATCCACGAGGACCCGGAAGGGGTGGATGAAAAACGCACGACCTTCGATTGAGGCGAGGCAAACGGGCGCCGGCGCAAGCGGGTACCAGGCCGGGAACCGTTCACCGTGATCGTCGAGGATCAAGGCGATGTCATCGCCTTCCTGTCCCGTCCCCAGGCCTACGGCAGCGGGGCGTCGGCCGTGGAGCGGCTGGAGACCCACGTTTCCGTGATCTTCCTGACCGGCGACCGGGCGTACAAACTCAAGCGGGCGGTCCGTTTCCCCTATCTCGATTTCTCCACCAGCGCGCTGCGCCGCACCTCCTGCGAGGCCGAGGTGGCGGTCAACCGGCGCACCGCGCCCGGCATGTACCTGGGCGTCGTCGCCGTGACGCGGGAGCCGGGCGGGGGCTTGCGCCTTGGCGGCGACGGGGCGCCGGTCGACTGGCTGGTGGAGATGACCCGCTTTGACCAAGACACCCTGTTCGACCGCCTGGCCCGGCTCGGCGCCCTCGACCGTGCCGCCATGGAGGATCTGGCCGACGCCGTCGCCCGCCTGCACGGCGAGGCGGAGGAGCGCGTGCGGGGCGGCGGACACGCCGGCATGGGGGTGATCGTCGACGGCAACGCCGAAACCTTCGCCGAATGCGCAAACGGCGTGCTCGACCCGGTAAAGGTGGAGCGGCTGAACGTGTCGACGCGGCGTGCGCTGGACGGGTGCGCGGCGCTTCTCGATGCCCGCCGGGCCGGGGGCCGTGTCAGGCACTGCCATGGGGATCTGCACCTGCGCAACATCTTTCGCATGGACGGAAAGCCGACCCTGTTCGACGCCATCGAGTTCAATCCGGTCCTGAGCGACATCGATGTGCTTTACGACCTGGCCTTCGTGCTCATGGATCTGGACCACCGGGGACTGAGACGGCTGGCCAGTATCGCGTTGAACCGCTACCTGGACATCACCGGGGACACCGCCGGTCTTGGGGCGTTGGGCCTGTTCCTGTCCGTGCGCGCCGCCATCCGTTCCCATGTGGAGGCGGCCGCCGCGGCCACCCGGACGGACCGCGCCGAGGCCCGGCGGTCGCGCGCCGAATCCCGCGCTTACCTGGACAGGGCGCTCGCCTATCTCGCGCCGTTGCCGCCGGTGCTCGTCGCCATCGGCGGGTTTTCCGGCGCCGGCAAGTCGCGCCTGGCCCGGGAACTGGCGCCGTCCCTGGGCGCGCCCCCCGGGGCGCGGGTGGTGCGCAGCGACGTGGTCCGCAAGCGCCTCTCCGGTGTCGACCTGCTGGCCCGGCTGGGGCCGGAGGGCTATTCGGCGGCGATGACGGAACGGACCTACCGGACCATGTTCGAGGAGGCGCAGACGGCGCTCGAGGCCGGGTACGCGGTCATCGCCGACGCGGTTTTCGCCCGCCCCGGGCAGCGCCGCGCCGTCGCCGCGATCTCGGCGCGTACGCGCGTGCCGTTCCACGGCCTGTGGCTGGAGGCGCCGCTCGAGGCGCGCCAACGGCGGGTCACGGTGCGCCGCAGGAACGTCTCCGACGCCGACGCCGGGTTGGTCCGGGCACAGGCGGCCTATGACCTGGGCGAGATCGACTGGAACCGGATCGACAGCTCGGGGCCCAGGGAAGAGACCCTCGGCAAGGGACGGGCGCTGATCGGCCTGTAATCCGGGGAAACGGGACCATCCCCCGCGCCATTCCCTGCGGCCTCGTCACACGCACCCTTTATATTTCTCTTCCGGGTGGCCATGATGGGAGCGTGCAAACGGCTGCCGGGCGGTCTCGGCAAGACCGGGCTGCCGGGCGCCGCCGGGCAAAGGAGGAAGGGATGGGGATCAGGACCATACTCGTTCCGCTGGACGGCTCCGACGCATCGAAACCGGCCCTGGAGACGGCGTTCAAGGTCGGCCGCGATCTTGCCGCGAACGTGAAGGTTCTTCACATGCGCGCCGACCCGAAGGACGCCGTGCCCCTGCTCGGCGAAGGCATGTCGGGAACCATGATCGAGGAAATGATCGAACTGGCCGAGACCGAGGCCGCCAAGCGGGCCGCCAAGGCACGCGCCATGTTCGACGGCTTGTGCGCCGAGCACGGCATTGCCGTGGTCGATAAACCCGCCCCGGCGGAAAAGGTGTCGGCGAGCTGGACCGAGGACACGGGCCGCGAAGACGAGGCCACGGCGTGGCGGGGACGGCTCGTCGACCTGATCGTCGTCGGCCGGCCGACGTCGCAATTGGAGGGAACCTCGGTCATGACCCTGAACGCGGCCCTCTTCGAAACCGGCCGCCCGGTGCTGGTGGCGCCTCCCAGCACCCCCAGCGCCCCCGGCGCGCTCGGCCGCAAGGTGGCCATATCGTGGAACGGCAGCGCCCAGGCCGCGCGCGCGGTGTCCGCCGCCCTGCCGTTGATCACCCGCGCCGACGGCGTGGTCATCCTGACCGTCGAGAGCGACCGCACCTCGGCCTCGGCCGCCCCGGAGCTGGCGGCTTACCTTGCCTGGTATGGGGTGAAAGTGGAGACGAAAACCTTTGCCGCCACCGACCGCGCGGTGGGGGCGGAGCTGCTCAAGGAGTGCGCCGACGCCGGCGCCGACCTGCTCGTCATGGGGGCCTACACCCACAGCCGCATGCGCCAGTTGATCCTCGGCGGCGTCACCCGGCACGTTCTGGCGGAGGCGACGGTCCCCCTGTTCATGGCCCACTGACGCGGTGACGCACCACGCCGACTGCCAGGTCGTGTACCCATAAACGAGAGTTGGGTCAGCCGCGCGGCGCCGATGTCGGCTTTAGGGGGTAAAGCGGACGTAAGTCACTGTGTGGGTGAATGTCCGCTTCTAGCCAATAACGGACCTTCGCATGGAGCCCGGATAGAAAGGGGTTTGCCCTGTGTCGCGACCGCCTATCGGCTCTCCGAGAACGTCACGCGCGCGACACAGGCGTTATCTCCACGCCGCTAGAGCCTCTGCTCGAAGCGCAGCATGAAGATGCCTTCGGGGCTTGCGCCCTCGATGTGGCCCGGTTCCGAGCGCAGCATGGCGCTCGTCGTCAACCGTGTGTGGTCGGCGATCGACAGACTGTAGAACGCCTCTACGTCTATTTCGCGGCCGTCGGGGGCGAGGTCCGCCGTGAACCTGTCGGTCAAGACGTTACGCTCCGTGTCGCGGCCGGTGGCGAGCGCGAGCTCGGCGCTGCCGCTCGTCACCCTGAGCGGCTGGTTGACGAGGAAACCGAGGCGGTCGCCGTCGCGCAACACGCCGTCGCCGACGACGCCTGCGGTGAACGACTGCGTGAGGATCGGTGAGACGTCGGCGAAGAGCGAGTCCTTGGCGGCTTGCGGGTACGAGAGCCCGGCGAAAGCGCTGCCGACGAGCCGCCACGTGTCGCTCAGCGCGATCTCGCCCGAGACGCCGCCGAAGTACGTCGGCACGCCGCCTGTGATCTCGAACGCGCCTTCGGTGTGGCTGCCGAGAAACGTCTCACGCTCGGACAGCGAGCCGAGCTGGACGGTGAGGTTCGCGCGCTCGCCCACCGGAACGGCAAGCTCCGCGGTGGTGCCGAACGACTCGCCTGAACCCTCGTTTTCGGTCTCGCCGAAGAACGCGCCCAGCCGGAGAGTTCCGAGACCGGACAGCTCGGTGGCGGTGGCGAAGTTATAGCCGCGCTCGGCGAACGACATGTAGGGCGCGGCGAAGGCGGCGGTCGACACCATGATGTTGCGATCGACCGTGCCGCTTCCTTGCAGGCCGAACGCAAGCGCCGGATGGGTGTTGTAGTTTAACGTGAGCTCCGAGGTAGCGGTCAAAGGCCCGGTGAACGACAGCTCCTCGAGCTCGGTCTTCGGCGCGCGGCCGGGGACCATGGCGTCGTCCCCGGAGCTACTGAACGCATAGGACAGCTCGCCGAAACTATAGGCCACGGTCTGCCGCGTCGAGAACTTGCCGAACCTTTGAAAGAGCGAATCGAGGTCGAGGCGGCCACTGTCAGCCTGCACGAACGCGCCGAGATCGACGTAGAACGGCGCGTTGTACGAATCGAACACCGCGAGCGTGACGCCCGCAAGGCTGTTCGTGAGGCCGTCACCGAAGGCATTGCCGAGGCGAATGCGCGTCGTGTCGAGCGCGAAGGCAGGCCCGCTTAAGCTGTCGCCCGTGATCACGAAGACCGTGCCGATCGGCTGCGTCGCGGCCCCGAGATCGAGCAAGCCGTGGCCGAAGATCGCCGAGTCCCCGTAGACGCCGTTGCCGTTGGCGGATACGAACAGGCGCTCGACGGCCTCCTGCGGCGTCAGGCCCTGGAACAGCTCGAGGATGATCGCGAGTGCGCCCGAGACGTGCGGTGTGGTGAACGAGGTCCCCGAGGCGCGGCGATATCCGCCGCCGCTCGCCGTCGAGAAGACGCCCGCTTCGCCCTGGCCCGGATCGCCACCCCCCGGCGCGGCGATGCACCACGCCGCGGCGACGCCGCAGCGATTCGTGTAGCTGGTCAGGTTGCCGCCGAGGTCGAGAGCGATGACCGCGACCCACAGATTCTGCAGCGCCGGGAAATGAAACGGCAGCCCGGCCTCGATGTTGGGATTAGCGAACGACGCGTTGCCGGCGGCGAAGACGACGACGCTGCCACTGTCGACCGTGCGTTGCATGGCGTCGAGCACCTCCGGTTCGACGAAAAAGTCGGTGACCTCCTGCTCGGTCACGGCAGTGACGTCGATTGCCGTTCCCCAACTGTTGTTGACGACCCCGGCACCGTTGGCGACGGCGCCATCGAACGCCGCCGCCAACTGCGCGTTCGAGACCGCGAATCTGCCGTCGGCATCGAAGATCCTGAACGGGAGGAGCTTGGCGTCGAACGCGAGGCCGTGCATGCCGACGTCGTCCTTGCGCGCGCCGATGATTCCCGAGACGAGGGTGCCGTGACCGAACGGGTCGCTCATCGTCGCCGTGCCGTCGACGAAGTCGAACCCGCCGGGCGCGATCTGTCCCTGGAATTCCGGGTGGGTGACGTCGAGTCCGGTATCGACCACCGCGACGACGATGTTCTTGCCCGTGAGGCCGCGCGCGTAAGCGTCCGAGGCGTTGATCAGGCCGAGGCCCTCCTGGGCGTTGTACTCGGGCGTCTCGAAGTCACCGGGGGCCAGGGGTGGGGGTGCGCCGTCGTCGGGCGTCTCGAAGTCACCGGGGGTCACGGATGGGGATGCGCCATCACCGCCGCCGCCTCCGCCGCCTCCGCCGACCGCTGCCGCCGCGCCGCCCGCGCCGCCCACGCCCACGAGCACGCCCAGGATTGGGAAGGCCGGCCCCGCCGCGACAGCGATCTCGATCTCGCCGCCGGCGGCCAGGGCCATCGTCGCGATCGCTTCCGCGAGGTCGGGATTGAGGCGCGTCGCCTCGTCGACGATCGCCTGCGCGCGTTCAGGGTTTTCCTGAACGGCGGCCGCGACGGCTTCGAGCAACGCCTCGTCGCCCTCAGCCGCGGCCTCCGCCATCCCGTGCGCGGCGGAAGCCGGTCGCCCGGCGCCGGGGGCGAGGATCTCGCCGGGCTCGAAGTCATGCTCCGCCGCGCGCGCGGTGCCGGGTGCGGCGGCGGCAACGAGGAGAAACGCCGCGACGAGAAGCGCCGGGACGATCCGTGCGTCGCCCACGCGCGCTTGTCCTGTGCTGGCGGATTGGCACTGGCGACTTCCGGCCGACGAGTCGTCAGGTGCTGCGCAGAGAGTCGGAATCAAATAACAGCCCGTGCGCCAGGAAGTGGTGTCACCGGCTCATGCCGGGAATGACCGCGGTGCGGACTGTTCCACAGAACCCGTTAAGGAAGCCTAAATTTAGACCTTGTGCGGCTTGGTGAAAGCGGCGATCTGGCCAGTTTGTCTGAGGCGCGTGGTCTTACTCTCCCATTGGTGTGAGCGCGGGCAAAACTTCCGCTTAGGGTCATTAGCGGACATCAGCACCGACCCTGAGATTGGTCCGCTATGTGGAGTAAAGCGGACATCGCCACTCGCAACACCGGTTAATGAATCCATGATCTAGGCGCCGGGGCCGAAAAGGTCCGGCTCGCGCCGGGGCAGGGGTTCCTCGTCGGCCGCCAGTCGGCCCCCCGCATAGGGAACGAGCAGCCCGCCGACGGCGGTGAAGGGAAGGCCTAAGTCCAGCCACGGCTCCTCCGCCCCGGCATCCAGGATCACCGGCATGCGGTTGTGGATGTGGGCGATGGCCGGGGCCGGGGCGCAGGTGATGATCGTGAAGTGGTCGCCGTCGGTGAGCCCGGCGAAGGCCATCAGTCCGCCGTCGGCGGGCGCGATGCGCATCTTCAGTTTGTGCCGGCCTTCGCTGCGCCACTCGAAATACGCGGTCGCCGGAACCAGACACCGGTTGCCGAGCAGGGGACGGAAGGTCTTTTTGCGGGCCAGGGTCTCGGCGCGGGCGTTGATCAGCGGCTTGCCGTTCCACGGCGCCGGCAGCCCCCAGACCAGGAGGTGCGCCCGCCGCGCGCCGGCGATCACCAGGGCGCGGTCCGTGGGGCGCAGCTCGGGCGCCGGAGGAACCGGCGGCGGGTCGTCGAGCGCGAAGCGTTGCGCCAGGTCCCGGGGGCTCGCGTCGATCTCGTAGCGGGAGCACATGGGCCTAGTGGCCTGTATCAGCTAAATTGCACCCATACGATCGCTTTTCCCGTTTCCTCGGCAGGAGGGGAGGCGCAGGCGATGGCGGCCCATCGGAAAGCCTTCCCGACGCCCCGAGGGGACGGGAAGAGCGACCCGAAGGGCGGCGTTGCGA
>JACZQZ010000015.1 GCA_022545455.1 Pseudomonadota bacterium
TGCGCGACCCCGTCCGAAAGCCTTGGTAAGCCGCCGTTGCGGTCGCGTATGCGGCCCGTCGGAGGGCGTCGAAAAGTTTTGACGATGCGCCGCATCGCCTGCACCTTTCCTCCTGCCCGACGAGCCGCCTACGCGATCTCTATGGGTCATGATCAGCGATCCTTGGTATAATGACCGCATGGCGCCAAGTCCCAACCGAGGCGAACCCGGCCCCGCGGCGCGCCCGCGCGCCCATGCCCTGCGCCAGGCCGAGGCCTGGGTGTTCGACCTGGACAACACGTTGTATCCCCCTTCCACCAATCTGTTCGCCCAGATCGACGAGCGCATGCGGGCGTTCATCGCCCGCTTCCTGGACCTCGACCTGGACGAGGCGCGACGGGTCCAGAAGACCTACTTCCGGGAATACGGCACCACCCTGCGCGGGCTGATGAACCGGCATGGCCTGGATCCCGGCCTTTTCCTCGAGTACGTCCACGCCGTCGATCTCGACCCGGTGCCGCCGAACCCGGCCCTGGGCGCGGCGCTGGCACGCCTTCCCGGACGAAAGTACATCTTCACCAACGCGTCCGCCGCCCATGCCGGGCGCATCACCGACCGGCTTGGCGTCACCCGTCACTTCGACGCCGTCTTCGACATCGCGGACGCCGAGTACGTGCCCAAGCCCGAACCCCGGATCTACGACGCGCTGGTGCAATGCCACGGGCTTGACCCGGGCAAGACCGTGATGATCGAGGACATCGCGCGCAACCTGGCGCCGGCGGCGGCGCTGGGCATGACCACGGTATGGCTGCGCAACGACTCCCCGGTCGGCGTCGAGGGCGCCGACGGCGACCATGTGCACCACGTGATCGACGACCTTGTCCCCTGGCTGGAGGACGTGGTGGCGGACAGGACACTAAGTTGACAGCGCCACCGGCCTCGCCCATGGTCTGAGGCCGCATTCCATTCCTTCTTGTGGTCACCGTGAAGCCATGAGCACCGCCCCCTTGCAATCCACCATCGACGCCGCCTGGGAGGACCGCGAGTCCATCGATCCCGGCACCGGCGGCGCCATCCGCGGCGCCGTGGACTCGGCCCTCGCCCTGCTCGACAGCGGCGACGCCCGGGTGGCCGAAAAGGTGAACGGTAAATGGCGGGTCAATCAGTGGTTAAAGAAAGCGGTGCTGCTGTCCTTCCGCCTTACCGACACCGCACCCATCGCCGGCGGACCGGGGAGCGCCCAGTGGTTCGACAAGGTGCCGTCCAAGTTCGACGGCTGGGACACGGCCCGGTTCCGCGCCGCGGGGTTCCGCGCCGTTCCCAACTGCGTGGTGCGGCATTCCGCCTATATCGCGCCGGGGGTGGTGCTGATGCCCTGTTTCGTCAACCTGGGCGCCCACGTGGGCGGCGGTACCATGGTCGACACCTGGGCCACCGTGGGTTCGTGCGCGCAGGTCGGCGCGGACTGCCACATTTCGGGCGGCGCCGGCATCGGCGGCGTGCTGGAGCCCCTGCAGGCGGGCCCGGTGATCATCGAGGACAACTGCTTCATCGGCGCCCGCGCCGAGGTCGCGGAAGGGGTGATCGTCGAAGAGGGCTCGGTGCTGTCCATGGGCGTTTACATAGGCGCCTCGACCAAGATCGTGGACCGGGCCACCGGCGAGGTCCACTACGGCCGTGTTCCGGCGTACTCGGTCGTGGTTTCGGGGACCCTGCCGGGCAGGCCCCTGCCCGACGGCAGCCCGGGGCCGGCACTCTATTGCGCCGTCATCGTCAAAAGAGTCGACGAGAAAACCCGTTCCAAGACCTCGATCAACGATCTGCTCAGAGATTGACCGACATCATCGACCCTCTTGACCTGAGCCGCGCGCTCATCCGCTGTCCCAGCGTCACGCCCGAGGACGCCGGGGCGCTCGACGTGCTGGAGGACGCGCTTGACCGCCTCGGGTTCGCCTGCCACCGGCTGACCTTTTCCGAGGCGGGGACGGCGGACGTGGACAACCTCTATGCCCGCATCGGCGGCGGCGCCCCCAATTTCTGCTTCGCCGGGCATACGGACGTGGTGCCGGCCGGCGACAGGGCCGCGTGGACCCACGATCCCTTCGCCGCCGAGGTGACCGCGGACCGGCTTTACGGGCGCGGCGCGGCGGACATGAAAAGCGCCATCGCCTGCTTCGTCGCCGCGGCGTCGCGGTTCCTCGCCCGGCGCGGCCCCGGCTTCGGCGCCTCCATCAGCCTGATGATCACCGGCGACGAGGAGGGCCCGGCGGTCAACGGCACGGTCAAGGTCCTGGAGTGGCTTAAGGGACGGGGCGAAGCCATCGACGCCTGCCTGGTCGGCGAGCCCACCAACCTGACGGCCCTGGGCGAGATGATCAAGATCGGACGGCGGGGCAGCCTCAACGGCCGCCTCGCCGTGCACGGGACCCAGGGCCACGCCGCCTATCCGCACCTGGCCGACAACCCGATTCCGCGCCTGATCCGGATGCTGGCCGCCATCGACGGCACCCCGCTCGACGACGGCACGGAGCATTTCCAGCCCTCGACGGTGACCATCACGTCGGTGGACGTGGGCAACCCCACGTCGAATGTGATCCCGGCCCAGGCCCATGCCCGTTTCAACGTCCGCTTCAACGACCGGCACACCGCCGGTGATGTCGAAACATGGCTCACCGAGCGCTGCGCGGGCGTGGGCGGGCGCTTCGATCTGCAGGTGAAGGTCTCGGGCGAGGCCTTCATGACCCCGCCGGGGCCGTTAAGCGACCTGGTCGCATCCGCGGTCAAGCAGGTGACCGGACGGACGCCGGAACTGAGCACCACCGGCGGCACCTCGGACGCCCGCTTCATCAAGGACCACTGCCCGGTGGTGGAGTTCGGGATCACCGGCGAGACCGCGCACAAGGTGGACGAGAACGTGGCCGTTTCCGAGGTTCGCGCGCTCGCCGACATTTACCAGGCGGTGCTCGACGGCTTCTTCGCCGAAGCGGCGTAATGCTGAGCGCCCGGGAAGCGGCCACCTCCCTCTACGGCGCCTACCGGCTGGCCCGTTTCGACGCCCGCGCCATGACCTATTTCGAGACCTCCCTCGCCGGCTTCTGGCGTTCTTTTTACGCCGCGGTCATCGTGGCGCCGGTGTTCGCCGTCCTACTGGTCATGCGCTACGCGGCGGGCGGGGAGGCCGTCGACGAAGCCCGCTTCGCCTCCGTCGAGGCCATCGCCTACGTCATCGCCTGGATCGCGTTTCCCCTGGTCATGGTGTCCCTGGCGCGCCTGCTCGACCGCGAGGAGCGCTACCTGGGCTACATCGTCGCCTACAACTGGGCCTCGGTGCTGCAGAACGGGCTGTATCTGCCGCTCGTCATGCTGGGGATGGCGGGCGTCATACCGGCGGAGGCGACGGGGCCGCTGAGCCTGATCGCCCTCTCGCTCATCCTTGTCTACGGGTGGTTCATCGCCAAGGTCGCATTGGACGTGGGCGCCGGGACCGCCGTCGCGCTGGTGGCGCTCGACCTGGTGCTCAGCGTGTTCATCGACATCGTGGCCTCGTCGATGCTGTAGGGCTTTCCAGGGGGCGCCGGTCCCCGCGCTCCCGCACGAGAGTCCTCCTAATACACGACTTCCACCAGATAGAGGCCGTCGGGCGGGGCCGTCGGGCCACCGCGGGCCCGGTCGCGGGCCTCGAGGGCGGCGCCCACGTCGTCCGCGCTCCACTTGCCCTCGCCGACGAGACGCAGCGTGCCCACCACGTTGCGGATCTGGTGGTGCAGGAAGGAGCGCGCCCGCGCCGCGATGTGGATCTCTTCGCCGGCGCGCCGCACGTCCAGCACGTCCAGGGTCTTGACCGGCGATTTGGCCTGGCAGCGGATGGCGCGGAAGGTGGTGAAGTCGTGCTCGCCGACGAGCAGGCGCGCCGCCTCCGCCATCGCCTCTGCGTCCAGCGGCACGGCCACCCACCAGGTGCGGCCGCGCTCCAGCGTCGGCGGCGGCCGGCGGTTGGTGATGCGGTACAGATAGGCCCGGGCGCGCGCTGAAAAGCGGGCGTTGAAGTCCCCGCTTACGATCTCCGCCCCGAGCACCGCCACCGGCGCCGGCTTGAGGTGGAAGTTCAGCGCGTCGCGCACGGTGCCGGGCGTCCACTGGCGGGCCAGGTCGAAGTGGATCACCTGGCCAAGGGCGTGGACGCCGGCGTCCGTCCGCCCGGCGGCGATGGTGGTCGCGCTCTCGCCCGAGAACCGCGCGATGGCGTCTTCCACCAGCTCCTGGATGGCGGTGCCGTTGTCCTGGCGCTGCCAGCCGACGAAGTCCCGGCCGTCGTACTCCATGATCAGCTTGTAGCGGGGCATGACGCCTTTTTAGCCGGGATTCCGCCCCATATACCAATGGTCAATAATATTGGCGTTAACCGACCGCTCTGCGGGGGCCGCGGACGGCGCCGGTGTTGCGCCGCCGCCGCGGCGACGTTTTCTCGGGCAGCCGGTCTCCGCAAGACCCATATTTTTATTGAGGCGGCAATGGTTGGAAGCATCGGCGGACCCCGTCCCCGCCGGATTGGACGCGAGCAGTGCCATGACCGAGCAGGCGGCCGACGACATTCGCGACGTCGACAGGGATTCCCTTCACATCCTGCCGCTGTCCATCGTTCCCATAGAGACGCCGGCCCTGAAAAGGGCGCGGCTGATCAGGAACGTCCGCCTGGAAAGCATCATCGAGTTTTTCGGTGACGAAGATACGGGCAGCGGGCAGGTGGACATCGAGGACCTGGGCGGGGAGTTCGGCTGGCCCGAGATCCCGCCCCATCCCGACCTCATCCTCCTGCGCAAGCTGGCGGACCTCCCCAGCTACGACGTTTTCAGCCTCAGAATCCTGCTGCGCAATCACGGCATTGCGGTCAACAGCGTGGGTTCGCTCAAGCTGTCCCCGACCAAACAGACGGAATTGAACGAATACATGACGTCCTTCACCCGGCCCTTGATCACGCAGATCTACGGCGGCGAGGACGTTTCCATCCAGACCTTCGAGGACGTGATCCGCCTGTTCCGCGACCCGGATTTAACCAAGGCCCGGGAGAAGCTGAAGATCATGTCGCAAAAACTGGAAATCGGGCTCGAGGACGTCCCCAAGTTCCTGGAGGACTATGGCGACATCTTCCTTTCGCTGTCGTACTACCGGCAATGCCTGGACCAGATCGAGCCGACCATCGGTATGTTCCTCAACGCCCTGGACGAAATCCGCCTCAACTGGCAGCTCAAGAACGACCAGAACCTGATGAAGACCTGCACCATGATGCAGTCCACCATCAACGGGCTCATGGTCGCCATCACCGGGCGCTTCGAGAACTTCGACCGCAGCACCACCGACATGTGGAACAACATCTCCGCCGAGCGCTTCCGCAAGGTCGAAGACCTGATCGAGAGCTATCACACCACCATCGGCGGCGTGCTCTGCGCCCTCAGCGTCAAGATGGACGCCTGGGCCCGGCTGTTCCCCAAAAAGGACTCGGGCGGCCCGGTCAAGCGCGCGGAATTCATCATGTCCGAGATGAAACAGGGGATCGACAAGATCCAGACGATCGAGGATTCGGCTCCCATGCTGGCCGAGCTCGAAAGCGCGCCGCAGTCAGCTTAACCGGGTTCCCGCGGCCACCGGATAGCCGCGCAGGAACGCGTCGGCCTCGGCCGGCGCCTTGCCTCCCCGTTGCACGCGCAGCAGACGCAGCGCCCCGGAACCGCAGGCCACCGTGAGGCGGCCGTCCACCACACTGCCCGGCGCCGCCGCCGCCGGGGTCTCGACAACCGCCGCCGCCAGCACCTTGATGCGCTCTCCGCCGTGCCGGAACCAGGTCCCGGGCCAGGGATTGAGCGCCCGCACCGCGCGCTCCAGATCGGCCGCCGGCCGGTGCCAGTCGAGGCGGCCCTCGTCCCGGTCCAGCCTGCGCGCATGGGTGACGCCCTCGGCGGGCTGGGGCACCGGCCTGAGCCCGCTCCCGGACAGGCCGTCCAGGGCGCCGACGATCAGGCGCGCCCCCATCCGGGAAAGGGTATCGCCGAGGCCGGCGGCCGTGGCCTCGGCCGTGATGGGGACCTTCTCGGCGATCAGGATGGGGCCCGTGTCCACGCCCTCGTCCATCCGCATGATGGTGACCCCGGTTTCGCCGTCGCCGGCCAGGATCGCCCGCTGGATGGGCGCCGCCCCGCGCCAGCGCGGCAGCAGCGAGGCGTGGACGTTGAGGCAGCCGAGCCGGGGCGCCGCCAGGATCGGTCCGGGCAGGATCAGGCCGTAGGCGGCGACGACGGCGGCGTCCGCGCGAAGCCCGGCGAAGGCCCGGTGCTCGCCGTCGTCCTTCAGGCTGGCCGGCGTGCACACGGCCAGACCCCTGGCGGCGGCGAAGGCGTGGACGGGGACGGGCCTTTCGGTGTGTCCGCGCCCGGCCGGCCTGGGCGGCTGCGCGTAGACGCAGGCCACCTCGTGGCCCGCCTCCAGCAGGGCGCCCAGGATGGGCACCGCGAAATCGGCGCTTCCCATGAACACCAAGCGCAGGCGCGGCATCGGATTTCCAGACTTTCAGAATGTCAAACGGGGGACCGCCGGAACGGCCCCGGTGGCTCCTTGAAGGGTCAGGCCGGCCACACTGCCGGGGCCGTTTCCCGCCGTCAAGGGCGCGGGCCTGGTACCCTCCTATTATGATAGAGGGCCCTAAACCGCTTCCGCTTCCTTCAGCTTCTTGGTCTTGGTCAGCTTGCGCAGGATGATGTTGCGCTTGAGGGCCGACAGGTGGTCGACGAAAAGCACGCCGTCCAGGTGGTCCATCTCGTGCTGGGTGCAGGTGGCGAGCAGGCCCTCCATCTCCGTTTCCCGGACCTCGTTCTCGTGGTCGATATAGCGCACGCGCACTTTGCCCGGCCGGGCGACCTCGGCGTAGTGGTCGGGAAGGGACAGGCAGCCTTCCTCGTTGGCGATGGTTTCGTCCGAGGCCCAGAGGAGCTGCGGATTGGCCATGCGCACGGGTGCCGGCTCCTCGTCCTTGCCGGCGATGTCGACGACGATGACCCGCTTCGCCACGCCCACCTGCGGCGCCGCCAGGCCGATGCCGTGGGCCGCGTGCATGCTTTCGAGCATGTCGTCCATGAGCGCACGGATTTCGGCGTCGACGCGCCCGACCGGCGCGCATTTGACCTTCAGGCGCGCATCGGGGGCGATGATGATGGGAAGAATGGCCATGGGTCTGCGTTTGCGTCCAGTGATACGCGTCCGCTGCACATATGGCCTCCGCCGGCCCCCGTCAAGGACGGAACCGGGGTAGTATGGCCGCCGGCCGGGGGAACAGGGGAACGAGGCCATGGTCTGGCAGGGCGTCCTTGGCGTCTTCACGCTCACCGCGCTGGCCTGGGGGTTGAGCGAGGACCGGCGCCGCGCGCCGTGGAAGACCGTGGCCGCGGGGCTGGGGCTGCAGTTCGCGCTGGCCCTGCTTTTGCTCAAGGTGCCGTTCTCCAAACAGGTGTTCGTCTGGCTGAACCAGGCGGTGCTCGCCCTGCAAGACGCGATGCAGGCGGGAACGTCGGTCGTCTTCGGGTATCTGGGCGGCGGCCAGGCGCCGTTCGCCGAGACCTTCCCCGGCGCCAGCTTCATCCTCGCCTTCCAGGCCCTGCCCATGATCCTGGTCATCAGCGCCCTGTCGGCCCTGCTCTTCTATTGGAAGGTGCTGCCCTTAGTCGTGCGCGGCGCCGCCTGGGTGCTGGAGCGGGCGTTCGGCATCGGCGGCGCGGTCGGGGTCAGCGCCGCCGCCAACGTCTTCGTCGGCATGGTCGAAGCGCCCCTGCTCGTGCGCCCGTACCTGGTAGCGCTGAACCGGGGCGAGCTGTTCATGGTCATGACCTGCGGCATGGCCACCGTGGCCGGCACGGTGATGGTCCTCTATGCGGCCATCCTGGCGCCGGTCATGCCCGACGCCATGGGGCACGTGCTCACCGCCTCGCTGATCAGCGCCCCGGCCGCGATCATGGTCGCCCGGCTGATGGTGCCCGGGGACGCGCCGTCCGCCGGCGGCGCGCCGATCACCCTGCCGGCGCCGCCGGGAAGCGCCATGGACGCCATCACCAGGGGCACCATGGACGGGGTCACCCTGTTGATCAACGTCAGCGCCATGCTGATCGTGCTGGTCGCCCTGGTCAGCCTGTTCAACATGGTTCTCGGGCTGCTGCCCGAGCTCGGCGGCGCGCCGGTCACGCTTGAGCGCCTTCTCGGCTTTGTCATGGCGCCGGTGGTGTGGGTGATGGGCGTGCCCTGGGCCGAGGCGCCGACGGCCGGCGCCCTGATGGGCACCAAGACCATCCTCAACGAGCTGCTCGCCTATCTGGAGATGGCGAGGCTGCCCGCCGACGCGCTGTCTCCGCATTCGCGCCTGATCATGATCTACGCGCTGTGCGGGTTCGCCAATTTCGGCAGCCTCGGCATCATGATCGGGGGCCTGGGCACCATGGTGCCCGAACGCCGTGGCGACATTGTCGCGCTGGGCATGAAATCCATCGTCGCGGGGACCATCGCCACCTGCCTCACCGGCGCCGTCGCCGGGATCGTGGCGTAACCTCGATTCGCGAGAACCGAGGGGTTGCCTTTCGGCTTTCCCTCGGGCAACGTTTCGTTGATTGTGTTCGCGGTTCGGGCACAGTTACATAAGGAATGTTTGAAAGGATGTCATGACGATGGAATGGCTGCCCTATGTGTTCGGCGGCGTCTTTGTTGTCTGTATGATCATCTTGGCCGTCACGATTACGAAAATGCGGGCATTTCGGGAACGGGTCTCGCAGATGTCATCGGCGCTCGATCAGGATGTGGCGCAACTGCGTGAGGAGCGCGACCGCGAACGGGGCAAGGTCGCCGAGGCGCAGGAAAAAGTCAGTCAAATGATCGCCGAGAAAACGGAAGCCTCGACCAAGCTGGTTGAAGCCGAAAAACTGCAACGATCCCTGCGTGCTGAACGGGAAGATGCAGTTAAACAACGGGACGAGGCAGTCAACTCCCGCATCGAAGCAGAAAAGCTGGCGGCGCTCCGGCGGCAAGACGTAGAGGAAATGAAGAAACGCATAGATGATTGGGAGACAACGAAGCCCCAAATTATTGCGGCCGCAAAAGCCGCCGCCCTGTCTACCACCAGGGAATTGTCCTCGAAACTTCTTGAGGATCACAAACGGGAATCCCAGGCCGCAAAAAAGGAATCGAAGGAACTGGTCGAGAAAACCACGGAAAGCCTGCTCAAAAATGTGCAAGACGTCACCAAATCGGTGGCGACGCTCGATGAACAAGTGAATCGGAACAAGAGCACCGTGGAAACGGTGTTGCGGGCCATTTCGAGTCCCGGCGGGTCCGGCCAATTCGCGCAAATCGGTCTGGAAAATACCTTGAAGGACTTCGGCTTGGTCAAGGACCGCGACTTTTTCATGGATAAACAGGCCGAAGGCACGCAACTGCGACCCGATGCCATTGTCTTGCTCCCGGGTGACACCATTCTGGTGATTGATGCCAAGGCGTCCAAGTTCCTAGCGGAGTTGGCCGAGGCCGAAGGCAGCGAGGAAGAGGAAACCGCCTACAAGGGCCTCGCCACGACCATGAACCAACACCTAAAGGGGTTGGCCGGAAAGAACTACAAATCGGAAATCGTCGCAAGCTACCGGAAAGCGGGGCGGACCGGCGAGATCAAGCGGATTCTGAGCATCATGTGGCTCCCCAATGAAGCGGCGATAGAGAAAGTGGACAAGGCCGATCCGAAGTTCCTACGCAAGGCGACGAAACAACAAATCATCGTTGCCGGTCCGGGCGGCTTGGCTTGCCTGATCGGCTTCGCGAGCGTGCAAATCGACCTCGGCAAGCAAGCCGAAAGTCACAAAGAAATCGTCGATGGAACCAAGGCGCTCCTGGACAGCATCGTGAAGGTTGTCGAGTTTACCGGCGGAATTGGCAAGGGGCTCAAGGCGGCCGTGGGCAGTTACGTCAAGTTAACGGGATCCATGAACACGAGACTGTTGCCCCGGGTCCGGGCACTAGCACATCACGGCATAAAGCCGGACCGGCACGAAGGCATTCCAACGAATCTGCCCACCTATAAAGTCGTCGAATTGGAAAGCGGAGACCTCATTGACGGGGAAGCCGAAGAAATCTTGGAGGCCGCAATCTTAACCGATCAATCGGCCGATACCGTTTGATATCGGCGCAACGACAACACGACCATTTTTTGCCCCCGCCGCAAGACAGGATCGAACGGTCCGGGTAACCGGCCGCGCCGCGCGGCGCCGCGCCCGCCGCCACGCGTAGAAGGGGGGCACGGGGCGGCGGGCCGGCCGTACGGTCACGGCAAGAGGGGTTTCAGCGGTCCACGGGAAGTGCGGGGTGAGCCACGAATGTGGAGGGGAAATGCCTCCGCGCCGCCCATCGCGCCGGGGGTCGCGGGGGCGCGCCGACGCTACACCGGCCGCCGCGCCTTCAGCGCCGCGCTCAGGGTTCCCTCGTCCAGGTAGTCCAATTCGCCGCCCATGGGCACGCCGTGGGCGAGGCCCGACACCTGGACGCCGCAATCGGCCAGGAGGTCGGCGATGTAATGGGCCGTGGTCTGGCCGTCCACGGTGGCGTTGGTGGCCAGGATCACCTCCTTCACCGGGCCGCCGCGGACGCGGGCGATGAGGCCGGGGATGGAGAGGTCCTCGGGTCCGACACCGTCAAGGGCCGAAAGCGTCCCGCCCAGCACGTGGTAGCGGCCCCTGAACGCGGCCGTGCGCTCCAGCGCCCACATGTCCGCCACCTCCTCGACGACGCAGATCACGGAGTCGTCCCGTTTGGGGTCGGTGCAGACGCCGCACGGGTCCCGGGTGTCCAGGTTTCCGCACACCGAACAGGGGCGGATGCTGTCGGCGGCGTCGGTCAGGACCTTGGCCAGTGGCACCAACAGGGAGTCGCGGCGCTTGACCAGGTGCAACGCCGCCCGCCGCGCCGAGCGCGGCCCCAGCCCCGGCAGCTTGGCGAGAAGCTGGATCAGCCGTTCCAGGTCGGACATTTCAGATGTCGGCTGTCGGAACGGAAAACGCCGCAACCCGGCGCGGCCCAATCCTCGACATCCGCCTTTTGTTTAGAACGGCAGCTTCAGCCCCGGCGGCAGGGGCAGCCCGCCGGTGAGTTCGGACATCTTTTCCGCCACCTTGGCCTCGACCTTGGCCTTGGCGTCGTTGAAGGCGGCGACCATCAAATCCTCCAGCACCTGCACGTCCTCGGGCCCCGCCAGGGAGGGATCGATCTTTACCTTGCGCGCCTCGGCCTTGCCCGAAAGGGTCACCTGCACCATGCCGCCGCCGGCGGCGCCGGTGACCTCCACATCGGCCAGGCGGTCCTGCATCTCGCTCATCCTGGCCTGGAGCATTTGCGCCTGCTTCATCATGTCTGCGAGGTTTGTCATCGCGGGTTGGACTCCGGCCGTGGGTGTGGGAGGTTGCCGCCGGCCAGTGTATAACAGGGCCGGGTGGGAGTCATGCAGCACCGGACCCTTTTCGTTTTCGACATCGAGACCGTGCCCGACACCGATGTCGTGCCCAGACTGACCGGGTTCGAGGGCGCCGACGTGGCCGAACGGCGCCGGGAACTCGAACGCTATCACCTGGACATCACCGATGGGCGCAACGCGTTCGCGCGCCAGCCCTTCCACAAGGTGGTGGCGATCAGCTTCCTGGAGGCGGAGATCGAGCGCGACGGCCAGAACGAGACCTATCTGCTGCGCGACGTGCGCTCCGGCGGCCGGGCGGACTTCGACGAAAAACAGCTCCTGCAGGGCTTTTTCACCTACTTCGAAAAGCTGAAGCCGCGCCTCGTCAGCTTCAACGGACGCACCTTTGACCTGCCGGTGCTCAAGTACCGGGCCATGGTGCACGGCGTCCCGGCGGCCTACCTGCACACGGCGGGCGACAAGTGGAACAGCTACACCAGCCGCTACAGCGCCGACTGGCACTGCGACCTCCTGGAGGTCCTGTCCGATTACGGGGCCTCGGCCAGGGTCCGGCTGAACGAGGTGTGCGCGGTGATGGGCTTTCCCGGCAAGTTCGGCATCGAAGGATCGGAGGTGGCGGGCCTGTACGACGAGGGCCGCATCGAGGACATCCGCAACTACTGCGAAACCGACGTGCTGAACACCTACCTGGTGTACCTCCGCTACAGGGTGCACACCGGCGCCCTGACCATCGAGGGGTATAACCGCGCCGTCGCCGACGTCATCGCCTTCATCGAATCCGGCCGCGGCGAACGCCCCCACCTGGGCGAATTCCTCGCCGCCTGGGGCGCGGCGTCGGGCAACCGGTTCACCCTGTAGGGCGCTGCTCGAACCAACCAGGGTGTGTGCTCGCTAAGGGCCGGCTTGGCTGGGCTTCGAGCCGCGCCGCCGGTGTCGCGGGGCAGGGGCGCTATCTGCGTTCAATAGTGACACCCACACAGGAAAAGCCAGACCCCTCGGGGAATTTTGTGGCCCAGTCGCAATTGGCCTTTTCGAGGGATGCGCCTTTCAGGACGGCGCCCGTGAGGTCGACCTGGTCGAGATCCGCACCGGTAAATTTGGTGCCCGTGAGGACGGCGCGCGTGAGGATGGCGCCTGTCAGGTCGGCGCCCGTCAGGTCGACGTTGGTGAGGTCAACGCCCGTGAGGTTGGCGCCCGTGAGGTCGGCACCCGTGAAGTCAGCGCCCGTGAGGTTTAGACCCGTGAGGTTTGCGCCGCTGAGGTCGCACCACAGGCAGCCCTTCTGGCCACTTTTGACGGCCTGATACTGCGCTTCCTCAAAGGCCGGCACCTCGGTCGCTCCGGCAGCGATGATGAGGCTCGTCGCGATGATCAATGTCCAGGGTTTCATGGGGAACTCCATTCACTGGCTCGATGATCCTGGAACTTAGTCGTCTCGCGTTCGGAGACTGTCTGGCACTCCGTTAACAGGCAGGCTGGACCGTTGCGATTGCCGTTAATTCGGCGTTAAATGTGATAGGTTTCTGGCACCAGCGCGCGGTACTGGCTCATGAGGGAAACATCTCGATGACGTGTCTCCGCCTAACGCTGCTTGGCGGCTTCCATGTCTGCGACGGTGCGGACCGGAAGATCACCATCGAGGGCACCAAAGCGGCGTTGCTGCTGGCGAACCTCGCCGTGCAGCCGGGCATGGCGCATTCGCGCGAAAAGCTGATGGGGCTGCTGTGGAGCGAACGCGGCGAAAGCCAAGCCCGTGGCAGCCTGCGTCAGGCCTTATGGGCGCTTCGCCGGGCGCTCGAGGGTCTCGAACCCTGCCCTCTGATTATCGAAGGCGACACGATCGCTCTCGATCCAACTGCCGTCGAGACCGATATCATCATCTTTGAGAAGCTGGTGGCCGATGGTTCGCCAGACGCCCTGCAGGCCGCTGTGGCGCTTTATCAAGATGAGCTTCTTGCGGGGATCCGTGTACGCGATCCAGCATTCGAGGATTTTCTGTGTGGTGAACGGGAACGTTTGCACGAACTGATGGTCGATGCCTGCACCCGTCTCATGGATCATCAGCTGCGGGCTGGAACGCACGGCTCGGCTGCGCATACGGCGCGCCGACTACTGAAGATCGATCCGTTGCAGGAGGTCGCACATCGAACTCTCATGGAACACTATGCGACCAAGGGTCAGATGAGCCTCGCCTTGAAGCAGTACCAAGCCTGCCGCGAGATTTTACAGCGGGAGCTTGGTGTTGACCCCGACGCGGAGACGGAGCGGCTGTATGACCGGATCCGTCTCACTCGTCAAAGCCCGGTAGGCTGGATGGCCCACGGCGATGAAGCGGTCGGAGAACGTCGCGGAGACAAGGATTCGCCGCCGTTGAGCGAGCAAAAGCCTTCGATTGCCGTGCTTCCGTTCCTCAACCTGAGTGGCGATCCTGAGCAAGAGTATTTCAGCGACGGCATCACCGAAGACATCATCACGGCACTGTCGAGACTGCGGTGGTTCCTCGTCATCGCCCGCAATTCGACATTCGTCTACAAGGGAAAAGCCGTCGACATCAAGCAGATAGTACGGGAACTCGGCGTGCGTTATATCCTCGAGGGCAGTGTCCGGAAGGCTGGAAATCGCGTACGAATCACGGCGCAGCTGATCGACGCGATAAGCGGATCTCACCTCTGGGCTCAACACTACGACCGCGACCTCACCGACATATTCGAACTGCAGGACGACATAACGCAGAGCGTGACGGCGGCGATTGAGCCTAAGCTTGTAGCGGCCGAGGGCATACGCTCCCAAAGCCGATCTCCCGAAGATCTGGGCGCGTGGCAACTTGTCATGCGTGCCATGGCCCATTATGGGCGGATGACCACGAAGGAAAGCGAAATTGCCATAGACATACTTCGGCAGGCCGTTCAGCAATACCCGGATTACGGACCGGCGCACAGCCTGCTGGCGTTCGCGCTGCTGGTTTCAGGACATGTAGGCTGGATACCGGAAAGCGATGACTACCACTACGCTGCCGGACTGGCCCACCAAGCGGCCGAACTGGACTACGAAGATCCGTGGGCCCATCTTGCGTTGGGCTATCTGGCGTTTACGGAGCGGCAGACCGAAGAGACCGTGCTTGAATACATGCGAGCCATAGAGCTGAATCCCAACTTTGCGACGGCTTATGGTTATCTCGGTTGGGCACTCGTGTTTGACGGGCAATCCGAAGAGGCTATCCGCTACTTCCAGCAGGCGCATCGTATGAGCCCGCATGATCCGCTCACCGCTTTCTACTACTCTGGCACGGGCGTTGCCCATTACTTTGCCCGTCGATACGACAAGGCCATCGAATGGGGGCGGAAAGCGATAAGTGAACGTCCCGGTTTCACGGCGGCCCATCGCATCGTCTGTGCAAGCCTGGCCCAGGCAGGCAAAACGGAAGAAACACGCGCCGCAATGGCAAGACTCCTGGACATACAGCCCAACATCTCCATCGAGTGGGTCAAGCAGCACGTTCCCTACACCACACGCGCGATGCCGCATTTCCTTGACGGTATGCGCAAAGCCGGGCTCGACTGAGGTTCCCTTATCCAATCAAATCGGTCGAAAACAACCCGTTGAACGTCGATTAACGATGTTCACAATGTCCGCTCCGGCTCACGGGCGGACATCGGCAGGCTACGCTGTGGGTTCAACGCCGACGCTCTTTATGGGTGCACGCCGCGGTCCACGGGCGCGCCGAACAGCCACAGCGTCCACATGTTGACGATCAGGTGCAGGTATCCGGCATGCATGAAGGTGTTGGTCAGCAGCGGCCAGTAATTGTCGGGGTCCAGTCCCGCCTGGCGCGCCATATCGGGGTGGCCGTAGACGGCCGGCACCAGGGCATAGGTGTAGAGGAACCGGGTGGCCTCGTTCCCGGGCAGGCCCAGTTGAACGAAAAACACCGCGATGTTGGCGACGATCAGGATCATCGTCGCCGCCGGTGTCGCGGCGGAAGGAGCGGTGGTTCCGAATGGGACCATTGGGGGTCGGCTCGCCTGGATCGCGGCCGCCCACGGGGCCTTCGGGAAAGAAGAAGAACCACAGAGCGCACAGAGCGCACAGAGCTTATCACAGAGACGGCTGGTTGCGCCGCGCCGCGCCGCTTTTAATTCCCTCCGTGTTCCTTCCTCTGTGCTCTCTGTGTTCTCAGTGGTTCACTCCGATAGCGGCCCGGAACGTCCCCCTTTTGCGTATTACTCGCTGCCGCCGGCGACCGCCAGGTCGATGGCCAGGTCGGCGAACTGGCGCTTGATCTTGGACATGGCGTAGCGGAAGCGGGACATCTCCCATCCCTTGAGGCGGCGCCCCGCCGGCATGGTGACGGTCAGGGGATTGATCTGGCGCCCGCCGCGCAGGATCTCGTAATGCAGGTGGGGCCCGGTGGAGCGGCCGCTGCTGCCGACGTAGCCGATGATCTGCCCCTGCTCCACCCGTTTGCCCTTGCCGAGGCCCTTGGCGAACCGGCGCATGTGGGCATAGGCCGTGGAGTACGTGGAGTTGTGCCGGATGCGGACGTACCTGCCGAAGGCGCCGTTGCGTCCCACGTACTCCACGATCCCCTTGCCGGCGGCGTATATGGGCGTCCCCGGAGGGGCCCTGAAATCGAGGCCGCGGTGCATCCGCGTGTAGCCGAGAACGGGGTGCCTGCGCCGGCCAAAGGAAGACGACAGCCGGGCGCCGTCGATGGGCGTGCGCAACAGGGCCTTGCGCGCGCTTTGACCTTTTTCGTCGAAGTAATCGGTCTGCCCGTCGCCGGTGGTGTGTCGATAGAGGGCGCGGCGGGTGCCGCTCAGGGTAAGCGCGATGAAGACTATCCGGCCGCTATGGACCACCGTTCCCCGTTCGTCGTGGAAGCGTTCGAACATGATCTCGAAACTGTCGCCGGGGTAGATGTCGCGCTGGAAGTCCACGTCCCAGGAATAGGCCCGGATCATCTCGATCAGCACCGAAACGGGAAGGCCGGCCCGGGTGCCGGCGTCGAACAGGCTTTGCTTGATCGTCCCCGAGGCCCGCGCCAGCCTGCGGGTCAGGGATTTCTTCACGGTCGAGGCCCGGAACCGGCCGTCTTCGGTCCGCGTGACCGTGATCAGGCGTTTGAAATCGGGGGTCAGGGTTAACCCCAGGAACCGGCCCGGCGCCACCCCGCCGGGTCCGGGCTGGAAGGTCACGGTGAATTCCTGGCCGGGCTTGATGCGGTGCGGATCGTAATGCTTGCTCAGCGCGGCGATGGCGCCGAGGGCCTCGGTGCGCGGAATCCCGGCGCCGGTCAGCATGCCCGACAGGGTATCGCCCGGACCGGCCCGCAAGGTCTGCGTGAAAGAGGTCTTGTTGACCGGCGTATCCTGGGGCGCGCGCGGACCCTGGGTCTGCAGCGGGGCGGCCGCCGCCGGGGTGCCAAGGGAAAGGGAGCCCGGGATAAGCGTGGAAGCAGGGGGAGCGGCCGGGCCGCCGGCCGGACCGTCCGCGGCAAACCGCGTGAACAGGAGCGCGGCGGACAGGACCGCGACGGCCAGTATTCTGGTCACCCGCATCAGACGCGCTCTCCCTGGCCGCTCGACGGTTTGCCGCGCCGCGCTTCGATCGCCGGTCCCGACGGACGGTGAAGCCCGGCCCGCAGAATGTCGGCGCCGACGCACCGTGTCAAGGAGATTCCCGGCGATTTCTCTATAGAAATCAACAATGTCCGACAAATTGTCACGATCGGTTTGTGCCCCGGCGGGGGGTTCCGGAAGGGGGTGCGGCAATGGCCGCCGCCCCTTGCCGCACGGAGCCGGAGGGGATACGTTGCCACGTCTGCGCCGCCGCGGCACCGCCGGGCGGTGACGGCATCGCCAACGGGTCGCGGCCCCGCAGATCCGCGGCCGGCCGGAGTTGACGCATGAGCGACGACGTGGGTGAGATCGACGAGATCGCCGAGGGCTTCGTCCGCGATCTCACCGAAAGCGTGCGCGAGATGACCGTGCGTTTCCTTGGTCCGGGGCGCTCGTCGGAAAGCGTCCTCGCCCTGGCCCGCAACATGCTGAACATCTTCGACCTTACCCAGGAACGCATGGCCGCCATGTTCCCGCCGAGCCGGCCGTTGGCCTGCGCGAAGGGGTGCACGTACTGCTGTCACCTGTTGGTCTTCACCGACGCGCCGACGGTGTTGCTCATGGCCGACGATCTCCAGCGAACCCTGGCGCCCGCCGCCCAGGAGGAGCTGACGGCACGGCTGGCGGCCTTCGAGGAAGCGGATTACGGCCTTTCCATGGTGCCGCGCCCCGCCTGTCCCCTTCTCGTCGACGATTTGTGCCAGGCCTACGATAAGCGTCCGCTCGTCTGCCGCGCCCAGAACGCGCTGGATGTCTACCAGTGCCTGAGAAAATTCGAAGGCGGGCGCAAGCTGGTCGTCGCCCACGACATCCCGCTGATCGTGTGGAACGCGGTGTCCGACGGCCTGTCGGCGGGCCTGGCCGAGGCCGGGCTGGGGGCGGACGGCACCCTGGAGCTGTCCAAGGCGATGCGCATCGCCCTGGAGACGCCCGACGCGCCCGGGCGCTGGCTGGCCGGCGACGCGCTGTTCGCGCCGGCCCGGTGGAGCGGCGCCGGCGGCGAGCACCGTATGCCGGGATACCACTAACGGAAGGACACCGGCCCTGAGACCCGGGCGGCGTGTTCGCCCCTAACGCTCGTCGATGGGCACGTACGGGCGCGGGTCCGGTCCGGTGTAGTGGAGCAGCGGGCGGATCAGGATGTTGTTTTCCTGCTGCTCGAGCACCTGGAGCGTCCATCCCGGCACCCGCCCGACGGCGAAGATGGAGACGAACAGGTCCTTGGGGATGCCGTGCAGGTAATAGACCACGCCCGAGTAGAAATCGACGTTGACGTTGATGCCGTGGCGGGCGTAGGGCTTCATCGCCTCGACCAGGGCCTCGAGGATCTCGAACCACTGGGGCTGGCCCATCTCGCGGCCCAGCCTCTCGACGCCGTCGCGCATGTGCCGCGCCCGGGGGTCCTCGGTGCGGTAGACGCGGTGGCCGAATCCGGTCACCGGCTGGCGGTTCTTGCGCCTGGTCTTGACGTACTCGGCGGCCTTCGCCGCATCGCCGATCTCCTGGGCCATGCGCATGACGTCCTCGGCGGCGCCGCCGTGGGCGGGCCCCGAAAGGGCCGCCACCGCGGCCGTGACCGCGGCGTGCAGGTCGGCCTCGGTGCCGGTGACCACCCGGGCCGTGAACGAAGACGCGTTCGACCCGTGCTCGGCGTGCAGCACCATGTCGGTGTCCATCAGCCCGGCGGCCGCGGCGCTCGGCTCCTCTCCCTTCAGCATGTACAGGAAGTTGGCCGCGTGGCCGAGATCGGGGCGCGGCGCCACCGGCTGGTCCCCGTTGCGGATGTGATCGTGGGCGGTGACGATGATCGGTACCTGGGACGTGAGCCGGATGCCCTTGCGCAAGGTCGCCGCGGGCGAGGTGTCGGCGGCGTCCGGATCGAACGCCGCCAGCGCCGAGACCGCCGTGCGCAGCACCTCCATGGGGTGGGCGTCCTTGACCGCGCGGATGATGTCGTAGACGGCCCCGGGCAGGACGCGTCCCGCCTTCAGCTCGCCCTCGAAGCCGTCCAGCTCGGCACGCGTCGGCAACTCGCCCTTGAGCAGCAGGTAGGACGTCTCTTCGAAGGTCGAGTGTTGCGCCAGATCGTGGATCGAATAGCCGCGGTAGCTGAGCTCGCCGGCGCGGCCGTCGATGCGGGTCGTGGGCGAGCGGTCGAAATACACGCCCATCAGCCCGCGGTGGATCGTGATCTGTTCGCTATCGTCGGTCATGGCGCGCCCCTCCCGGCCGGCCATGGTGTCAAACGGGCCCGGCGTTTACAAGCCGGGAGGCCCGAATCAATGGTATAAGTTGGCCGGCACAAACACCGGCGCAAACAGGAGAATCGCTCCGGTCCCATGGACGTGGTCGAGAATTTCATCGCCCGGGCCAAGGCGCGGGATTGCACGGTCGTCCTGCCCGAGGGTCACGACGAACGCATCGTGCTGGCGGCGCGGCGCCTGCGCGACGACGGCGTGGCCGACGCCATCGTCCTCGGCCGGCGCGAAGACCTGGAGGACGCCGCGGCGAAGGCCGGCGCGTCCCTGGACGGGATCACGACGATCGATCCCGAGCACGGCGAAAAGCGTGATGCCTATGCCGAGACGTATGCGGCCGGCCGGGAGAGACCGGATATCAAGATCGCCCGCCGGCTGATGCGAAAACCCCTCTATTACGGCGCCATGATGGTCAAGGCCGGCGACGCCGACGCCATGCTCGGCGGCGCCGCCAACCCCACCCGGCGGGTGATCGAGGCGGGCCTGCTGGCCGTCGGTCTCGCCGACGGGATCAACACGCCCTCCAGCTTCTTCCTGATGGTCGTCCCCGGCTTCCAGGGCGGGGCCGGCCGATCCTTCATCTTCGCCGACTGCGCCGTCACCATCGATCCCGGCGCCGAGGAGCTGGCGGACATCGCCCTGGCGTCTGCGGCGAGCGCGGCGAAACTGCTGGACGAGGAGCCGCGCGTCGCCATGCTGTCGTTCTCCACCAAGGGCAGCGCCCGCCACCAACGGGTGGAGAAGGTGGCGCGGGCGGTGGCCATCGCCCGGAGCCGCGCGCCGGGCCTGGCCATCGACGGCGAGTTCCAGGCCGACGCCGCCCTGATCGCCGGCGTCGCGGCGAAGAAGGTCACCGGCGCAAGCCCCGTGGCCGGCCGGGCGAACGTGTTGATATTTCCCGACCTCGACGCCGGCAACATCGGCTACAAGCTGACCCAGTACATGGCCGGCGCCGAGGCCATTGGCCCCGTCCTGCAGGGCTTCGCCAAGCCGGTCAGCGACCTGTCCCGCGGCGCCAGCGTCGCCGACATCGTCGCCGCCGCCGCCATCGCGCTGGCCCTGGCGTAGTGCCAGTCCCTTATAAGGGCCGGCCTTGGTTGGGCTTCCGGGAGCGGCGGCGATGTCGGCTCATAGCCATAAGCAGAAGTGGACAGGCGGAGAGTACTTCGCGCTCGACTCAGCGATTCTCGGTCTCTACTCCCGTCGCGCATGGTCATGATGGCTACTCAGCCGGGCCACGTGTCGCTCGGCCGCGGTAACTTCCGGTATCGGATCGCCGTCCATGTCCTCGGGCGTCACACCCAGAAGCGCTTCGACCGTGCGGCCAATATCCAACACCGGCGTCTCGCCGATCTGCCCGACCGGAACAATCCCGGGGCCGCGGGCAAAAAAAATGGCGCGCGGCGTGTGATCGCCAGTGCGGCTGCCAGGATACTCCGCCTCAATTACTCCGATCCTGCGTGACCCGATTTTCCGAATCGGGTTCGGCCGGTGCCAAACCACGAACAGATCGGGCAAGTCGTCGAGATAATCGCCGGCGCATTGATCGGAAACGCGCACGACTTCCCCGACCAGGGGCTCTCCGGTTTCCAAATTGGTTATGTCCATCAAATCCCGGGTCAACGCCTCGACGAAGGCGTCGCATTCGGGCCCCGGCTGGACCTTGCCGTCCGGTTCGCGGCCGGCCAGATTGATCCGCACCGCGCCGCTGTTATCGTTGTGGGGAATGGTGAAACATTTGCGCCTGCGCCAGTCCGAAACGAGCAGTTTCTGCTCCCGGCGCTGGCCAAAATGAGCCAACCGGTTTCGTAGTGCGGGCGGAATCACTGCCCGGTAGACCTTTTTCAGCGTATCGACATAGGTGAGGCCTTCCGTGCCCTCCAGCCGCCGCAGTATCTGATCCAGAAGGAAATTGGCGGTGTAGCCGGATTCCATGCCCAGGCCGCCAAAAACGATAACCGTCGCGCCTGGACCGGCTTTCTCGACCAGACGGCCTACCGCCTGGTCGATTAGGACGTACATCCGTTTGACCGGATCCCCCATTTCGGCCACCAGTTGTGCGTCGTATCGGGGATGGGACGGATCGTGAAGGTGCCAGCACTGGTGGCCCACGTCGTGGGGATCGGCGTAACCCGTCATAAACAAGTCCCACGGTCCCTCGTCCAAACAAGCGCAGGACATCTCGGTCTTGGTTCTGATTCGCTCGGCCATTCGGTCGCACAACTCGACGTAATCCGCGGCCTTTCTTCCGGCGGCGTCGGTCGTACCGCCGAAGGGATCGTCGCCATAGCGTGCGATCACGGTCTTAATAAGTTCCGGCGGCCAGCTTCTGGGAACATCCTCGCGGTCATGAACCAACCAGTCCACGATCTGAATCCCGTTCAGGTCCTTGATAAGCGGCCCATGGACCATATCGATCACAGCGACTCGTTTGCCGGCGCGGCTGATCTCGGCCCAGATCGGCTCGTGTTTGAAGTCGGTATCCTCCTTGAAGAAAAAGGTCTGATAGGTCCCCGACCTCAATTGGTGATAAAAGTAACGGCCGTGTTTGGCAGGGTTGACGCCGGTAAAAACGCACGACCACATGACACCGTCGCCGAAGCCTGGGGGCGTCGCGTTCATGCCCCAGACACCCTCTTCCCGCATGGACTGCAGCACGGGCATATCTCCGGCGTCGCACATCTTTAGGGCCAGTTCGGGTTCGATTCCGTCTAGTCCGACAAAAAGCACCTTGGCTTTCGGGTCCATAGCGTTCCCCTTTCCGAGGCCTAATGGCACGCGCTTAGTGCCGGCTCTCCGACCGCGTCGGCGCACACCTCGACCACATGGGACGCCGTCGCAGCCAAAGTATAGCGGTCCAGATACCGCTGCCGGGCCGCGGTGCCGAGGCGAGCGCGCAGATCCGGGTCCTGGCACAGTCTGGTCAATTCGCGCGTCAGTGCCGCCTCGTCGCCCGGAGGCACCAGGCAACCCGAGACCCCGCATTCGAGCATTTCGCGAACCCCTCCCTGGGCCGACGCGATCACCGCCAGCCCCGCCGCCATATAGTCGAAAAGCTTGACCGGCTCGAAATAAAAATTCTCGACCGCCAGATACGGTGCCACGCCAATATGCGCGTCCCGCAACCGCTCAACCATGTGGTCCCGTGGCAGCCAGCCGGTGAATTCGATCCGGTCGCCCAGGTCCGTCTTCTCGGCGTCAGACTCGCACCGGGCTCGCATGATACCCTCCCCCATCAGAACCAGGGTCGCGTTCGGCACCTCCGCGGCCATGTTCGCGAACGCCCGGATCAGGGACTGAACCCCGTGCCACGGATAGAAGCTGCCGACGAAAACGATCCGAATCGACCCGTCGGCGGGGCGATCGCCCGGATACTGCCGTGGGCTCTGAGCGACGCCGAATGGGATAAAATGAACGCGCTCGGGCGTGGTCCCGTTATCCACAATGACCGCCCTAAGCTCCGTCGAGTTGACCCACACCCCCGCGGCGCTTCGCCATTGGGCTACTTCCATACGGGACAGCGGCCCCCCGTACCCACCGATCGGCTTGCCCTGCCGCTGAGATCGCGCCAAATATGAAATGCTGTGAACTTCTTGAACCACGGGTAGTCCCAGGATCTTGCACATCAACCACGGGGTCCAATCGTACTCCTGAACCCTGATCAGGATGACGTCCGCGTTCAGATGGCCGCGCACGGAAATTGCCCGCACGGCGTACCGCAAGGAACGAAGAGCACCTCCGAGGACGAGCCAAATTTCGACCAGCCAAATAGTGAGCCCGGTGGGCAAATTATCTTGGACAAAGTCCTTCAATCCGCCCAGCCTTTGGGTCGTGGTTGGTTGCTGTCCTGGGATTTCCTCGCTGGGCGGAAACGTGGTGACCGACACCCCGAGATCCTTGAGCGCATCGACCAGCTGCCGCGCGCGAACGCCGCCAAAATTATCGGCGCGCCGAAAACGGGCATTCACGTAAAGAAGACGGGGAGCGTCGTCTCTATTGGGTGCCGTACTCACCGTTAACTCTCCATTTCCAGGGCGAAGACTCGACCTTGAGGCGCTGGCTTCGGGTCCGCCTAGTATTCACTATATCCGACAGTCCCCAGATGCCTCCTCAAACTGGGCGCGATGATAGCCAAACAGGCTGGATCGGGAAATCATGAACTTTTCTCTCGAAAGCATGGCCTAGGAGTGGGTGGCTTGACCACCCGCGGCGGCCCGCTGGCGGCTGAATTTGTCTCATCCGGACACACTTTTCCTTCCGTCACCCCCGTTTCTCCGCCTTCGTTCAGGCTACCGGGGCTGATAGACGCAATCCATCGATCAGGCGCAGGATTTCCCGAAACAGATCGCGAGGCACCGCGACCTCGGCCATTTGGAAGGTCTGCTTAGGGTCAGAAGCGGACATCGGCGATCTAAGCTCTAGATCCAACGCCGACGCTCTTTATGAGTGCACGCCCTGGCTCCCGCGTGCACAATTTCGCGCACCACAACGCGGTCTTCCGGGGTCCTCGCGCAGGGGCCGCCCGTCCTCAGGTGACGGTGTAGTCCTTGTACTTGTCGAGCAGCCGGACCGGTTTTTTCAGGGCGTCCCGGCGGAACGGGTCGCCGAGCTCCCGCGTCACCATGATCTCGACCACGCACATTTTCTCCGACGCCGTCGCCGTGGCCAGGGCGTCGCCGATCTGGTCGGGATGCTCCACGGTGATGCCGTCGGCGCCCATGGCCTTGGCGATCCCGGCGAAGCTCGGGTTCTCCAGGTTGGTGCCGACGTAGCGGTCGTCGTAGAAGTCCACCTGGTTCTTCTTTTCGGCCCCCCACTGGCCGTTGTTGAACACCACCGCGGTCACCGGGATGTTCTCGCGCACGCAGGTCAGCGTCTCGGCGAGGCTCATGCCCCAGGCGCCGTCGCCCACATAGGCGATGGCCGGGCGCCCCGGTTCCGCCACCTTGGCGCCGATGGCCGTGGGGAAGGCGTAGCCGCAGTTGCCGAAGCTCATGGCGGCGAAGAAGCTCTTCGGCTTGTCGAAGCGCAGATAGCTGTTGGCCACCGAACAGATGTTGCCGATGTCGGTGGTCACCATGGCGTCCTTGGGCAGCGCCTTCTCCAACTCGCGCAGGGCGCGGCGCGGCGGGATCGGCGAGCCGTCGGGGGCGGAAAGCGCATCCAGCTCCTTTTCCCAGGCGTCCTTGCGGCTGTTCACCTCGGCCATGCGGGCGTCGCGGTTGCCGTGGGCGGCGACGGGCACGTTCTGCGCCTCGATGCGTTCCAGGATCGCCACCGCCGCGCCCCTGGCGTCGCCGAGGACGGCCACCGATATCTCCTTGACCAGGCCGAGCATGCGGTGGTCGCTGTCCACCTGGATGATCTTCGCGTCCTTCGGCCAGTACTCCATGCCGTACTGGGGCAGGGTGCCGAAGGGTCCGAGGCGGGTGCCCAGCGCCAGGACCACGTCGGCCTTGGCGATCACGTTCATCGCCGCCTTCGAGCCCTGGTAGCCGAGGGGCCCGCACATCAGCGGGTGGCCGGCCGGGAAGGCGTCGTTGTGCAGGTAGCTGGTCACCACCGGCGCCGACAGGTGCTCGGCCAGGGCCTTGGCCGCCTCGACGCCGTCCGACATGATGACCCCGCCGCCGGCGAGGATGACCGGGAATTCCGCCTCGGCCAGGGTCTTCGCCGCCGCCGCCAGGCTCTCGGCCCCGCCGGCGCCGCGCTCGATCTTCTGGGGCTTGGGGATGTCGACGTCGATGTCGCCGTAGAAATGGTCGCGCGGGATGTTGATCTGCACCGGGCCGCGTTCGGAGAGCGCCAGGTCGAAGGCGCGGCTGGTCAGCTCGGCGATGCGTCCGGGGCCGGGCACATGGGCTTGGAACTTGGTGATCTTGGAGAAGATCGGCAACTGCTCGGTCTCCTGGAAACCGCCGAGGCCGATGGTGGTGCTGCCGGTCTCGGGCGTGATGCACACGACCGGCGAATGGGCCCAGTAGGCGGCGGCGATGGCGGTGACGAAGTTGGTGATCCCGGGACCGTTCTGGCCGATGCACACGCCGTGGCGGTTGCTCACCCGCGAGTACCCGTCCGCCATGTGCCCCGCGCCCTGCTCGTGGGCGACCGAGATGAACCGGATTCCCGCCGGCTCGAAGATATCGAGCGCGTCCATGTAGGCCGAACCGACGATGCCGAAGATATCGGTGACGCCCTGGGCGACCAGGGTCTCGACGAAAGCCTCGCTCGGCGTCATGCGGGTCATGGTGACTTCCTCCCGATTGTTTTTCGCGGCCGCCCCCGCGACCCCCGGGGGGCCACCGGGGGGTGTCCCCCCGACACCGTATGCGGGGGGCGCCCCCGCGACCCCCGGGGCGCGGACCGGCGTTCAGGCGCCGAGGGCCTTCAGCGGGTCCACATAGTCATAGCCCAGGTCTTCGGCGACGGCCTTGAACGTCACCTTACCCGCACAGACGTTCAGGCCGGTACGAAAATACGGGCTCTCGGTCAAGGCCTTTGCATACCCCTCGTCGGCCAGGGCCAGGATATAGGGCAGGGTGACGTTGTTCAGCGCCAGGGTGGAGGTGCGCGGAACGGCGCCCGGCATGTTGGCGACGCAGTAGTGCACCACGTCGTCGACCACGTAGGTGGGCTCGGCATGGGTGGTCGGGCGCGAGGTTTCGAAACATCCGCCCTGGTCGATGGCCACGTCCACCAGCACCGATCCCGGGGACATGCGCCTGACCATGTCCCGGGTGACCAGCTTCGGCGCCTCGGCGCCCGGCACGAGGACGCCGCCGATGACCAGATCGGCCGGGAGCACATGGTCGTCCAGCGTCCCCGTGGTCGAATAAACGGTCGTCAGCCCCGGGCCGAAGCGCATGGTCAGGTGGCGCAGCACGTCGATGTCGCGGTCGAGCACGGTGACCTGCGCCGCCATGCCGAGGGCCATGTAGATGGCGTTCTCGCCGACCACGCCGCCGCCGATGACGACGACCTTGGCGGGCGCCACGCCGGGGACGCCGCCGAGCAGGATTCCCTTGCCGCCGTTCTCCCGCTCCAGGCAATGGGCCCCGGCCTGGATGGACATGCGCCCGGCGACCTGGGACATGGGCGCCAGCAGGGGCAGGCCGCCGCCGGCGTCGGTCACGGTTTCATAGGCGATGCAAATGGCGCCGCTTTCCACCAGATCCCTGGTCTGCTCCGGGTCCGGCGCAAGATGCAGATAGGTGAACAGAATCTGGCCGGGGCGCAAATGCTTGCGCTCCCCGGCCTGGGGCTCCTTGACCTTGACGATCATGTCGGCCTCGGCGAACACCTCGTCCGCGGTGGCGCCGACGGCGGCGCCCGCGGCCTCGTAGGCGGCGTCGGAACAGCCGATGCCGGCCCCCGCATTCCGCCCGACGATCACCGAATGGCCGTGGGCCACCGCTTCACGGACGCTGGACGGCGTCATGCCGACCCGGAACTCGTTGTCCTTGATCTCCTTCGGAACGCCGATCAGCATCTGTACCCTCTCAGGCGGAGTTACCCGGGATGGCTCCCCAACCCCTTGCAATAACGGGGAAACCGCACTTTCGGAACGGATTCGGCCTTCCACCGGGCAAGTGAGTACTAGAGTGGCTCCCTTCAAGGCATTATGGTGGCGCCGAAAAGGAGGCGCAAGGCAGGGCCGGACGCAAAATCACCCGGCGTCTCCGGCGCCCGCAGGGGTCGCGGCGGCCCCGGCAATTCTTAAGATTGTAGGAAGCGAACCCAATGCAATACCCGGCAAACACTCTGGAACATTACTGGATGCCGTTTACCGCAAACCGGGATTTCAAGGCCGATCCACGGCTTGTCGTCCGCGCCGAAGGCGTCCATTACTGGAACCACAGGGGCGAGCGCATCCTCGACGGATCGTCCGGGCTGTTCTGCTCCGCGGCCGGTCACGGGCGCCCCGAGATCGCCGAGGCCGTGGCCAAGCAACTCCTCGAGATGGACTTCGCGGCCCCCTTCCAGATGGGCCATCCGGCGGCCTTCGAGGTGGCGCGGCGGGTTGCCGCGCTTACTCCGGGCGACCTCAATCACGTGTTCTTCGTCAACTCGGGCTCCGAGGCCGTGGACACGGCCCTCAAGATCGCCCTCGCCTACGCCAGTGCCCGCGGCGAGGGACGCCGCCAAAGGTTCGTCTCGCGGGAGCGGGCCTATCACGGCGTCAACGTCGGCGGCACCTCGTTGAGCGGCATCATGAAGAACCGCGAGGCCTTCGGCGCCTTGATGCCCGGCGTCGTGCACATGCGCCACACCTGGCTGCCCGAGAACCGGTTCACCAAGGGCCAGCCGGCGAAGGGCGCCGAGCTGGCCGAGGACCTGCAGCGCATCGCCGAACTCGTCGGCGGAAACACCATCGCCGCCTGTTTCATCGAGCCCATCGCCGGGTCCACGGGAATCCTGGTCCCGCCCACGGGGTATCTGGAGCGGCTGCGGGAGATCTGCGACGCACACGGCATCCTTTTGGTCTTCGACGAGGTGATCTGCGGCTTCGGGCGCACCGGCAAGGCCTTCGCCGCGCAAAGCTTCGGCGTGACGCCGGACATGATCACCATGGCCAAGGCGTTGACCAACGCCGCCCAGCCCATGGGCGCGGTGGCGATCCGCGACGACATCTACGACACCGTGGTCGACGCGGCGCCCGAGCAGTCGGTCGAATTGTTCCACGGCTACACCTATTCGGGACACCCGGCGGCCTGCGCCGCCGCCCTGGCGACCCTCGATATCTACGAGCGCGAAAACCTGTTCGAGCGGGCCGCCGAGATGTCGCCCTATTTCCTGGATTCGATTTTCGCCCTCGAGGACATGCCCGGGGTGACCGACATCCGCGGCTACGGGATGATCGCCGGCGTCGACATCGCCCCGGGGCCGGTGCCCGGCATGCGCGGCTACGAGGCGACCAAGCGCCTGTTCCGCGCCGGGTTGCACGTCAAGTTCACGGGCGATTGCGCATTGGTGGCGCCGCCGCTGATCGCCGGGAAGAGCGACATCGACGAAATCTGCTCCATCCTGCGCGAGGTTCTGGGCGGCATGGAGGAGTGACCGCGGCCGGCGCGCGGTCGATCCCCGGCGGTGGCCGCCGGGCGTCGTGTCCGGCGGCCCCGAACACCAAGGGATCGGGCGCCGCACCATTGTGGGCGGGAGGCGCGAAGACATGACCAGGGACCTTCGGCATTTCATCGGCGGCAGGCCGGTGGAAGGAACAAGCGGGCGCTTCGGCGACATCTACAATCCGGCGACCGGCGCGGTGACGGCCCGCGTCCCCTTGGCCAGTGCGGACGAGGTGCGCAACGCGGTTGGCGTGGCCGCCGAGGCCCTGCCGGCGTGGGCCGGGACGCCGCCGCCGAAGCGGGTCCAGTTCCTGTTCGCCTTCCGCGAGCTGCTCCATGAGCACCTGGACGCGCTGGCCGAGCTGCTGTCGTCCGAGCACGGAAAGACCGTGCCCGACGCCAGGGGCTCGCTGTCGCGCGGCATCGAGGTCATCGAGTTCGCCTGCGGCATCCCCCAGCTGCTCAAGGGCGGGTACAACGAAGGCGTCGCCACCGGGGTCGATGTCTACTCGGTGCGCCAGCCCGTCGGCGTCTGCGCCGGCATCACGCCGTTCAACTTTCCCGCCATGGTGCCCATGTGGATGTTCCCCGTCGCCATCGCGTGCGGCAACACCTTCGTGCTCAAGCCCTCGGAAAAGGACCCCTCGGTGACCCTCAGGATCGCCGAGCTGGCGAGCCAGGCCGGCCTTCCCGACGGCGTTCTCAACGTGGTCAACGGCGACAAGGAGGCGGTCGACGCCCTGCTCGCCCATCCGGACGTGGCGGCGATCAGCTTCGTCGGCTCCACCGCCGTCGGCGAATACATCTATCGGGAAGGCTGCGCCAACGGCAAACGGGTGCAGGCCTTGTGCGGGGCGAAGAACCACATGGTGGTGATGCCCGACGCCGACATGGACCAGGCGGTGGACGCCGCCATGGGCGCGGCGTACGGCTCGGCCGGCGAACGCTGCATGGCGATCTCGGTGGCCGTCGCCGTGGGCGAGAAGACGGCCGACGAATTCGTCGAACGCCTGTCGCCCCGGGTGCAGGCCCTGAAGGTCGGGCCCTATACGGACCAGGACTCGGAAATGGGGCCCATCGTGACCCGGCAAAGCCTGGACCGGATCACCGGCTACATCGAGAAAGGCGTCGCCGAGGGCGCCGAACTGGTGGTCGACGGGCGGGGCCTCAGCCTGCAGGGATACGAGAACGGCTTTTTCCTCGGCGGCTGCCTGTTCGACCGGGTCCAGCCCGGGATGAGCATCTACACCGACGAGATCTTCGGGCCGGTCCTGTGCGTGGTGCGGGTCGACGACTACGAATCGGCGCTGAAACTGGTCGACGACCACGAGTACGGCAACGGCGTCGCCGTGTTCACCCGCGACGGCGACGCGGCGCGCAACTTCGCCAGCCGGGTGAACATCGGCATGGTCGGCATCAACGTGCCGATCCCGGTCCCCGTCGCCTATCACAGCTTCGGCGGCTGGAAGCGCTCGCTCTTCGGCGACCACCACATGCACGGCCCCGAAGGGGTGCGCTTCTACACCAGGCTGAAGACGGTGACCGGGCGCTGGCCCTCGGGCATCCGCACCGGCGCCGAGTTCCACTTCCGGCGTTCCAGCGAGCCTTAGCGACGGTCGGTCAAGGTGTCCCCAAAACCCATTAGCACCTTCACCGGCAGCGAAAACACGATCGCTGATCGAAAGGGTACGACCATGCCGCGACGCCTCTTCACCGTGACGGTCGGCGGCTTGATCGTGGCGGCCGGACTGTCGTTGGCGATCCCGGCCGGCGCGCTCGCCAAGTCGGAGATCAACACGTCCTTCATCGCCAGCGTCGCGATCGAGGGCACGGACCCGGTCGCCTATTTCGCCGAGGGGAAAGCCGTCAGGGGCTCGTCCGATTACACCCATCGTTGGAAGGGCGCCGAGTGGCGTTTCAAGACCGCGGCCAATCGTGACGCCTTCGTTGCCGACCCGCAGAAATACGCGCCGCAATTCGGCGGTTACTGTGCCTGGGCGGTAAGCCAGGGCTATACCGCCGGCATCGACCCCAAGGCATGGACGATCCACGGGGACAGGCTCTACCTCAACTACAGCAAGGGGGTGCAGGCGCAATGGAGCGAGGACATCCCCGGAAATATCGCCAAGGGCGAGCGCAACTGGCCAAAGGTCCTGGGCAACTGACCCGCCGCAAGGCCGGCGAGCCGGCCGTGGCGAAAAAATCGATCTAAGTAAGGTGTCCGCTTAATCACCATTTGGCGCTCACGGGAGCGCCGACAGGCCCGCCTAGTCCATCTCCGACTCCGGGACGGCTGCGCGGGTGCGCTTGACGGTGCCGCGGCGGCGCTTGGTCTCCAGGCGGCGGGTTTTCGACGCCCGCGGCGGGCGTGTCCTGCGGCGCGGCTTGGGCGGCTCGGCGGCCCTGCGGATGAGGGCGGTCAGCCGGGCCAGGGCGTCGGCGCGGTTCCGTTCCCGGGTGCGGTACCTTCGCGCCTCGATGACCAGCACCCCTTCCGTGGTCATCCGCCGGCCGGCCAGGCGCACCAGGCGGGCGCGCACGTCGCCGGGGAGGGAGGCGGCGCTGGCCACGTCGAAGCGCAGTTGCACCGCCGTCGCCACCTTGTTGACGTTCTGCCCGCCCGGGCCCGAGGCGCGGATGAAGCGCTCCTCGATGGTGCTGTCGTCGATGGAAATGTCGGGCGTGATCGGGATCATACGGCGATTGTGCCCCGGTTGCACCGCCCCGCCAACACACCGCCTACCAGTTCCGGCACTGGCCGGTGATGGTGCGGTAGATGTCGCGGGTGTCGATCCTGTCGTTGGCCGCCTCCGTGGCCTCGTGCAACTTGTCGAGGATGGGGGTGATCTTCTCCGATAGGCGATCCTGGACCAGGGTGGCGGCCTGGGCGCGCGAGGCCACGACGACCGGGCCGAGGCGGCGCACCGCGTCCACCAGGCGTTCCCGCACCCAGGGCGCGAAACGCGCCAGGATGCTGCGGTAGATGGCGATGTGGGCGCGTTCGTGATCGACGATGGCGCGGTGTTCGCAGGTGTCCGGGCGGTACTTGCGATCGACATAGACGACGAAATCGGGATAGCCCACGGTCACGTCCACCGTCGCCGCCCGGACGCAATACCAGTCGCCGCGAAAGGGCCGCACCGTGACGGTGGTGCGCATGTCGAGCCGGAACTCGGCCACGGTAAGGCCGAGCAGGTGCCAGCCCGGGGCCCCGCGGGCACCGCCGTACTTTCGTTGAAGGCGTTGCAGGTCCCTGCCGCCGTGGCCGTTGCGCACGCTGACCCGGCCCGGCTCGGTGCGCACGCTCACCTGGACGGCGCCCGCATCGGCCGCGCACGCCGGCGCGGCGGCGGCCGGACGGGCGGCGGCACCGAGGGCAAGGACAAAGGCCAGCGCCACCGCAAGCGCGCGGCCCATGGCCCATCGTCCACGGCCGGCGGCAGCGCCGGTCACGGTCGCCGCCAGTCCCAGGGCGCCACGAACGTGCCCCGCCACATGCCCCGCTTCGCC
>JACZQZ010000102.1 GCA_022545455.1 Pseudomonadota bacterium
TGGCGGCGGCGGCCGGCATGATCCTCCTGCCTGCGCGAAGCCGGAGCTTCGCTTCGGCGAAGGCAGGTCCGCGCCGCGCCGCGCCCGGCCCCCGGCCGCCGCCATCCCCCGACCTGCCCTCCGTAAGACTTCGGGAGGCGGATTGGATCGGGCGCACCCTGCTCGTCGCCATCGCCGTGGCCCTCGTCTTCGACGTGCTGGAAGGGGTGTCGCCGCCGGCGGACGCCGATTCGCTCACCTATCACTTCGCTTTGCCCAAGCAGTTCCTGGCGGCGGGCCGGCTGGAGTTCGTCCCCCGCGCCGGCGAGGGGGTGGTCCTTCTGCCGCAGATGACCTACCTGCTGGCGTTGGGCCTGGGCGGCGAGATTGGGCTCACGCTGTGGACCATGGTCAGCAGCTGGATGGTGAGCGCCCTGCTGTTCGTCATCTGCCGCCGCTACCTCGGCCTCAACTGGTCCCTGGCGGCGGCGCTTTTGTTCCTGACCACCCCGGCGGTGCTCTATGGCGGCGGGACCGGCCAGGTCGAGGCCCGGCTCGCCCTGTTCGCCCTGGCCGGAGCCTTTGCGGTCAGCGACGCGGTGCGCACGGGGCGCATGGGGTATGCCGTCCTCGCCGGCCTGATGGCGGGGTTTTTCGCGGGCGGCAAGTATTTCGGCCTTCTCTTCGCGGCCGCCTGCGCCGTGCCGCTGCTCGCCCGGCGGGGATGGTTTCGGCGCACCGTGGTGTACGGGCTCGCCGTCCTCGGGGCCGGTTCCCAGTGGTACGGCTGGAACCTCTACCACACGGGCGACCCCATATTCCCGGGGCTGTACGCGTTTCTGGACATTCCCGACAGCGCCTTCTGGGACCAGGAGCACAACGCCTATTTCTGGAACGTCTTTGTCCCCGGCGAAAGCTCGGTCCCGGTCAATCTGTTGTGGTACCTGACGTATCCGTTCCAGGCGACATTCGGCCGCGTCGCGGTGTTCGAATCGGGACGCACCGGGTTCGGCCCCTACGGCCTTTTAGTCCTGCCCTTTGCCGTGGCCGGGGTCTGGCGGTTCCGGCGCCGGCTGCTGTCCAGCCCCCTGGCGGCGCCGGCGGCGATCACGCTGGTGTTCTACACGCTGTGGTTCTTCAGCGGCGCGTCCCAGCACATCCGCCACCTTCTGCCGGTGTACACGGTGCTGGTCGTCTGCCTGACGGTGGCGGCGAGCCGTTGGGCCGAGGCGCGCACACTGGTACGGCCGCTGGCCGCGGCGGCGGGCCTTGCCATACTGGTCCAGCTGGGCGGCGCCGGGGTGGTCGGGCTGAACTATGCGCGCTATGTCTTTTCCGACGAGAGCCGGGAGGATTTCCTGCGCCGCAACGTGGGCCGGTTCGCACCCGTCCCCTGGATCAACGCCAACCTGACGGAGAACGACCGTATTCTGCTCGTCTATACACCACTGGTCTATCTGCTCGAGGTGCCCCACTATTCCGCCCACGTGATGACCCAGATTCTGGTGGATCACACGCCGCGGGCGCGGGATCCCAAACGCTTCCTCGCGCAGTTGAAGGCCCTCGGCATCACCCACCTGCTGCTCACCCAGAAGGTATCGCCGGAGACGGGCACGATCATCGACACCGGCGACGAGGACCTCCGCTTCTGGACCTTCGCCGAAACCCTGCGCCGGGCGGGGTGCCTGACGATCGTGAAGACGTTCGAAACCCGTTCCATCGGCTCGCGGACCCTGGCCGCGTTTCAACCGGTGTCGGGAGCCGGAACCGGTGGTGTCCTGAGGCTGGAAACCGAGGGATGCCGGCTGTGACCGGCCGCCATGAAACCTACGGAATCCCCGCGCCACGGGGATTACACCATGCACGGCAGACCCCGGGCAGACCCGGGCCGCGCTTGCCCACGCGGCGCACCTAACCCTATTCTGCGCCTATCGGAGGAGAAGTTTCGTGCCGGGTGAGAAACAGATCATGCGCGAGGTCCAGGAAAGCCGCAGTGAAAGCCGTCCCGTCGCGCGGCCGTCCGGCGGCGGTGCACCGGCCCCCGACACGGTGCGGGCGGAGTGGGACGCCTACTGGTCCGCCGAACCCTCCGGCATCAAGCGGCTTTACGACGTGATCGCCGTCATCTACCGCCTGTTCATCATCAAGCCGGCCCTGAATCATTACATGAAACGCTATTTCGCGCCCGGAGAGCCCGTCCTTCACGCGGGCTGCGGGGGCGGCCAGGTGGATGTGGACGTGGTCAAGCGGCTCAACGTCACGGCGCTCGACATCTCGCCGGTGGCGCTGGAGCGCTATCGGGCGCTGAACGGCCCCGACTGCACCTTGCTGGAGGGCTCCATCCTCGACATTCCGGCCGATGCGGGGTCCTTCGCCGGGATCTACAATCTGGGCGTCATGGAGCATTTCTACGAGGACGACATCCTCGACATCCTCAGACAGTTCCACCGGGTGGTGCGGCCGGGGGGGCGGCTGGTTCTGTTCTGGCCCCCCAGGTACGGTCTGCCCAACCGGGTGCTGAGGTTTGCCCACTACCTGATCAACGACGTCTTCAAAAAGCCCCTGAAATTGCACCCGGACGAGTTCAGCCCCATCGAATCCCGGGCCCAGATCGAACGCTGGCTCAACCGGACCGGCTTTTCCCTTGTCGCCTTTTCGTTCGGACCGCGGGATTTGTTCACCCACGTGATCGTCGTCGCGGAACGGGCGCGCGGCCGCCCATGAGCGGGGATCCGGCGCCGCGTCGAAGGCGCGTTCGCCGATCGTCCGGGCGGCGCTGAAAAATGGATCGGGAACGGGAGCGCAGCGAGGCCATGGTGCAGCGGGTCACCCACAACGACAGGCTTCTTGCCATCATCGTGCCGCGGGATTTCGGCGAGCCCGGGGTCAATTTCATCACCGCGGACGACGCGACCCTGCAGCTTGGGCTGCTGAACCATCCGAAATCGAAGATCATCCAGCCCCATGCCCACAAGGTCCGTCCCCGGGAAGTCACCGTCACCCAGGAGGTTCTTTTTCTGAGGAAGGGGAAACTGCGGGTCGACTTCTACGACGACGACGAAACGTACCTGGAAAGCCGGATCCTCGAGCAGGGAGACACCATCCTGCTGGTCTCGGGCGGGCATGGTTTCGAGGTCCTGGAGGACGTGGACATCATAGAGGTCAAGACCGGCCCGTATCTCGGCGAAGACGAGAAAAAACGTTTCGGGCCGGCGCGGCCGGCCCACCTGAAGATCACCGGCTGACCGCGCGGCCCTCGGGGCACCGCTGGCCGCCGGCCCCAGGCGTTTCCGCGAATCGCAAGCGGCTAACCGACCCACGCCCCACGCAACGGAGTTTAAGGTCCCGACAATGGCGGATTTCATCCCCGTGAACGAGCCGCTTCTCGCCGGCAACGAACGGAAATACGTGAACGCGTGTATCGACACCGGCTGGATATCGTCGGCCGGGCCGTTCGTTGGCGAGTTCGAAGAGCGGTTCGCGGCCGCCACCGGCCGCGCCCACGGCGTTGCCGTCTCCAACGGCACGGCCGCGCTGGAACTGGCCGTCGCCGCCCTCGATATCGGTCCGGGCGACGAGGTCATTCTGCCGGCCTTCACCATAATTTCCTGCGCCCTGGCGGTGATCCGGGCCGGCGCCACGCCGGTCCTGGTGGACAGCGACCCCGACACCTGGAACATGGATCCGGCGCAGGTCGCCGCCAAATGCACGCCCCGGACGAAGGCCATCATGGTGGTGCACATTTACGGCCTGCCGGTGGACATGGACCCGGTCCTGGATGTGGCCGCCGCCCGCGGCCTGAAGATCATCGAGGACGCGGCGGAAGCGATCGGACTGTCCTACAAGGGCAGGCCGTGTGGAAGTTTCGGCGACATCAGCGCCTTCAGTTTCTACGCCAACAAGCACGTGACCACGGGCGAAGGCGGCATGCTGACGACCGACGATTCCGCCCTTGCCGAGCGCTGCCGGTCGTACAGGAACCTGTGCTTCGGCCCCCGGCGGTTCGTCCATGAGCGGCTTGGCTGGAACATGCGCATGAGCAATATCCAGGCGGCCCTGGGCCTGGCCCAGCTTGAGGGTCTGGACGAGACCGTCGAACGCAAGAATCGAATGGGGCAGCGCTATTTCGAGTTGTTGAGCGGTCTGGACGGCGTGCAACATCCCCTGCCCCGCACGGACCATGCCGAGAACGTGTACTGGGTTTACGGTCTGGTGCTCGCCGATGATGTGCCGATCGACGCCAACGAGGCCATCCGGCGGCTGGCCGACCGCGGCATAGGCGCCCGTCCCTTCTTCTGGCCCATGCACGAGCAGCCGGTGTTCAGGGATATGGGCCTGTTCCCGGGCGAATCGTACCCGGTGGCGGAAAATCTTGGCCGGCGCGGTTTCTATTTGCCGAGCGGCGTTGCGCTGTCCACCGAGCAGATGGATCGCGTCGCCGAGGCGGTGCGCGAAATCCTGAAATGAGCCGTGGCGGCGGCCCGGCGCGGCCGCGGGTGTCCGCTTCAATCCGGGCGCAGCCGGGTGGCGATGATGCGGACGCAATATTTGACACCGAGCCACAAAAACCCGCCGAGACTGGGAAAGGATTTGGACGTTCCCCCCTGTCTGGCACACAGGACGTAGGGCACCTCGCAGACCTTCAGTCCCTTGCGGCAACATCCATAGACGAATTCGATGAAGAAGTCCCCGAAGCCGTACGGTATGGGCATGACCGCGTCGAAAACGGAGCGCCTGACGACGGTGACGCAGCTGTCGTAGTCCTTGATCCCGTACCCGAGCAACAGGTTGGCGAACCCGTTGACCAGACGACTGGCGAACACCCGGAAGGGATGGCGTTCGTCTCCCCCGCCGGGGACAAAGCGCGACGCGATGACAACGTCGTAATCCTTTGTCTTTTCGATCATGCCCGGAAGGTATTTCGTTTCGACGCTCATGTCCGCGTCGATCCAGCCGACGAGCCGGCCGCGGCTCGCCATGATGCCGCGGACGATCGCCGACGCAAACCCGACCGTCCGGTGGCGGTGAATGACCCTGACACGGGGATCGTTCAGTTCCTCCACATGGTCCGCGGTGAGGTCCGGCGAGCCGTCATCGACGATGATCACCTCGACGGGCTGCGACACATGCTGGAGAATCGCCGCGATCGTGGCCCTGATGTTTTCGCGCTCGTTGAAGGTGGCGATGATGATGGAGACCTCGGGCGTCTCGGCGGCGGACGGCTGTTCGTGAATGTCCGCGGTCATCGTGGCGGTTGCTTGGGACGCTGGCTCCATGGTTCTGACACTTTCGGGCGGTTAAGCCGATGTTTGCTTAGATGTTTGCTTAATGGAAGGGTCTGCTCCCCAAAGAAGGATCTTACGTCCGGTGCTGTCAACGCCCACACGGGACCCGCCGGATGGCGCGGCGTGCATCGCGGGCGGCGCGCCGTCTGGGCGCGCGTTGCCGGATCGCGATCCATGATCGCTAAACACTATCATCGCATAGAGCGTTAACCAAGGACTGGCAGGCGGGACCTCGTCTGTTACCGCATCCGGGAATAACGGTTTGGTGGCACGGACTCCTCATACCATGAAAAAAGCTTTGATACTGGGCGTTACCGGCCAGGACGGCAGTTACCTGGCCGACATCCTTTTGCACAAAGGCTACACCGTGCACGGCATGGTGCGGCGCTCGTCAACGGGCAACACCAGGAACATTCAGCATTTGCTCGACGATGCGGACACGCTCGACAAGCGCTTTTTCGTCGAACGGGGCGACCTGGCCGATCCCACATCCCTGTTCAGGATCATCCAGACCGTCCGCCCCGACGAGGTCTACAACGAAGCGGACCAGGACCACGTCCACTGGAGCTTCGACATGGTGGGGTATTCCTCGGACATCACCGGCGCCGCCGTCGGCAGGCTGCTCGAGATCATCCGCCAGATCGATCCCGGGATCCGGTTTTTCCAGCCGTGCTCGTCCAACATGTTCGGCCGCTGCGACGAACCCGTGCAGAACGAAACCACGCCGTTCAACCCACAAAGCGTCTATGCCATCGGCAAAGTCACGGCCTATTACTTTACCAGATATTTTCGCGAGACGTACGGCATGCATGCCTCGGCCGGAATCCTGTACAATCATGAATCGCCGAGGCGATCCACGGAATACGTCACCCGCAAGATAACCAATTCGGTGGCCAGGATCGCTTTGGGCAAACAGGAGCGGCTGGTGTTGGGGGACCTGAGCGCCAAGATCGATTGGGGGTACGCCAAGGAGTACATGGAGGCGGCGTGGACGATGCTGCAACAGCCCGAGGCCGACGATTACGTCATCGCCACGGGAGAGGCCCATTCGGTGGAAGAGTTCGTCGACGAGGCGTTCCGCAACGCAGGCCTGAACGCGGCCGATTATGTCGATTCCGACAAGGCCCTCTTTCGCCCGGCGAACACCAGCGTCCTGGTCGGCGACACCACCAAGGCGCACCTGAAATTCGGCTTCGAGGCGGAGGTGCGCTTCAAGGACCTGGTGAAGACCATGGTCGACGAGGACATGGCCCTGGAATCCCGACGTGAGTCACGATAACCCCTCCGAAAAGGCCCATCCCGGGTCCGGCGAGGCGCCGGCCGCGGCGATGGAGGTGATCGAGCACACCCGGTGCCGGCTGTGCGGGTCGGAAGACCTGGACGACATCCACTCCTTCGGGGATTTCTACGTCTCCAATTTCGTCGACGAGGCGCACAGCCGCGAAGGCGTGAAGGCGCCGCTGGACCTGATCATGTGCAACCGCTGTTCCCTGCTTCAGCTCAGGCACACGGCGCCCATGGAGCTGATGTACGCGCGCCATTACTGGTACCGCTCGGGGGTTACCGAGACCATGCGGACGGCCTTGCGCGACGTCTCCGCAACCATCGAGGAGATGGTCGGTCTCGGCCCGGGAGACGTGGTGCTGGATATCGGGGCCAACGACGGCACGCTGCTGGCCAGCTACGCGGCCCGGGGGATCGTCACGGTCGGCTGCGAGCCGGCGGACAACCTGATCGCGTACCTGGAAAAGAGCGCCGATCATGTCATCCACGACTTCTGGACGGCGGAAGCCTACCGGTCCGTCGCCGGGCGGGCCGGACTGGGGAAGGCCAGGGTGATCACGGCCCTCGGCATGTTCTATGACCTGGAGGACCCCGGCCGGTTCATCGCCGACGCCCGCGAGGTCCTGGCCGACGACGGCATTTTCGTCGCCCAGCTCATGTGCCTGGCGTCCATGCTGGAAAAGAACGACCTGGGCAACATCTGCCACGAACACCTGGAGTACTACTCCCTCGATTCCCTCAAATATCTTTTTGAATCGAACGGGCTCGAGATGTTCAAGATCGAAGAGAACGACGTGAACGGCGGCAGTTACCGGATTTTCGCCCGCCACCACAAGGGCACCGGCGTCGACTACGACGAGCACGTTTCCATCGACGACATCCGGGCGTTCATCGCCCGGCTGGAAGAGAACAAGCGCCGCTGCGTCGGGTTCATCCGGGACGAGGTCGCCAAGGGCAAATCCGTTTACGTGTACGGGGCGTCGACCAAGGGCAACACGATCCTGCAGTACTACGGCCTGGATTCAACCGTGATCACGGCGGCCTCGGAGCGCAGCCCGGAGAAATGGGGCAAGTACACGGTCGGCACGTGGATCCCCATCGTCTCCGAGGCCGAAGCGCGCGAAGCCGGTCCGGATTATTTCCTGGTCCTCCCGTGGGCGTTCTTCGACGAGTTCTACGACAGGGAAAAACCGTGGCGGGAGAAGGGAGGCAAATTCATCGTCCCGTTGCCTGAGTTCCGCGTCGTTCCTTAGGCCAAAGGGAGCCCTGGAGACCCCGGACACGGCACGCCGGCATGCGCGGTCCGGCCACCTTTAGCGGCAAAATATCATGTATCCCTTGCCGTGCCGGTTGACTTCCGATCTCAGCACGTCGAACCCGTGCCTGAGGAAGACGTCCGGGTGACCGGGATTCACATAGACGACCGATACCGGCCTTTTGAATTCCGCCGTCGAGTCGACAATGTTCGTCACCACCGGCCCGAGGATCTCCTCGTCGAACGGATCGGTGAAATAAAAGACGTTGGCGTCACGGGGAATGGGGAACCGGGCCGCATCGGACTGAACGATCTGCCATTCAGGAGACCGCTTGCCCAGCCTGCGGTAATACTTCGCCAAGGTGTCCGACGCCCTGGCGCAGAGGGTTTCGGATAGTTCCACGCCGATGATCCTGCGGAACGGGAACTGGGAGGCGAAAAACATCATCCGTCCCAGGCCGGACCCGAAGTCGACGAAAACGCTGGCCGGGTAATCCACATCCAACTGTTTGAAGGCCCTGTGGGCGAAATAATAGGGACACGGTATATAAATATTCCCGTGCTGCTTGAAATATTCCTCGATATCCATGTCATCGAAGGGAATCATTTCGGTGGTCTTCGATGCGAATTTCGTTTCATAAAAGATCTCGAACAGGGCCATGGGAACGGCCCTCAAGACACCGTATTGATGGATCGTCTCGAACCCCCTTTGCACGAACCTGACCTTGGCTTTCAGTCCTTCCATGCCGGCCTGCCCCGTTTCGGCGCCTCCCGTTTACGATGATCGGCCGTGGCCCGTGGTGGTCCGGAGCGCCCTCGATACGCCGCCCCAAACCGGGGCCGACACTAACATCACCTGTGAAACTGGTTCGGAAATTTGTGAACGATGAGTGACAAAATCGCGTTGATCACCGGAATTACCGGTCAGGACGGCGCCTATCTGGCCGAGTTCCTGATCAAGAAAGGCTACACCGTCCATGGGATCAGGCGGCGTTCGTCCTCGTTCAACACCGGGCGCGTCGATCATCTCTACGAGGATCCCCACAAGACGGGCGTGCGCCTGTTTCTTCACTACGGCGACATGACGGACGCGGCGAACCTGCTGCGCCTGGTGCAGACCATCTGTCCGACGGAAATCTATAATCTGGCGGCGCAAAGCCACGTGCAGGTGAGCTTCGACTCGCCCGAATACACGGGCAACGTGGACGCGCTGGGGGCGCTGCGCCTGCTCGAGGCGATCCGCATGCTCGGCCTGGGGGCGAAGGTCCGATTCTATCAGGCGTCCACGTCCGAGATTTTCGGCAACACCACCGAGACGCCGCAGAACGAGAACACCCCCTTCCGCCCCAACAGTCCCTATGCGGTGGCCAAGCTTTTCGCCTACTGGATTACCGTGAATTACCGGGAAGCCTATGATTTCTTTGCCTGCAACGGCATCCTCTTCAACCACGAGGGGCCGACCCGGGGCGAAACCTTCGTCACCCGCAAGATCACCCGCGCCGTCGCCGCCATCGAACTGGGTCTTCAGGACAAGCTGTATCTGGGCAACCTGGACGTGGAGCGCGACTGGGGCCACGCCCGCGATTACGTGGTCGGCATGTGGCTGACGCTCCAGCAAACGGAGCCCGGCGACTACGTCATGGCGACGGGCGAAAGCCACACCGTGCGCGAGTTCGTGGAACTGGCCTTCGCCGAGGTCGGCCGGCGCATCGAGTGGAAAGGCAGCGGGCTCGAGGAAAAAGGCATGGACGCCGCCACCGGCACGGTGCTGGTCGAGATCGATCCCCAATACTTCCGGCCCACCGAGGTCTACCGGTTACGGGGCGATTCGACCAAGGCGCGCGAGAAACTCGGCTGGCGCCACAAAACGCGCTTTGCGGACCTGGTCCGCGAGATGGTGGCGGCCGACCTGAAGACGACGGCCACGGAAAACGGCCTGAAAACAGGCACATCGTGAATCTCCCTTGATGACACCGAGGCGTGAGCAATGCGCGCCGGCGGCGGAGCGGCCATGACCCTTTTGCTCCGTCGTTCCCGGGACCTGCCGGACCCGGGCGCGTACCGTTTCTGGTTCCCGACCACAGGGACAGAGGTGGCCCTGGACGCGGAGCGCAAGCTGCCCCGCCTGGCGGCGCGGCTGGAGGGCGCGTTCAACGCCTGCCGGACGCTGTGGTGGCGGCTCGGGCGCGAGATGGGCGCGGCCAGGACCGCCGAGATCGCGGTGACGCCCACCGGCAGCTCCATGGGCTCCGATTTCGGCGTCATGCTGGCGTGGTCCCGCCTGGCCGGGGAGATGGCCGCCGGGGACGA
>JACZQZ010000103.1 GCA_022545455.1 Pseudomonadota bacterium
GGGCCAGATCCACTTCGGCGGCGACGCCTGGAGGCCGCTGGACGACGGCGAGGGGCGGATCGGCCCCGAGACCACGTCGGCCTTCGCCAAGGTCCTGCGCGCCGCCGGGCCGAAGCTGCTCGCCGAGCGCTTCGGCCGCTTCCTCGGAATCCTTTAAGCGGGACGGGCGGGGCCGCGCCGGGGCGAAGAAAACGGCGCGGCCCCGCGCTTCTGGACGCCGCCGCCGGGATCGTTTTTGAGTCGGAACGTTCACCGGGCGACGGAAAACCCAGCATATATCCCGCTTCCGGCATGACCGGGCGAAATGCCCCGCCCCCGCCGTCCCCGGGCAGGTGACGACCCTACGAACGCCGAATCGGCGAAAAACCGCCCCGAATCAGCCTTTTTGGGGCGAAATAGTTGCTGACGCGGCGAAAGCGATCCCCTAATATCGTCGTTGTAAAAATAAACAGTAAGACCCCCAGGGGGAACGGCCCGGGTTTCGGGAGGAAGCCGAGATAAGACCATAAAAATGGCTGAGTAATCGCCGGCGGGAAAGCCGGCCCTGCGGCAAGATCGGAAACGGTCTTGCCGTTCATTTTTTTGTTCAGGAAACATTTTTAACGAATTGAAACATATCTGTTATTTCTCCGCTGGACGATCGGCACTCACCCGCGCCCAGGGGGGATCGAGCCGGGCGATGCGGCCGAAGACCGGGCAGTCGTCGCGGTGGCTGCCGGGCAGATACCCGATGCTCATCAGGAACTCGCCCACCACTTCGCCGCCGGTGAAGCGGAAGGTCTCGCGGAACAGCGTGACCCACTCGTCCTTGCCCCGGGGGTGGTGGGCGGCGATCCAGGCGGCGAACCCGCCGTGGCTTTGGCGCAGGTCCCGCAGGCGGCGGGCGTTCTCGATGATCGCCCCGACCTTGCGCCGGTTGCGGATGATGCCCGGATCGCCGAGCAGCCGCGCCACGTCGCCGGCGCCGTAGCCCGCCACCGTGTCCACGTCGAAACCATCGAAGGCGGCGACCGTGGTCGGCCGCTTCTTGAGCACGATCAGCCACGACAGGCCGGCCTGGAAGATCTCCAGCGACAGGCGCTCGAGCAGGGCCGATTCGTCCTCCAGCGGAAACCCGTACTCGTTGTCGTGATAGGGCCCGTGCAGGGGATGGCCGGGGGCAACGTCGCAGTACCAGGACATCGTCGGTCGCCCCTTGGTATTACTCGCGGAAGGAAATGACGCCCGAGTCGATGACCGTGTAGACGATCCCCCAGAGGACGCCCGAGATCACCGTGGTTATGGCGATTTTCAGCACCATGCGGGGTTTCTTGGGGGCGCCCGGGGCGTGGCCTTTTTTCACGTCGTCTTCGTCGATGACGCTCCTCGCGCCCCACGGCAGCACCATGAAGATCACCAGCCACCAGATGACCAGGTAGACCGCCGTGCCGGTGGCCCATCCCATGGGCGCCTACGCCTCCTCGAGTTCGATCAGGGTGCCGCAGAAGTCCTTGGGGTGGAGGAAGAGCACCGGCTTGCCGTGGGCGCCGGTCGCGGGTTGGCCGCCGCCGAGGACGCGGGCGCCGCGCTCTTTCAGGCGGTCCCTGGCGGCGGTGATGTCGTCGACTTCGTAGCAGACATGATGCATTCCGCCCGCCGGGTGGCGCTCCAGGAACCCGGCGAGGGGCGACTCCGGGCCCAGGGGCGCGACGAGCTCGATCGACGTGTTGGCGAGGGTCACGAAGACCACGGTGACCCCGTGGTCCGGCAGATCCTCGGGCTCGGACACCCGGGCGCCCAGGGTGTCGCGATAGACGGCGCCCGCCGCCTCCAGGTCGGGCACGGCGATGGCCACGTGATTGAGTCTGCCGATCATTGAGTACCCTCCATCATAATAGGATGACACGTGTGACGGTCATGGGCGGCCATTCGGCTAGGAGCGGGTTCGACGTGATGCCGGCGCATCACGAGAGCCGCGCGACGACGTCCGATGGCCGCCCATGGCCGCCCGAAGGGTCGCTTTTCGCGCCTTTTGGGGGCGTCAGCGCCGCTTGACGATGTCCCGCATCGCCGGCGCGACGCTTCCTGCCCAAAAGACGCGAAAAGACGATCACACGTACCATCCTATTGTGATAGAGGATACTAGTTTCCGTTGGCCGGGATAACCGGAAAGAGCGGTTGCAGGATACCCCTGAGACCGAAATCGACGACGCGGACATATTCGAGCCGGCTGCGCTTGACGAAAGGCTGGACCCCGATGCCGGCGTCGCTGACCGAGGCCACGACCCCCACCGGCAGACCGGGCGGGAAGGCGCCGCCATGGCCCGAGGTCACGACGCGGTCGCCCGGGGAGACTTCCGCTCCCGGGGGCAGGCGGATCAGGCGCAACACTTCCGAGTTGTCCCCGGCCAGGATGGCGCGCGTGCGGGTCCGTTCCACCAGCACCGGAATGTGGGAGTTCATGTCCGTGATCAGGATGACCCGCGTCGAGCGGGTCCCGACGCCGGCGACGCGCCCGACCAGGCCGTCACCGGTGACCACCGCCTGTCCCTTGCGCACGCCGGCGCGCATTCCGGCATTGAGCACCAAAGCCTGCGCGAAGGCGCCGCCCGTGTCGCCGATGACGCGGGCGGTCACGTAGCTGGCCTCGGGCCCGGGCACGAAATTGAGCAGGGCGCGAAGCGCCTTGTTCTCGGCCTCCAGCCGGCGCGCCGCCGTCTGCCATTGCAGGAGCCGCACCTTGTCCTCGCGCAGCCCGGCATTCTCCTCATGTAGGGAAGCCAACTCGCGGACCTGGTCCACCACGTCGGACACGGTGGCGACGGGGCGGGACAGAACGTCGAGGATGGGGGCCAGCGCGTCGGTCACCTGGGTGCGGATGCGTTCCACCAGGAGCACGTCCGCCTTGCCCAGCAACATCAGGCCGAACGCCGCCACGACCAGGCCCACGTAGGCGAAGCGCTGGATCAGGCCTTTGATGGGCACTGCAATGCGATGTACGGGCCGCAACGGTCCTTTCAAGCCCCTCCCCCCAATAGCTTGAACTCCCAATACTCGGAAATCCACGTATGCCTGCCCAGGGGACAGTACCGTCAGAGAGTTAATTTTAATTTAATGCGCCGGGGCGCTAATACATGGTCGTCAAAACGTTTTTCAGCCTTTTCATCTCCTCGAGGGCGCGCCCGGTTCCCAGCACCACACACGACAGCGGGTCGTCGGCAAGGGATACCGGCAGGCCCGTGGCGTGCCTGAGCACGTAGTCCATGTTGCCGAGAAGGGCGCCGCCGCCGGTCAGCACGATGCCCTTGTCCACGATATCGGCCGCCAGCTCCGGCGCCGTGTGTTCGAGCGCCACCTTGACCGTCTCGATGATGGCGCCGACCGGCTCGGCCAGGCTTTCCGCGACCTGGCGTTGGCTGATGGTCAGTTCCCGGGGCACGCCCTGCATCAGGTCCCGGCCCTTGATTTCCATGGTCGGCCCGTCGCCGTCCTCGGGCGGGCAGGCGGAGCCGATTTCCTCCTTGACGCGCTCGGCGCTGCTTTCGCCGACCAGCAGGTTATGGTTGCGCCGGATATAGGCGATGATGGCCTCGTCCATCTTGTCGCCGCCGACCCGTACCGAGCGTGAATAGACGATGCCGCCAAGGGCGAGGACCGCCACCTCCGTGGTCCCGCCGCCGATGTCCACCACCATGGAGCCGGTCGGTTCGGTCACCGGCAGTCCGGCGCCGATGGCCGCCGCCATGGGTTCCTCGATCAGGTACACCCGGCGGGCGCCGGCGCTTTCGGCAGATTCCTGGATGGCCCGGCGCTCCACCGCGGTGGAGCCCGACGGTACGCAGACGACGATCATCGGGCTGGCGAAGCTGCGCCGGTTGTGGACCTTGCGGATGAAGTGCTTGATCATCTCTTCGGCGACCTCGAAATCGGCGATGACGCCTTCGCGCAAGGGACGAATGGCCTGGATGTTGCCCGGCGTGCGGCCGAGCATTTGCTTGGCTTCGTCGCCGACGGCGAGAACCTGTCTCTTGCCCTTGACCTCGACCGTGGCGACCACGGAAGGCTCGTTGAGAACGATCCCCCGGCCCTTGACGTAGACGAGGGTGTTGGCCGTCCCCAGGTCGATGGCCATGTCGGCCGACAGAAAACCGAACAGTCTGGAAAACATGGGGCCTCACAATTCGTTCGGAGTACGACTCAGGCGGGCGCCGGAGAGCATTCTCCGGCGCTGCCGCCCCCTTTATAAAAAGGTGTCCGCCCGCGGGCTAGTGAATACTAGGCAGAAAGCGCCGCCGGCGCCGATTTCTTTCTCTTCACCAGCAGCTTGTTGAGAGCGTTCACATACGCCTTGACGGACGCGACCATGGTGTCGGTGTCCGCGCCCTGGCCGAGGACCGTCTTGCCTTTCTCCTCCAGGCGCACGGTGACCTCGGCCTGGGCGTCCGTGCCCTGGGTCACCGCGTGCACCTGAAAGAGCTGGAGGCGCGCTTCGTGGGGGAACAACGCCTTGATTCCATTGAAGGCGGCGTCCACCGGTCCGTCGCCGGTGGCCCGGCAGTGTTTGATCTCGCCGTCGATCTCCAGTTCCAGCTCGGCCTTCGGCGGCCGGTGCCTGGTGCCGCAGAGGATCTCCAGCGAAATCAGCCGCACCCGGTCGTTGGCGCGCACCACCTCGTCGTCGACCAGGGCGACGATGTCTTCGTCGAAGATCTCCTTTTTCTTGTCTGCCAGGTCCTTGAAGCGCTTGAACACATCGCGGGCGGCGTTGTCGCCGAGGTCGTAGCCCAGCTCCTTCAGCTTCTCCCTGAACGCATGGCTGCCCGAGTGCTTGCCCAGAACCAGCTTGGACGCCGTCAGCCCCACCGACTCCGGGGTCATGATCTCGTAGGTGCCGGCGTGCTTCAACATGCCGTCCTGATGGATGCCGGCTTCGTGGGCGAACGCGTTGGCGCCGACGATGGCCTTGTTGGGTTGCACGGTGAACCCGGTGACGGTGGAAACCAGCCGTGACGCCCTCATGATGTTCTCGGTCCTGATCGCGGTCGTATAGGGCATGTGGTCATAGCGCGTGCGCAGTGCCATGACGATCTCCTCCATGGCCGCGTTGCCGGCCCTTTCGCCGAGGCCGTTGATGGTGCACTCGACCTGGCGCGCGCCGGCGTGCACCGCGGCCAGCGAGTTGGCCACGGCCAGCCCCAGGTCGTTGTGGCAGTGCACGGAGAGGACCGCCTTGTCGATATTGGGCACGCGCTCGAACAGCATTTTGATCAAGGCCGTGAACTCGTCGGGCATGGCGTAGCCCACGGTGTCGGGAACGTTGATGGTGGTGGCGCCGGCGTCGATGGCGCTTTCCACGCAGCGGCAGAGGAAATCGTGGTCCGAGCGCGAGCCGTCCTCGCACGACCACTCCACGTCGTCGGTGAACCTGCGGGCATAGGATACGCTTTCGATCACCTGCTCGTGCACCGCCTCGGGCTCCATCTGGAGCTTGTACTTCATGTGCACCGGGCTGGTGGCGATGAATGTGTGGATGCGCGCCCGCCGGGCCGGCTTGACGGCCTCGGCGCAGCGCTCGATGTCCATCCTGGTCGACCGGGCAAGGCCGCAGACGACCGCGGCGCTGACGGTCTTGGCGATCTCGTGCACCGCCTCGAAGTCGCCGTCCGAGGCGATGGGGAACCCCGCCTCGATGACGTCGACGCCCATTTCCTCAAGGACCTGGGCGATGCGCAGCTTCTCGTCCAGGTTCATGGAGGCGCCCGGCGACTGCTCGCCGTCGCGCAGGGTGGTATCGAAGATGATGACCCGGTTGGCATCCTTGCTGTCGCTCATGGGACAAACCCTTCCTTCATTCAGGTGTCGCACGATCGGGTGTCGCACGATCGCGTTTTTGCTTCCCCTGAAAGCCGGTGACGCCGGTCACGGTGCGTCGGCAGGCGTTCAGGGGCACCTAAGTCGAAGGTCCCCGCGGAGGCACAGCAAGAGGGTCGGCAGCGAAAAGGCGCGCCGGCGCCCGGGCGCGCTCTCCCGGCGCGTCCCTAAGTAAACGGCAATGTGTCCGAACCCGTTCAACTTCGCTGCCCGCTGTCCTTTCGGATCGGAGCATTTTGAATGCTTCGATCTACAACCTCGAATAAAGACAGCGGTTAATCACGATTGTCAACAGGATTGTCCAAGGACCTGCTTTCGGACAGGTCCCCCTTGGGCGGTGGCGGAGAGGGGGGCCTGGAGCGCGCCGGCGCCTTGGCAAGAGTACGGGCGGGGCTTATGGTTATACCAAGGGGCGCTGATCATGACTCATAGAGATCGCGTAGGCGGCTCGTCGGGTAGGAGGAAAGTTGCAGGCGATGCGGTGCATCGTCAAAACTTTTCGACGCCCTCCGACGGGCCGCATACGCGACCGGAACGGCGGCTTACCAAGGCTTTCGGACGGCGTCGCGCACGCTTTGCGATGCCCCGCATCGCCACAGCGCACGCTTAGGGCCGAAAACCTTGGTAAGCCGTCTCTATGGGTCATGATCAGCGCTCCTTGGTATCAGGGTGAGGATCTCATGTCGGGCGTGTCGGAACACAAGGTCCGCGACAAAGAAACAAGATTTCCGGACTGCCGTATCAGGCGGGCCGCAAAGCCCCGCCGGAGGGAAGGATCGGGCAGGCGGCCGGCTCAGGTGCCGTTCATGAAGCTGGGCACGCAGTACTGGCGGCGGCTTTTGAGCTTGCGGCACACCTCGGCGGCGGCCGCCTTGTCGGCCACGGGCCCCGCCTTCAGCCGGTAGAATATGCCCTTGCGGGGGCCCAGGTTGACCTTGGTGATCTCGGACTCGAGATTGTCGAGGATTTCCCGGTGGGCGCGGCGCAATTGGCCCCAGCCGCGGTCCGCCCCCTTCCGCGACCGATAGGACGCCAGATGGACGGCCGGCAGGAGCCCCTTGGCCTTGGCCTTCCCTTCGGCCTTGGCCTTCCCTTCGGCCTTGGCCGGTGAGACCTGGGTGGCGGCCTTCACCGTGGAGGCCACCGTGATCGCCTCCTTGGACGCCATGGGCTTGGGCTGCATGGCGCGCTCGATGGCCTTGCGTTCCCGGGCGTACTCATCGGAACTGATGAATCCCCCGTCCTGGAGCTGCTCCAGCCGGCGCACGGCGTCGGCGGCCTCCATCAACCCCTCCGGCGGCTTGCCGGGATTGGCCACGACCACCGGCGCCCCCGGCATCAGGGCGTCGAGGATCATGGACCGTTCGGCGGTGTGCTGGCTGACCGACATGGCCCGCATCTCCAGGGCCCGGCCGATGGCCCTGAGCCGTCCCGAGATCTGGCCCGTGGTCGGCACCGGGCGGTCCAGTCCGGCCGCCGGCGGCGGCGACGTCAGCGGCAGCAGGGAGCCGATGTTGGCCCGGCGCCGGGTGGCGAATTCGTCCTGGGTGATGAGGCTTTGATCGCGCAGGGCACGCATGGTCTTGAACCGGGACACGATATTGGCGTCGCCAGTGGCGAGCATGGGCACGGCCGGCGCGGTCGTGGTTACGGGTGTCGCCAGCCGCCTGCCGAGCATGGCCGTACCGTTGGGCGCGCCCGACACCACGGGCCGAGAGGCCGGGGGAGGCGCGGGGGCCACGGGCCGCTCATCCCGGGCCTGCGGTCCGGTGGGTCCGCGGCCCATGCTGGCGAGCACGCCGCCGCTGTCGAGAAGGGCCAGATTGACGCTGGCGATCTCCGCGACAGGCCGCGTGGAAACGTCGTTCCAGATCACCATGCGCTGGGAGTCCTTGGGCCGGATGGCGAGCACGGCCTCGTACATCTCCCGGGCCTTGGTGGTCTGGCCTGTGTTCTGGTAGAGAATGCCCTGGCCGAGCAGGGCGTGCACGTCCTTGGAATTGACCTTCAGCGCCCTCTGGTAATGGCCCTCGGCGGCCACGTAGTTGCCCTTGGCCATCTCGGCCAGGCCCAGCTCGGCTTCGTCGTTCTCTTTCAGCGGACTGGCCGCCCAGAAGGATTCGGTGAACAGGCCGCTCTGCAGGACGCCGCCGCAGGCGCCCAAACCGATGGTCGCCGCAACCACGGCGGCGCAGCGCATCATCCCAGTTTTCACGATGGTCTTCCCTTTCCCGAGATCCCGACGAATGCGGCGGCGGCGCCTGGTTCCCGGCCGGCCGGAAAGGACCAGGCACGGTACCGAAATTAGGGCGGAAAAACTAACATATGATTAAATATGGGTGCCCCGGACGGGACCCGCCGTCCCTATAATCCGCGGCCATGTTCGAGCTCTGGGTCCCCATCACCATCGCCGCCGCCTTCATGCAGAATCTGCGCTCGGCGCTGCAGAAACACCTGAAGTCGAAGCTCACGGACGCCGGGGTCACCTCCGTGCGGTTCTTCTACGCCTGGCCCTTCGCCGTCCTCTATGTCTGGGGGCTGGCCCAACTGGGCGGATTCGCGGTGCCCGATGCCAACGCCGGGTTCCTGCTCTACTGCCTGCTCGGCGGCGTCTCGCAGATCGTCTTCACCTTTCTCCTGGTGTATCTGTTCTCGTTCCGCAATTTCACCGTCGGCACGATCTATTCGAAGACCGAGGTGGCCCAGGTGGCGGTCCTCGGCCTGGTCATCCTCGGCGACCCGCTCAGCCTCGCCGCCGTCCTCGCCATCGCCCTCAGTCTCGTCGGCGTCGTTGCGCTCTCCGTGGCGCGGACCCGGATCACGGCCGCGGGCCTGGTCGCCGGCCTCACCGGGAAGCCGACGCTGATCGGCCTTGCCTGCGGCGCCTTTCTGGGCGCGTCCGTGGTCTTCTACCGCGGCGGCGCGCTTTCGCTCGGCGGCCAGGGGTTCGTCATGCAGGCGGCCTTCACCCTCGCCGTCTCGGTGGTCATGCAGACGGTGATCATGGGGGTCTATTTGAGGATCAGGGAGCCGGGGCAGATCACCGCGGTCCTCAAGAACTGGCCGGCGGCGCTGGCGGTCGGCGTCGCCGGCGCCCTGGCCTCGATCGGGTGGTTCACGGCGTTCACCATCCAGAACGCGGCCTACGTCAGGGCGCTCGGGCAGATCGAGCTGGTCTTCACCGTCATCGCCTCGGCCCTGTTCTTCAAGGAGAGGACCAGCGCCCGCGAGTTCCTGGGCATCGGCCTCATCGTCGCCGCCATCCTGATCCTGGTGCTGGCGGGGTGAGGCTGAATTGGCGGGGTGAAAGAAGGCCTGAGCGGCGCGGGTACGCGTGACGTCCGCTACTCAAACCTTGGTGCGTAAACCTTCTTGACAATCTCGGTGCCGGCACGATCGAGAACAAGGGTTATCTCCGAACCTGACTTAGACCGGAGAATCTTTCCAGCATGAGACCTGTCGATGATGATTGTGTCATCAATCCTTCGAATAATGTCTCCCTCAAGAATGTCGGCGTTGAATGCCGCGCTGCCTTTTCTTATGGCCATTATGCGGGTGCCCTTGTTGCTCCCGATACGTTGTCTGTCAGCGGTGGATAATTCACCCATACCAACACCAAGGCCCCCCTGCCGTATCTTGCGCCAATACGTTGCAGTGTGATCGTATTTGTCAATGGAATAAGGGATATAGGTAGTCTGCGTGCCATACGTTGTTGACGTCCCACTGTACATAGCCGAGCCCCCGGCGCCGAACACACTTCCGCTGTGATATGCGGTCTGCGTGTTCGGTAGCGTGACCGGAATATTTCCGGATTGAGTATTTCTGTAAATCCTGTAGACGACGACACGGTCAGCGCCGACTTTTTTCGCCTGAGCGATCGCCATTTCGTCAGAAATTTGACCAGCGTTGAAAGATGACCACCCGATCGCAAAGAACCCCTCACGGAGCATCGTCATTTCGTCTTGTTCAGGGGTCGTCCCGCGCAGAAGTGTGGGCTCACCCGAAGAGGGAGCGAAAAATTTTGAGTGATTGGTCGCACTAGGATGTGGGGGTGGTGTGGGGGGGGGGGGAGGGGTTGGGGCAAAACGATCTATTAAAAAACTACTTTTCTATTATTTTCATTTTTATCCTTGCAGGCGCCTTTTTT
>JACZQZ010000179.1 GCA_022545455.1 Pseudomonadota bacterium
CGGGAAAAGCGACCCGAAGGGCGGCGTTGTGAGGCTTCCGGGGGGACGAGGGGGGTGTCCCCCCGGCTAAGTTCGCGGCCCCCGGCGTCGTCGCGCGCCGCTTGTGGTGCATGCACACCATGGCGCGACGCGCTCCTAGCCGGAAACCTCGCAACGCCGTCGTATGGGCGCAATTTAGCTGATACAGGCCACTAGGGCCGGTGGACAGGGAACGGGAGTGGCGGAACGCTCAGCCCCCGCCGTCCGGCTCCAGGGGTTCGGGCGGCCCGTCCTCGGCATCCGCGGGCCCGGCCTGCTCCTGTTCGGCGGTTTCGCCTTCCCCGTGACCGGGGCCGTGCACGGCCCTCAACACGCGGGACGCCTGGATGGCCGGACCCGAATCCAGCAGGCCGGCCGCCTTCAATTCCTCGAGTCCGGGCAGGTCGCTCAGCTTTTCCAGGCCGAAGTGGTCGAGAAAGGCGTCCGTGGTCGCCCAGGTCATGGGGCGCCCCGGCGTCCGCCGCCTTCCCGCGAGGCGCATCCAGCCCGCCTCCAGGAGCACGTCCAGGGTGCCGCGGTGCACGCTCACGCCGCGGATTTCCTCGATCTCGGCCCGGGTCACCGGCTGGTGGTAGGCGATGATGGCCAGGGTCTCGACCGCCGCGCGCGACAGCTTGCGGGGAACCCTGGTCTCCAAGACCAGCCGGGATGCGAGGTCCGGCGCCGTGCGAAAGGCCCACGCCTTTCCCGCCCGCACCAGATTGACGCCCCGGTTGGCATAGCGGCGTTTAAGGTCCTCCAAAAGCGCCGCCAGGTCCGTCCCTTCGGGCAGGCGCTGGGCGAGGACGCGTTCGGGCAGGGCCTCGGCGGAGGCGAACAGGACCGCCTCCAACAGCCGCAGGTTCTGGGCGTCGCCGTCGCTCATGGCGCCGTCGCTCATGAGGTGTCATGCTCCCGCGGCGTCCGGGTCCGCGGCCCCACGGCGCCCACCGGCGCGCCCTTGGCGGCGCGCAGGTATATGGGCCCGAAGGGGCCGCTCTGGCGCAGCGTGAGCCTGCCGGTGCGGGCCAGTTCCAGGGTGGCGGCGAAGGTCGAGGCGACGGCCGAGCGCGCCGCCAGCCCGCCCGGCTGTCCGCGGGGCAGCCCCGGGGGCAGGAAGCGCCACAGGCTTTCCCAGTCCGACGTCCCGCCAAGCAGCCGGTGCAGGTGCTTGAGCGCGTCCTCGACGGAGTAGAGCTCCCAGGGTTCGATGCGCAGCGTCCGCGCGTCGCCAAGGCGTTTCAGGTTGCCGTAGGCCTTGAGCAGGTCGTACAGGGTGACCTCGAAAACACTGGTGGAGACGCTGACGAACGCCTCCGGCGCGCCGCGCGGAAAGAACTCCCGGCCCAGGCGCGCCCGCGCCATGAGACGCGTGCCCGTGTCCCGCACCGCCTCCAGGCGCCGCAACTGGAAGGCCAGAGCCGCCGCCATCTCCTCGCCGCTGGGCTCGTCCTCGCCGCCCAGGTCGGGGAGCAGAAGCCGCGACTTCAGGTACGCCAGCCACGCCGCCATCACCAGGTAGTCGGCGGCGAGCTCCAGGTTGATGCTGCGCGCCTGGGCAACGAAGTCCAGGTACTGGTCGGCCAACTGAAGGATGGAGATCTGGGCCAGATCCACCTTCTGGTCCCGCGCCAGGGCGAGCAGTACGTCGATGGGCCCCTCGTAGCCCTCGATGTCGACGACGAACGCCGACGTTTCCGTTTGCCGGGGGGGCTCCGCCTCGAACTCGTCCAGGTCTGTCATCGATCCCCCATCAAAGGCCGACCAGGGTGGCGATAAGGTCGCTCAGGTAGGCCGCCGGTGCGCCGACCAGCCACCAGAAGACGTTCAGGTCCACCCCCAGTTCGCGGCCGATCCACGGCAGGATGAACACGGCCCCGAGAATAACGAAAATCCCGAAGCGTTCCAGCCGCGCCAGCCGCATCGCCAGGGGCGGCGGCAACAGCCCGACGGCGATCCGGCCGCCGTCCAGCGGCGGTATGGGCAGCAGGTTCAGCACACACAGCAAAAGGTTGATCCATAGGGAGTTGGCCAGGTTCTCGGCAACCCACTGGGCGACGTCGCCGGAAAGATAGGGCACGCCGTGGAACAGCGCCGCCGAAACCACCGCCAGCGCCAAATTCGTCGCCGGCCCCGCCGCCGCCACCAGCACCATGTCGCGCCGGGGACGGTGCAGCCGGGCGAAGTTCACCGGCACCGGCTTGGCGAACCCGAACATCATTCGCCCGCCGGAGGCGAACAGCAGCAGCGCCGGCAGAAGCACGGTGCCGAAGGGGTCGATGTGGCGGAACGGATTGAAGGTGACCCGGCCCAAACGGTACGCCGTGTCGTCCCCCAGCCGCAAGGCGACCCAGCCGTGGGCCGCCTCGTGCAGGGTGATGGCGAGCAGGATGGGAATCGTCCACACCGAGGCGACCGACAGGATGGTGTCCAGATTCACGGCGTGCCTTCCAGCAATTCCTCGAGCCGCGCCCGGGCGTCCTCCCGGTCCAGGGGTTGCGGCGGGCGCCGCATGCTCTCGGCCCGCCCCAGGCGCGCCCGCGCCGCTTCGCTCAGGGGAGAACAGGCGGCGGCGACGGCCTCCATTTCGCCCATGTCGCCGTTACAATGGAGCACAAGGTCGCAACCGGCGGCAAGGGCGGCGTCGGCGCGCCGGTCGAGGCCGCCCTTCAGGGCCTGCATGGACAAATCGTCGCTCATGAGAACGCCGTCAAACCGGATCGCCCCGCGGATCGCCTTTTCGATGACCGGCGCCGAGGTGGTCGCCGGCCGGGAGTCGTCCACGGCCCGGTAGACCACGTGCGCGGTCATCGCCCAGGGCATG
>JACZQZ010000016.1 GCA_022545455.1 Pseudomonadota bacterium
GCGGGCGATGGCGAAGTCGATGGCGCGGTAGTAGCAGGCCTCGAAGTGGAGGAACCTGTACTCTTCGGCGCAGCCCCAGTAGCGCCCGTAGAGCGTATCGCCGCCCATCAGGTTCAGCGCCCCGCCGACGTAGCGGCCGTCGGCCTCGGCCAGCACCAGCACCACGTTCCCGGCCATGGTTTCGCCGATGAGCGAGAAGAAGGCCCGGGTCAGGTACGCCGAGCCCCATTTGCGGTCCGAGGTGTCGTGGTAGAAACCGTAGAAGGCGTCCCAGTGACGCTCGGTGATGGCGTCGCCGGTCAACGTGGAGAGGACGATGCCCTGGTCGGCGACGGCGCGGCGCTCCCGGCGGATGACCTTGCGCTTGCGCGACGACAGCGAGCCCAGGAAATCGTCGAAGCTTTCATAGCCCCGGTTCCGCCAGTGGTACTGCTGGCCGGTGCGCAGCAAAAGGCCGTGATCGCCGAGGCGCCGCCACTCGGCCTCGGTGGGGAAGTTCACGTGCACCGACGAGACCCCCAGACGTTCGCCAAGGGTCACCATGGCGGCGGCGAGCACGTCGGCGAGCTCGGACTCGGTCTCCGCGTCGGCCCCCGGGCGCACCAGCAGGCGCCGGCCGGTGACCGGGGTGAACGGCACCGCGGACTGCAGTTTCGGGTAATACCGGCCGCCGGCGCGCTCGTAGGCGTCGGCCCAGGACCAGTCGAACACATACTCGCCGTACGAGTGGCTTTTCAGATAGAACGGCGCCGCCGCAATCACCGTCCCGTCCCGGTCCTCCACCACCAGGTGCCGGGGCAGCCAGCCGGAGCGGGCGGAGGCCGATCCGCTTTCTTCCAGGGCGCTCAGGAAGGCGTGGCTGAGGAACGGGTCGTCGGTGCCGGCGCAGGCGTCCCACTGCGCCGCCGGCACCTCGCCGAGGGAGCCCAGGACCTTGACCGTGGCGGGTTCGCGTCCGTCGGGCATGGCCGTACTGTCACCTGCGATCGCCGTCTGTCACCAAGATTGGGCGGCGGCGCTCCAAATGCAATCTTACATCGTTCCCTCCGGCGGGAAAGGGGGGGGGACCGGGCAAGGGGATGACCGGCATGGCGAGGGGTTTCGCCGCACCCATGGGGCGGTGGTCCTGGCCGTCGCCACGGCGGCGTGCGGCGCAGGACAATTTGCCATTAGAAAATAGTAATATAAGGCAGAAATGCCTTTTTTGGTTGTTGAATAGGCACGCTCGTGACATAGTTGCGGCAACCGGCAGGCCCGCAACGGGAAATGTCGGATAGGGGGGAAACATGTTCACGCCATTTGCGCGGGCTGTGCCTTGGTGCTCCGGCCAATGGTGTTTCATCGTCGCCGCGCTTGTCGGGCTCCGGGCGGCTTTCCGGTATCGAGGGGTTCGCTTGATGGCTGCCGCCGGACTGGCCGGCATGGTCGCCGCCTGCGCGCTGCCGGAGCACATGCAGGTGCGCTCGGGCATCGATCCGCGCAATCAGGACGACGACGTGCGTTTCCGCACGACCTACTATTTCCGCGTCTTCGATGCCTGCTTGGAGATTGAACCTCCATCGGACGAAGATTTAAAAAAAGTCTTTGATGAAACTGGCCAGCCCTTTTACTCAAAGACGCGGGGCAGATATAAATTGCTGAGCGATTCCCTTTACCGGTTCCGTATGACCGGCAAGGCGAATCCCCTTTTCAGCGCGGTCCATTTCGAGTCGGGGACGCTGCGCGCCTCGGAGATTGAGCCCTTCGGCGCCAGCGTCGCGTTCGACGAAAAGTCCCGCAGGTTCCGCTTTGTGTCCCGCGAGGAAACAGAGGCGCTGGGCAGGCGCACCCTGGCCTACGATCACATCGAACGCCTGTTGGGCTTCTATAAGGAAATCCGCGACGCTGGCGGGAACGGCGATCAACAATTGAAAGCGAGCCTGCTGAGCAAGATCGAAGAGGAAATCACAAATCTTGTCAACGCTATGCCGACGTCGGGTGACTACGGTGGGCCCGGGGGCCCGGCACCCTCCGGGTCCTTGGCCAAGCTGGCATCCGAGGTCGTCTCTGAGGCCGCAAAGGCCATCAAGGCCGCCAAGGTTGCGTCCGCCGCGGCGGACAGGGCCAAGACTGCAACCGAAAAATTGAAAAATAAACCGGATGACAGCACATTGGAAAAATCAGCCAAAGACGAAAATTTGATTGCGTCCGTGGATAATATAAAGGCGATGAAAAAGAATATCGACGCGGCAGATTTCATTATAAAAAGAGCAAAATCATTGAACATGAAGAGTGTCCTTGGCGACTTGAAGGCGGAGAAAATTAAATTCGGCGACGATATACGTAATAAGTTATTGAACACGGCGATGGGTGATTTGAACGCCATTAAGGCCCTTCAAAAGGCCACGACAGATGCCGCGGAAAAGAATACGGAAGCCGCCGCCAAAATTGCGGCCGCCGCCGCCACTCTCCACGCCGCCATTTTCTCACAACTGAAAACCGGAGACGGTGACGCCTGTCCGACGGGCACCGTCTCCCGCAAAGGCTTTCAGATCCTGGGGCCGGAAGGCTGGCGCACCTTCAATCAGGACGAGCGCCTTCTGCTGGCGATGACGATCAGCGGCAAGCCGCTGATCAGCGCCATGAAGGATCTGTCGAGCCGGGTTCTCAACGCACAGCCGGATACGACCGGCATGTTGCTCACCCTGGCGCGCGAGCGGATCAGGATTTCCGAGGCGAAAAGCGCGCTGCTGGGTGTCGACAAAGACCTTATTGCGCCGCGGGAGGGTAAGCAGCCGCCCACCATAAAAGAAATCGTCGACGCAGTCACCGCGGCGTTCGGGAAAGGGGAGGACGGAAAATGATCTCCGCCTTTTCCCGCGCCGCGGTGTTCGCCACTGCCGCCGTTCTCAGCCTCGCCGCCTGCGAGATCAGTAATCCCTTCACCACCGCCGGCTCCTTGCGCGTTGAGGTCGAGGTCTATAAGGGGCCGCTTTCCAAAGAACCGGCCGTGCAATGGGGAGAACTCACCGGCCTGATCGACGAAGCCGCGATCGCCCTGACGAACATTAGCGATGGCATTCTCGTCGCCGCCGCCCATACGGGGGCGCTGGAACAGCGTTCGGAGTTCTGCGAAACGGCCGGCGCGGGCCTGAAGATAGACCCCCATCAGCGGAGTAATACGCTGACATCGGTGCGTTCCAGGGTTCATACACGGACAGTCGGGAAACCCTGCAAGGACGGCAAATTCGAAGACCACGACACATACAGGTTCTGGTGCGCCAGCCCCTCTATGCAGCGCTCGCTTCACGGCCTCACCCCGGACGGTTTCGTCGGCTGTTTGATCCTCGCCCAGCTTCACGACGACGTGAAGGTCGCGCTTACGCAGGTTACGGAGTTGCAGTTGAAGGCGAAGACCGAAAATCTACATGAGGTTAAGGGTAACGACACGGACACAATCAAAAATACAATACTGCAATACCGCATCGTTCTGGAAGGCACCTCGAAGCTCTCCGCGCAACTCAAGGCGAAAGCACTGTATTGGGCCGAGACCCACGCCTCGGCGGCGCCGGGCGGCCGCATGGTGCGCAACGCAATGACCAATTTTGCCAACTTGGCGTCCGAGTACAGCAACCAGCTCGGCTCAAGGGCGGACGCACTTCTCAAACAAATGCGCCCGCTTCCCCGGGACCGCCACGAGTTACCGCTGAGCGTCATGCTGCGCGATACCGAGCCGACCGATTTCGTCAACCTTCTCGTCTGGAACCGGGCGGCGGCGCCGGCGATCATCGAAGAAATGGTGCTGCATCCTATCCATGCCTTCACCTCCGAGGAGACCACCGACCGGGTGCGCGTGATCGAAAGGCTGTTCGCCGACTACAACTGGTCCAAGATCAACACCGTCTTCGCCAGCGGCGAGGGCAAGACCGCCATAGCCCTGATCAAGGACGACATCGGCAACTGGAACCTGAAATCCTTCGACAGCGATCCGACCGAACTGCTGAACGCATACAAGGACATGACTCTCGCCGGCATCAAGGCGGCGACCGCCGCCATCACCGGCGGCGCCAGCGGGGGAGCCCTTCAATCGGTTTTGAAGACGGCCAATAGTCTTACCCGTGGCAGGATAAGCGACGGCGGCGCGGTCGGCGGGCTGAACATCAAGACGTTGCATAAGCGCACGTTTGGGCGGTTGGAAAAACTCGAGATCGACCAAATGAAGGAAGAGAAGCGGCTCAAGGATCAGAGGACAACCAAACAGGATGAGTTAGACAAGCCTGCGACGGATGACAAGAAGAAGCTAGAGCTCGCAGAAGATATCAGCGATTTGGATAAGAAGATCGAAGCGCTACCAAAGGACACGCGCAGGAAAGCCGCGCGCATCATCGAGGACCACGAATTCCTCATCAATACCCTGGAACAGGCGGTGGTAGCGGAGGAACCAAAGGATAAGAAGTGACCCGCCCGGCGCACCCAATCCCATTGCCGATTGGTCCCAAAAATCAATGATTGAGTTCGTGTGCGAAGGAGCATGACCGATGGCCAAAAGACTAGCAGTTGCCGTGATCCACGGCATGGGGGATCAGGAGGCGGATTTTGCCGTCGAAATGATCGATGAGCTGAACGACAGGGTCGGGGACCTGGGCAAAGACCCGGCGGAGATCGCGTGGCAGTCCATCTATTGGGCGGATATTCTGGCCCAACCCCAAAAGGACTACCTGGAGAAAGCGAAGAACAATCATGACCTCGATTGGGTCTGGCTCAGAAAGTTCGTCGTCAACTATCTGGGCGACGCGGCCGCCTACCAGAAAGTCACCAGTCCGGCCAATACCACCTACGAGAAAATCCACGAACGCGTTTCTCAGGCGATCAATGATCTCAACGGCCAACTGCCCGGCGACGATCTGCCCCTGATCGTGCTTGCGCATTCCCTCGGCGGGCACATCATGTCCAACCACATCTGGGACATGCAGCATCCAGGCGGCACTCCACCGCCGGGCCTGAGCCCGTTCGAACGCATGCATACCCTGGCCGGCATGGTCACCTTCGGTTGCAACATCCCGCTTTTTACGTTTGCTTACGCGACCGTGGTGCCCATTGAATTCCCGGCGGCGCAGTTGCCGAACCCGGGCGCCGTAAGGGACAAGGCCAAGTGGCTCAACTACTATGATCCGGACGATGTTTTGGGGTACCCGCTGAAGAGCATCAATGCCGCATACGATGCCGTCGTGGACGAGGACATCCCCATCAGCGTGGGCGGGTGGTTCTCGAGCTGGAACCCCTTATCCCATAACAAGTACTGGACGGACAACGATTTCACCAAGCCGGCAGCCGAATTCATCGCCACGTTCCTTTGACGGCAAATGCGCCGGGGCGGCATCACCCCACCTCGAACACCCCGTCCACCTCCACCGCCACGCCCAAGGGGAGGGCCGGGGCGCCGACGGCGAAGCGGGCGTGGCGGCCCGCCTCTCCGAACACCTCCACCATCAGGTCGGACGCCCCGTTCATGACCTTGGGGTGGTCGGTGAAGCCGGGCGTGCAGTTGACGAAGCCGCCCAGCTTGACGACGCGGCGGATGCGGTCGAGGTCGCCGCCCGCGGCCTCGCGCGCCTGGGCGATCAGGTTGAGCCCGCACAGGCGCGCCGCCTGGTAGCCCTCGTCCACCGACAGGTCCTCGCCCAGCCGGCCGCGGAATTTCAGCCCGCCGTCGCCCATGGTCACCTGGCCGGAGACGAACACCAACCCGCCGCCGATCACGTAGGGCACGTAGTTGGCCGCCGGCGCGGTCGGCCTGGGCAGGTCGATGCCGAGCTCGGCGAGGCGCGATTCGATGGTTCCGGCCATGACGCTGTTTCCTTTTCCCATGGTGGCGGCGGGCGCGCAGCATAGCACGGCGCGGCCAACCGCCCCCGGATCCCGATAGTCGGGGTCCAGGGGTTTCGAAACCCCTGGCGGGGGCGGGGGGCGGAGCCCCCCATTGGCCGCAAGGCCACCACCCGTCACTCACGGGGAATCTTTGCTGAGAGCGCTTCGCCGGCGCGAAACCCCGTGTCAGGACGGCGCCGACGACAACTCCGACGACGATACCAGGGGTAGGGGCGGGGCGCGCCAGGGCGCCGCGCCGGGGAGGGAGGTGTGGGGCCGGGCGGCGGCGGGCGCGTCGCCGAAGGCGGGGCCGAAGATGTCCACCCAGTGTTCCCGGGCGTCGTCGTCCCGGTTGTCCCGTTCCAGGCGGCAGGCGCGCCGGGCCGTGGTGTAGGCGGCCGCGGCGTCGTCCGGCCACCCGTCGCCGGCGTGCACGGTCTCCATGGCGCCGGGCACGGGGAGGGCGCGCCGGCCCTGGAGGCCGAGCCAGAAGAAGAAATCCCTGACCATCCAGTCGTAGAAGAGCAGGCTGCGGCGCTGATAGGTCCACAGGCCGACGAACTCGCACGCCAGCAGTTCCAGCGCCAACCCGCCCATGGCGACGACGTGGGCGTGCCGCCAGGCCTTCGCCATCACGATCAGGTGGGTGGCCTTGTTGGCGCTGACCCGGTCCGCCAGGCGCAGGCGCGCCGCCTCGGCGAGCGGGTTGGCGTGGCGCCAGCCGGCGCCGGGGGCGGCGATGAGGAATCCGCCTTCGGCGCACGGAAAACAGGGGATCACGCGCACCGCCGTATCGTCGCCGATCGCCCCCCCGCCGGCGCACGCGATCCAGCCTTCCCCGGCCACGTCGACGGCCGCATAGCGCGCCCGCAGAACCGCGGCCAGGTCCCGGATCAGCGGCCGCGGGCCGGCGCCTTCTTGCGGGCGGCCGTGGGGACGCGACGCCGCCGGCAGGACATACAGCATGTCCACCGTGCGCCCCGGGCGGATGGCCGTCCCCTTGCCGTGGCCCCCGATCACCACGTAGTCGCCGGGGCCGGCGGCGGACGGCTCGGCGGGCGGAAAGCCGTCCCCCGCATAGAAGCGCCGCCTCAGGCATGTGGCCACGTCGGCCGCCGCTTTTCGCGCCGCCCAGCGCTGCTCGGGTGGCGGTTGCAGGTTGGCGATGAATCCGTGGAACCGTGCGGTGACGTGCCCCCACTCGGCGGTCATCGGCGACCACGCCCCGGCGTGTGTCCGCCCCGGGAGAAAAAAACGGGGCGGTCCCAGTGCCAGGCACTGGGACACGCCCCAAGTTTCCCAGGGAGGATCTCGGGAGAGGATCGCATCACGAACATCCGCTGGTGGTGCCGCAGGTCACGCATTTCAGGCAGGTGCCGTTGCGGACCAAGGTGAAGTTGCCGCATTCGGAGCACGAGTCGCCCTCGAAGCCCTTGATCCTGGCCTCGCGGACCCGTTCGGTGCGCGGCGCCGTGCCTTGCCCGATCCGTGCATCCACGCCGGCCGCCCCGGCGCCGCCGGCCGGCGTGGCGGTGCCGCCCACCAGCGCCAGGGCGCCGTCCCCGGTGCGGGCCTCGGCGGCGGCGATGCCGCCCTCGAAGACGACGAACTTGTTGCGCACATATCCGCTGCTGGTGACCAGCTTCACCGCGTCGAAGGCCCTGTTGGCCGACGCCGGCGCGGCCGGTCTGCCTTCGGTCTGCCCGCGGCCGACGCTGTCGGGAAGAAGGTCGCTGGCCTCCACATGGGCAAGGTCCGTGCGTCCCAGATAGGAGACGGCCAGCTCGCGGAAGATGTAGTCGATGACGGAGGTGGCCATTTTCACCGAATCGTTGCCCTCGACGATTCCCGACGGCTCGAAGCGGGTGAACGTGAAGGCCTCGACGAATTCCTCGAGCGGCACGCCGTATTGCAGGCCGATGGAGATGGCGATGGCGAAGTTGTTCATGAGGCTGCGGAAGGCGGCGCCTTCCTTGTGCATGTCGAGGAAGATCTCGCCCAGGCCGCCGTCGTCGTACTCGCCGGTGCGCAGGTAGACCTTGTGGCCGCCGACGATGGCTTTCTGGGTGTATCCCTTGCGGCGCTGGGGCAACCTTTTGCGTTCCCCGAGGGCGTGTTCGATGACGCGCTCGACGATGCGCTCGACGACCACCTCGGTGCGGGCGGCGGCCGGCCGCTCGGCCAGGTCCTCGGCCTCGTCATCGTCCACGATCGCCGCCTGCAGCGGCTGGGACAACTTGGATCCGTCCCGGTACAGGGCGTTTGCCTTGAGGCCGAGGCGCCACGAAAGCATGTAGGCGTCCTTGCAGTCGGCGACCGTGGCCCGGCCCGGCATGTTGATGGTCTTGGAGATGGCGCCGGAGATGAAGGGCTGGGACGACGCCATCATGCGGATGTGGCTCTCCACCGAGAGATGCCGCTTGCCGGTCCGGCCGCAGGCGCTGGCGCAGTCGAACACCGCCAGGTGCTCGTCGCCGATATGGGGGGCGCCCTCCAGGGTCATGGCGCCGCACACGTAGGTGTTGGCGGTCTGGATTTCGTCGGCGGTGAAGCCGAGCGCGTCCAGCATGTTGAAGGACATGTCGTCCAGGCTTTCCGGCGCCAGGCCCAGGGTCTCGGTGCAGAACGCCTCGCCCAGGGTCCACTTGTTGAAGACGAACTTGATGTTGAAGGCGTCGGCCAGCGCCCCTTCCACGGCCTCGATGGCCTCGTCGGTGAAGTTCCTCGTCCTCAGCGCCGCGTGGTCGATGCCCGGCGCCCCCTTCAGGGACCCGTGGCCGACCGCGTAGCGGACGATTTCGGCGACCTTCTCCTCGCTATAGCCAAGGCCGGCCAGGGCCACCGGCACCATGCGGTTGATGATCTTGAAGTAGCCGCCCCCGGCCAGCCTCTTGAACTTGACCAGGGCGAAATCGGGCTCGATGCCGGTGGTGTCGCAGTCCATCACCAGCCCGATGGTGCCGGTGGGCGCGACGACGGAGACCTGCGCGTTGCGGTAGCCATGGGCCTGGCCCAATTCCAGCGCCTTGTCCCAGGCCCGGCGAGCCGCCTGCGCCAGGTCCGCGTGCGGACACGCCTCGGCGTCCAGCGGCACCGGCGGCACCGACAGGCCGTCGTACCCGTTGCGGTCGCCGTGGGCGGCGCGGCGGTGGTTGCGAATGACCCGGAGCATGGCCTCGCGGTTTTCCCCGAAACGCGGAAAAGCGCCCATCTCGGCGGCCATTTCGGCCGACGTGGCATAGGCGACGCCGGTCATGAGGGCGGAGACGGCGCCGCAGATGGCGCGGCCGCTTTCTGAATCGTAGGCGATGCCCGACGCCATCAGGTAGCCCCCGATGTTGGCGAACCCCAGGCCCAGGGTGCGGAACTGATAAGACAGCTCGGCGATGCGCCGGGACGGAAACTGGGCCATCAGCACCGAAATCTCCAGCGTCACCGTCCACAGCCTGACCGCATGCTCGAAGGCGCCGACGTCGAAGGCGCCGTCGTCGTCGCGGAAGGCCATCAGGTTGAGCGAGGCCAGGTTGCACGCCGTGTCGTCCAGGAACATGTACTCCGAGCACGGGTTGGAGGCGTTGATGCGGCCGCTGGCGGGGCACGTATGCCACTCGTTGATGGTGGTGTCGTACTGCAGGCCGGGATCGGCGCACGCCCAGGCGGCGTAGGCGATGTCCTCCCACAGGTCGCGGGCGCGCAGGCGCTCGGCCACCGTGCGGTCGGTGCGGCGGATCAGCTCCCACTCGCCGTCGTCCCGCACTCTCTCCAGGAAGGCGTTGGACACGCGGACGCTGTTGTTGGCGTTCTGGCCCGAGACGGTCCTGTAGGATTCCGACTCCCAGTCGGTGTCGAACACCGGGAAGGCGATCTCGGTGTATCCCTGCCGGGCGAACTGGATGACCCGCTGGACGTAGTTCTCCGGGATCATCGCCTTGCGCGCCGCCACCACGGCTTTGCGCAGCGCGTCGTTGGCCTTGATGTCGAAGCGGTCGTCGCCGTCGCCCCCGCCGTCGTGACAGGCGCGGATGACCGCGTTCAGATGGATGTCCGCCAGCCTGGATCCGGCCACCAGGGACGCCACCTTCTGCTCTTCGTGGACCTTCCAGTTGATGAACGCCCCGATGTCCGGGTGGTCGATGTCGACGACCACCATCTTGGCGGCGCGGCGCGTGGTGCCGCCCGATTTGATGGCGCCGGCGGCGCGGTCGCCGATCTTCAGGAAGCTCATCAGGCCCGAGGACTTGCCGCCCCCCGACAGGGGCTCGTCGGCGGCCCTGAGGCTGGAGAAATTGGTGCCCGTGCCGGACCCGTATTTGAACAGGCGCGCCTCGCGCACCCACAGGTCCATGATGCCGCCCTCGTTGACCAGGTCGTCGTTGACGCCCTGGATGAAACAGGCGTGGGGCTGGGGATGCTCGTAAGCCGACTCCGACGGGGCCGTTTCGCCGGTCCGGTGGTCCACGTACCAGTGGCCCTGGGCCGGCCCGTCGATGCCGTAGGCCCAGTGAAGCCCGGTGTTGAACCATTGGGGAGAGTTGGGCGCGCCCACCTGGGCGCACAGCATGTAGCGCATCTCGTCGAAGTAGGCGCGGGCGTCGGCCTCCGAATCGAAGTCGCCGCCCTTCCAGCCCCAATAGGTCCAGGTGCCGGCCAGGCGGTCGAAGATCTGCCTGGCGCTGGTCTCGCTGCCGTAGCGTTCGTCCTTGGCCAGCGCCTTCAGGGCCTTTTCGTCGGGGACGTGCCGCCACAGCCACGAAGGGACGTCGGTCTCCTCGACGGGTTTGAACTTGCGGGCCACCCCGGCCTTGCGCAGGTACTTCTGGGCCAGCACGTCGCAGGCGACCTGGGACCAGGCGGCCGGCGCCTCGAATTCGTCGAGGCGGAACACCACCGAGCCGTCCGGGTTGCGGATCTCGCTGGAAACGGTGGCGAAGGCCAAGGAGTCGTAAGGCGACAAGCCTTCTCTGGTGTAATGCCGCGCGATCCGCATGTGTCCCCCACTCCCCTTTGGCTCGCCGTTCCGAGCCTTCGAGCCCCCTTGCCGTCCCGGCCGCCGCGAGATATTGTACTAACCACAACATCACGTAACCGTGATGGGACGAGCCACAACATGTAGCGTATGATGCCCCCGGACCGCAACAGTTTTTTTCAAGATTTTGTAGATCAGCGCAAAAAAAGTACCGGATATAGCGCTAGGACGTACTCAACGACCCCTGGCGAAGGCGTGGGCGAACAAAGGGGGTAGGGCCCGCGAGAGGCGGCGCGGCCGCCGTCCGGCCGATCTCCCTGGGGCGCCGGACGGGCTGGACGACGGGTTGGGCAGGTGCCATATTTCCCCTACCGGCTCGCCGTCGTCGGCGCGGGCGTCCCGCGGTCGCCCGAGGGGCCGGTTCGTGGGTGGCCAGGGCGCGCGCCCGTCAAGCCTCGGTTTGGATTGCGATGCATATCGGGACTCTTCTGTACACGTGGTTCAACGGGAAACTGGTCGGCATCGACGAGTTCTCCAACCGGTACTACCGCGGAAAAGGCAAGCGGCTCCACGGACGGGAGCGCCGCTGGGTCGTTTTCAAGGGCAAGGCGGAGGCCTCGAAGGTGCCGCCCGAATGGCACGCCTGGCTCCATCACACCACGGATGACCCGCTGACCGAAAGCGCGGCCCAGGCCCTGCCCTGGCAGAAGGTGCATGTGCCCAACCTGACCGGCACGCCTAACGCCTATCGGCCGCGCGGCCATGACCTTAAAGGCGGCAGGCGCGCCGCGGCCACCGGCGACTACGAGCCGTGGACACCGGAGTGATGGCGATCGCCTTGCCCGACAGACCCGCCCATGGGGCGAACCGGGGCGCCGATGTCCTCTAACGCCAAGGAAATTGCCGTCGGCGGGCAGGCGTTCTTGGCGCTTGTCCTGTTGCTCGGGTTCCTGTACGGGGGCCGCGAACTGACGGCGAGAGCGGCGAGCAGCGACTACCTTGTCATCGCCACGTTCAACCGGGTCGACGGCCTTCTCGTGGGGGCCCCGGTACGCTTGGCCGGCATCCAGATCGGCACCGTGGACGGGCAGGTTCTCGATGTCTACTACCGGGCGGTGACGACCCTGAAAATCGATGCGGATGTCAAACTGCCCACGGACACCTCGGTCGCCATCCACACCGACGGCCTGTTCGGGACCAAGTACGTGGTGCTGGAGCCCGGCGGAGACGAGGAATTTATGGGTGACGGTGACGAAATCAATTTTACCCAGGACGCCGTGATCGTCGCCGAACTGCTCGAGCTGATCATCGCCCAGGGCAAGGCGAAACGCAAACGACAGACCAGCCAGGAGTGAAATAGCTGTGAGTGAAATAGCCATGCGTAGACCTAACCATGCGTAGAAATGCCATCGAAACCGTGATGGGCGCCGTCGTTCTGCTGGTCGCCGGGGTGTTCGTCTTCTTTGCGTACGACATGGCCCAGGTCAAGGCCGTGGAGGGCTACGAGGTCACCGCGCTCTTTTACAAGATCGGCGGGCTGAACGAGGGCAGCGACGTGCGCATCAGCGGCATCAAGGTGGGCACGGTCATTGACCACGAGCTGGATTCCGAGTCCTACGACGCCCGGGTCAGGATGACGATCACGCGCGAGATCAAGCTGCCCGTGGACACCGTCGCCTCCATCGCCAGCGAAGGCCTGCTCGGCGGCAAGTACGTGCGCCTGGAGCCGGGAACCGACAAGTCGTACATCAAGGACGGCGGCACCATCACCAAGACCAAGGACTTCCGGTCGCTGGAGGACCAGGTGGGGGAAATCATATTCCTCGCCACCGGCGGCGGCGAGGGGGGCCAGAAATAGCGCCGGCGGGCGGGGTCCCGGACGCGACGCCGGCGACGCCCGTTTCGTCGCCGAGGTGCGCCCGGCGGCGGCGCTCCACCGAATCAGGACACCGGGCCGCCGATGACGTCCGTTCGCGCTTTGCCACGGCAATACCCATGTTAATGACCACTGGGTTAATACCAAGGAGCGCTGATCATGGCTCATAGAGATCGCGTAGGCGGCTCGTCGGGCAGGAGGAAAGTTGCAGGCGATGCGGTGCATCGTCAAAACTTTTCGACGCCCTCCGACGGGCCGCATACGCGACCGCAACGGCGGCTTGCCAAGGCTTTCGGACGGCGTCGCGCACGCTTTGCGATGCCCCGCATCGCCACGGCGCACGCTTAGGGCCGAAAACCTTGGTCAGCCGGCTCGTCGGGTCATGATCAGCGCTCCTTGGTATAAAACCGGAGGAGGCCTGATTCCGTTGCCGCATCGCTTTCTGGGCCCCTTTGTGGCGGCGGCCGTGGCGGCGGCGCCGGCCTTCGCCGAGCCTTACGAGGTCGCCGTGCTGCAGGGCCTGGACAAGGTGACGGCGCGGGTGTCCACCATCGAGGCGCCCGTCGGCCAGGTGGTGCGCTTCGGTACCTTAGAGATCGTCGCCCGCAGTTGTGACAAACGGCCCCCCGAGGAAACCCCGGAAAGCGCCGCCTTCGTGGACATCTGGGAGGTCCGGCCCGGAGAGCCGGCGGTCACCCTGTTCCGCGGCTGGATGTTCGCCTCCAGCCCTGCGCTTTCGGCCCTCGAGCACCCGGTCTACGACGTCTGGGTGCTCGATTGCGCGAAGACCTCCGCCAGCGCCGCGTCGACCTCCCAGGGTTCCAGGGCCGAATAGAACACGGCGCGGATTTTGAGGGCGTCCTCGAGCCGCGTCAGGTACTCCCGGGCGGGAATCTCCACCACCCCGAACTGCCTCAGGTGGTCGGTGACGAACTGGCTGTCGAGGAGCACGAACCGCCCGCGCCTCAGGCGTGCCACCAGGTGCACCAGCGCCACCTTGCTGGCGTCGGTCACCGCCGAGAACATGCTCTCGCCGAAAAACGCCCCGCCCAGCGCGACCCCGTACAATCCACCCACCAGCCGGCCGTCCTGCCAGGTTTCCACGCTGTGGACGAATCCCATGGTGTGGAGCTCGGCGTACGCCTCGATGATCTCGTCGTTGATCCAGGATTCCCGGCGGTCCCGCGCCCTGGCGGAGCAGGCGTGGATGACCGCTTCGCAGGCGGTGTCGCAGCGCACGTCGAAAATTTCGCGGCTCACCTTTTTGCGCAGCGACCGCGGCACGTGGAACGTATCCAGGGGCAGGATGCCGCGCAGCTCGGGGTCCACCCAGAAGATGGTGTCCGCGTGGCGGCTCTCGGCCATGGGGAAGATGCCCGCGGCGTAGGCGCGCAGCAGCAGCTTCGGCGTCAGCCGTTTGGGGCCTTTACCCGGTCTGCTCATGGTTTCCCAAAAACCTTTCCAGCCAGTGGATATCGTATTCCCCGTTGATGAATTCGGGCGCCGACATCAGACGCTGGTGAAACGGGATCGTCGTCTCCAAGCCGTCGATGATGTACTCCTCGAGGGACCGGCGCAGGCGCATGAGGCACTCGTTGCGGTTGGCGCCGTGCACGATCAGCTTGGCGATCATGCTGTCATAATGGGGCGGCACTTGGTAGCCCGCATAGAGCGCCGAATCCACCCGCACGCCCAGGCCCCCGGGTACGTGGTAATCCCCGACGCGGCCGGGAGCGGGGGCGAAGGTGTCGGGATTTTCGGCGTTGATGCGGCATTCGATGGCATGGCCGGAAAATCGGATGTCCTTCTGCGTGTAGCCGAGCGGCGCGCCGTCGGCGATGCGCACCATCTCGCGCACCAGGTCCAACCCGCAGATCGCCTCCGTCACCGGATGCTCGACCTGCAGGCGGGTGTTCATTTCGATGAAGTAAAAGGCGCCGTCCTGGTACAGGAACTCCATGGTGCCGACGCTGCGGTAGCCGAGCCTGGCCGCGGCCTCGGTGGCGATGCGGCCGATCTCTTCGCGCTGGTTGTCGTTGAGGGCGGGCGAGGGGGCTTCCTCCACCACTTTCTGGTAGCGGCGCTGCAGCGAACAGTCCCGCTCGCCCAGATGCACCACGTTGCCCTCCCCATCGGCGAGGATCTGTACTTCGATGTGCCTCGGCCCACTCATGTACTTCTCCAGGTAGACCGCGCCGTCGCCGAAGGCGGCGCGGGCCTCGCGCGCGGCCATCTCCAGGGCCGCGCCCAGCTCGTCGGGCGAAGCCGCCGCCTTCATGCCCCTGCCGCCGCCGCCGCTGGCGGCCTTGATCAGCACCGGGTAGCCGATCTCCTCGGCCACCGCGCGGGCATCCCTTTCGTCCTTCACCGGCCCGTCCGAGCCCGGGATCACCGGCACGCCGACCGCGGACACCGCCTTCTTGGCGGCGATCTTGTCGCCCATCAGGCGTATGTGGTCCGGCGACGGCCCGATGAAGGTGAACCCGTGTTCCTCCACCATGGCGGCGAAGTCGGCGTTCTCCGACAGGAAGCCGTATCCGGGATGGATGGCGTCGACGTTGCTGATGGTGGCCGCCGTGAGGATGGCCTGGACGTTGAGGTAGCTTTCCGCGGCCGGTGGCGGTCCGATGCAGATCGCCTCGTCGGCCAGGCGGACGTTCATCGCCTCGGCGTCGACGGTGGAATGCACGGCCACGGTGCGCACGCCCATCTCGCGGCAGGCGCGCTGGATGCGCAGCGCGATCTCCCCGCGGTTGGCGATGAGGACCTTTTCGAACATCGGGAGGCCCGGGCCCCTGGCTACTCGATAATCAAGAGGGGCTCCCCGAATTCCACCGGCGTTCCGCTGCCGATCAGGATTCGGACGACCTTTCCGGCGCGCGGGGCGGTGATCGGGTTGAACACCTTCATGGCCTCGATCAGGAGCAGGGTCTGCCCTTCGGCAACCGTGTCTCCGACCTTGACGAAAGGCGGCTCGTCGGGCTCGGGCGCCGTGTAGATGACGCCGACCATGGGCGCGGTCACCACCCCGGGATGATCGGCGACGCGCTCGGCGGGTTCGGCCGCGCCCGCCGTCTCGGCCGCCGCCGCCGCCGGGGTGGCCCCGGTCCCGCCGGTGGACGGGGACGTTCCCCTGGCGACCCGCAGGTGCCAGTCCTTGGTCCCGTATTCGATCTCCGTCAGGCCCGTCTCGTCGAGAAGGTTGGCGAGCTTGCGGACCAGGTCCTCGTCCACGTCGGCTTTTTTCCGGGACTTGGGCATACTTTAGCGCCTTACGCCTCGCGGGTGGTTTCCAGCATCCGCGCCGCCGCGTCCAGGGCCATCTCGTAGCCGAAGCCGCCGAACCCGCAGATCAAGCCGCGCGCGGCCTTTGACACGTAGGAATGGTGGCGGAAGTCCTCGCGTTGAAAGATGTTGGACAGGTGCACCTCGATGACCGGCACGTCGCAGGCGAGCAAGGCGTCCAAGAGGGCGACCGAGGTATGGGTATAGGCGCCGGCGTTGACGATCAGGCCGGCGTAGCCGTTGCGTGCCCCCTGAATCCAGTCCACCAGTTCGCCCTCGTTGTTGCTTTGACGGAACTCCACCGTCAGGCCCAACGCCGAGGCCCGCTTGGCACAGGCTGCCTCGATCTCCGCCATGGTCTCGTGACCGTAAACGTCCGGCTCGCGGGCGCCCAGGATGTTGAGGTTGGGTCCGTTCAGGACCAGGATTGTGGGGGCCATGATCGCCAAGGAATCCTCTGGACGTTGACGGTTTATAGCATGCGCGCGGTCTTGTGTAACACACACTTTCCCGTATGGTACCGGGTTGAAAGCGCGGTCCGCGGTCCCCATACTTGGGGCGTGTTCCCGCTGGTGCGGCTAAGCACGGCGGAGCGGTGATCCCTGTGCGGACGGATGCCCTCGATGCGTTTGACCATCAACGGCGAAGATCGGACCTTTGACTGCCCGCTCACCGTGGAAAAACTTCTCGGTGAGATCGGTGTGGATTCGCGCAAGGTGGCGGTGGAACGCAACCTGGAGATCGTTCCCAAATCCCAGTACCGGCGAGTCTCCCTCGGCGACGGCGACAGGCTCGAGATCGTCCACTTCATCGGCGGCGGCGTCCCCGACGACGCGGCCACGGTGCGCGAGGAAGATACCTTCGAGGTTGCGGGCCGGCGCTTCCGCTCGCGCCTGATCGTGGGCACGGGCAAGTACAAGGACTTCGCCGAGACCCGCGACGCCATCGTCGCCTCGGGGGCCGAGATCGTCACCGTGGCCGTGCGCCGGGTCAACGTCACCGACCCCGGCCAGCCCATGCTGATGGACTACGTGGACCCCAAAAAATTCACCTATCTGCCCAACACGGCGGGCTGTTACACCGCCGAAGACGCCCTGCGCACCCTGCGCCTGGCGCGCGAGGCGGGCGGTTGGGACCTGGTCAAGCTCGAGGTCCTGGGCGACCAGAAGACGCTCTATCCGCAAATGATCGAGACCCTGGCGGCCACCGAGGTCCTGATCAAGGAAGGCTTCCAGGTCATGGTCTATTGCAGCGACGATCCGATCATGGCCAAGCGCCTGGAGGATCTGGGCTGCGTCGCCATCATGCCGCTGGCGGCCCCCATCGGGTCGGGCCTCGGCGTGCAGAATGCCATCAACATCCGCCTCATCGTCGAGCAGGCCTCGGTGCCGGTGCTGGTCGACGCCGGCGTCGGCACCGCGTCGGACGCGTCCGTCGCCATGGAGCTGGGATGCGACGGGGTGCTGATGAATTCCGCCATCGCCGAGGCCAAGGACCCGGTGAAGATGGCCCGGGCCATGAAGCTGGCGGTGGAAGCCGGGCGGCTGGCGTACCTGGCGGGACGGATGGGGAAAAAGCTTTACGCCGATCCCTCCTCGCCGCTGGCCGGCCTGATCTAGTTGCTGGTGTCCGGGGATTGGCGGGGCGCCGGCGTCGCCGGGCGCGATGGATGGGGCCCATGACCCCGAAGATCGAACGGTTTTTCGTCGAACATCGTCCGCCGACGCCATGTCTCGTCGTCGACCTCGACGTGGTGGAGAAGAACTACCGGCGGCTTCGGCGCGCCCTGCCGCTGGCCGAAGTGTATTACGCGGTCAAGGCCAACCCGGCGCCGGAGATCCTGAGAACCCTGGTCGGGCTGGGATCGAATTTCGACGCCGCCAGCGCCCACGAGATCGACCAGTGCCTGACCGCCGGCGCGGCGCCGGAACGCGTCTCCTATGGCAACACCATCAAGAAAACGGTGGACATCGCCCATGCCTTCGCCCGCGGGCTCAGGCTTTTCGCCTTCGACAGCGAGGCCGAGCTGGAGAAACTGGCCGCCGCCGCCCCCGCCTCCAGGGTCTTCTGCCGCATCCTCACATCGGGCGAAGGGGCCGAATGGCCGCTGTCGCGCAAGTTCGGATGCGAACTGGACATGGCCCGGGACCTGATGCTGCGGGCCCGCGACATGGGCCTGGAGCCCCACGGCATCTCCTTCCACGTGGGCTCGCAGCAGACCAACCCGGGCCAGTGGGAAATCGCCATCGCCCGGACGGCCATGGTGTTCGCCGACCTCCGCGACGCCGGCGTCGAGCCGAAGATGGTCAACCTGGGCGGCGGCTTCCCCGTGCGCTACCGCGACGACGTTCCCGGCCTGGACAGCTTCGCCGACGCCATCATGAAGGCGATGACCAGGCACTTCGGCAACGACCTGCCCGGCATGATCATCGAACCGGGACGCTGCGTCGCCGCCGAGGCGGGGGTGCTGGAGACCGAGGTCGTGCTCATCTCCACCAAGGCCTATGGGGACGACCTGCGCTGGGTGTACCTGGACGTGGGCAAGTTCTCGGGGCTCGCCGAAACCATGGACGAGGCCATTCGCTATCCCATCCGCACGCCCCGCGACGGCGCCCGGCACGGCCCCGTGGTGATCGCCGGGCCGACCTGTGACGGCGCCGACATCCTTTACGAAAAAGCCGGCTACACCCTGCCGCTCGACCTCAGGCCCGGCGACCGCGTCCGCCTGCTGGCCACCGGGGCCTACACCACGACGTATGCCTCGGTCGGGTTCAACGGGTACATACCGCTCAAGGCGTATTACATCTAAGCGCCGGCCATGGTTGCCGGCCCGTGGGCCCCACCGGAGATGTGCACGGTGTGGAGCGGGCTGGGAGCGGCCCCGACGCCAAAGGGTCCCCCCCGCGTTGTCGTAAAGACGGCCTGCCGTACGGGCTCGCGACCCTCCGGTGGTGGAGACGAAGCCCGAAGTGCGCTACCCTGTGCTCCTTGCGGTGAACGGCTCCAGGAACGCCGGTTGAAGGAGAGGAATAATGGCGGAGGATTTGGACCGGGACAGGATCATCGGGCTGCTCGAAAGCCTGGGCAGCGAGCGCGACGAGGACGTCGTCGAGGCGGCGCGCGAGATTCACGCCCAGGTCACGGCCGCCGGCGTCACTTGGGACGCGTTGCTGGCGCCGGTTGGAACGGCGGTCGACGAAGCGTTCGAGGAAGGGACGGCGGACGAAGAAGCGGCCGAGCCTGCGGAGGCCGACGGCGAAGCGGCCGAGCGCGAGGAGGCCGAGCGCGAGGAGGCCGACGGTGAAGACGCCCAGTTCGCGGAGGCCGATGGCGAAGACGCCGCGCCCACCCCCGCCCGGGATCGGGGCAACAAGGAGTCCCTGGCCCTGATCGCCCGCCTGCTCGCCAAGTCCGACATCTCGAAAGACATGCGCGAGGAGCTTCAGGGCTACAAGGAAGACATCGCCGAAGGCGAATTCGAAGACATGGACCGCAAGTACCTGCGGGCGCTGCATGCCCGCCTCACCAAGCGCCGCTGATTTCAGCGCTTTCTCCCCGGCTTCGACGGACGCAGGAGGAAGGCCGGGGTGTGATCGCCGAGGCCGAGGACCGGCTTGTCCGGTTTACGGCCTTCCGGCTGCTCACGCCTTTGGGCCGTGGGTTGGTCCGGTTTGCGGGCCGGCCGCTGGTCGCGCCCTGCCGGTGCCGGCTGGTCCGGTTTGCGGGCCGGCCGCTCGTCGCGCCCTGCCGGTGCCGGCTTGTCCGGTTTGCGGCCGCCGTTCCCACTGTCCCTTGCCGGCGCAGGCTGGGCGGTTTCTCTTCGATCCCCGGTGCGTCTGTCGCGGCCACGTTTCCGCCGCCGCCTGCGTTTCCTGCCGCGCCCGGGCTCTTCGCGGCTTTCGGCAGTGGCCGGGGTTTCGGGCCTCGCCGCGGTCCCGGCCCTGGCGCCGCGCCCGGGCTCTTCGCGGCTTTCGGCAGTGGCCGGGGTCTCGGGCCTCGCCGCGGTCCCGGCCCTGGCGCCGCGCCCGCGCCGCCGCCGGGGGGGCCTTGCGGAAACCTCTTCCAGGTCGGCGCCCGCGATCCCCTCGACGGTGACGCGCGGGATCTCCTTGCCGATGAGGCGGGTGATGGCGGCCAGGTAGACGTTGTCCTCGGGCGTGGCGAGGGTGAAGGCGCGCCCGCTCAGTCCGGCACGCCCGGTGCGTCCGATGCGGTGCACGTAGTCCTCGGCGTGGCTGGGAACATCGAAGTTGAAGACGTGGCTCATCTCCTTGATGTCGAGGCCGCGGGCGGCGACGTCGCTGCACACCAGCAGTGTGATCTCGCCCTGGCGGAAACGTTCCAGGGTTTCCGTGCGCGCCGGCTGCGGCATGTCGCCGTGCAACTGGGCGGTGTTGTATCCGTGGCGGGCCAGCGAGCGGTGGAGGACGCCCACGTCGCGCTTGCGGTTGCAGAACACCAGCGCGTTCTTCACGTCCTCGCGCTCGATCAGGCGGCGCAGGGCGGCGCGTTTCTCCTTCTGGCCGCCGCCCGGGCGCCGGCCGTCCCGGTGCTCCACGACGATGAGCCCCTGGACCACGGTCTCCGCCGGTGTCGCCGGGGGCGAGACGCTGATTTCCTTCGGGTTCATGAGGAAGGCATCGGCCAGGCGGCGGATTTCCGGCGGCATGGTGGCGGCGAAGAACAGGGTCTGGCGTATCTTGGGGATCACCGAAACGATGCGCTCCACGTCCGGGATGAAGCCCATGTCCAGCATGCGGTCGGCCTCGTCGATGACCAGCACCTTGACGTCGGTGAGCAGAAGGCGTCCGCGCTCGAACAGATCCAGAAGCCTGCCCGGCGTGGCGATCAGCACGTCCACTCCCCGGTCGACGATCCTGATCTGGTTGCCCAGGGACTCGCCGCCGATCAGCAGCGCCTTGGTCAGCTTGTGGTACTTGCCGTAGATCTCGAAGTTCTTGGCCACCTGCGCCGCCAGCTCGCGGGTCGGCTCCAGGATCAGCGAGCGGGGCATGCGCGCCTTGGCCCGGCCCGCCGCCAGGATGTCGATCATGGGCAGGGTGAAGCCGGCCGTCTTGCCGGTGCCGGTCTGGGCGCAACCGAGGATGTCGCGGCCCATGAGGATGACGGGGATTCCCTTTTCCTGGATGGGCGTGGGCGTGGTGTAGCCTGCGTCGGCCACGGCCCGCAGGACATCTTCGCTGAGCCCGAGATCGGAAAAGTTCATAAGGTGCTTGGATCTGACCGGCAGCGCGGGGGGCCGTCGAGCGGTCCCGACCCCGCAATATTCGCAGCCGGATTTTAGGCTTTCGCGGCCCCCTGTCAATCTGCTCCTTTATCCTCGTTCGCGTCGCGGCGGACGCGCGGCCTTGGTGGGGCGGCCACCTTTGGACTTAATACCAAGGAGCGCTCCTTGGTATAAGGTTCCGACCCTTTCCGGTTTGTCGAGGAGACCCCGCCCATGCCGGGCACGGCCGCGCCCAGTCGGAAGACCCTGGGGACCGCACTCCCATGAGCGCCAGGACGCCGCTGGTCCTGCTGCCGGGCCTGCTCTGCGACGCGGCCCTCTGGCGCCATCAGACGGACACCCTCGCCGACATCGCCGAGATCACGGTCGCCGACCTCACCGGCGACGATCGCTTCGACGACATGGCCCGCACGGTGCTGAAGGCGGCGCCGGAAACCTTCGCCCTGGCCGGGCTGTCCATGGGCGGATACGTGGCCCACGAGATCATGCGCCAGGCGCCCGACCGGGTGACCAGGCTGGCGTTGCTCGACACCTCGGCCCGCGCCGATACGCCCGGGCAGAGCGAACGGCGCCGCGCCTTCATCGAGCAGACCCGGCACGGCGACTTCAAGGGCGTCACGTCCAGGCTGCTCCCCATGCTGATCCATCCCGACCGCCTGGAGGACGGGGACCTCACGGGAACCATCACGGCCATGGCCGAGGGCGTCGGCCGGGAGGCCTTCCTGCGCCAGCAGAACGCCATCATGAACCGCCCCGACGGCCGGCGGGACCTGAGCGCCATCCACTGCCCGACGCTGGTCCTGTGCGGCCGCCAGGACGCGCTCACGCCCCTTGCCGGCCACGAAGAGATGGCGGACGGAATCCCCGACTCCACACTCGTCGTCATCGAGGACTGCGGCCACATGGCGCCCCTGGAACGGCCGCGCGCCGTCAGCGCCGTCATGCGCTACTGGTTGCAGGCATAGCAAAGGAGAACCCCATGTCCGGCCTGATCCTGCCCTACCGGAACGTCCTGCCCAGCATCGCCGACGATGTTTTCGTCGCGCCGACGGCCACCGTCATCGGCGACGTGGAGATCGGCAAGGACACCAACCTGTGGTTCGGCGTCATCGTCCGCGGCGACGTGAACGAGATCCGCATCGGCGAGCGCACCAACCTCCAGGACGGCACCATCGTGCATGTGGACGCCGACACCTTCGGCACCTACATCGGCTCCGACGTCACCATCGGCCACGCGGCCATCGTCCATGCCTGCACCCTCGAGGATTTCTGTTTCATCGGCATGCAGGCGACCGTGATGGACGGCGCCCATGTGGAGAGCAACGCCCTGGTCGCCGCCGGCGCCGTGGTCACGCCGGGCACACGGGTGAAAGGCGGCCAGGTGTGGGCCGGTGTTCCGGCCCGGCCCATACGCGATCTGAACGACGACGAACGGCGCCTCATCGCCGTGGTTCCCGGCCACTACGTGGATCTGGCGCGCGAATACCTGGACGCCGGTGTGTAAGGCCCGGGCAACCGGCTTCCGGTGCCCCGGCCGAGTGTGGTAATCCCTACGGGGCGCAACGGAAACACGGGGGCTGGGCGGCGATGAGCGAGAAAACGGGTGTCATCCGCGTGCTCCTGGCCAAGGTCGGGCTGGACGGCCACGACCGCGGCGTCAAGGTGGTCGCCCGCTGCCTGCGCGACGCGGGCATGGATGTCATCTACACCGGCCTTCACCGCACGCCCGAAGAAGTGGTCGACGCCGCCGTCCAGGAGGACGTGGACGTGCTCGGCGTCAGCCTCTTGTCGGGCGCCCACATGACCATCCTTCCGCGCATGATCGATCTTCTCAAGAAAACCGACGCCGACGACATCATCCTCATGGCCGGCGGCGTGATGCCGGACGAGGACGTGGCCGCGCTGAAGAAGTTGGGCGTGGGCGAGGTGCTGCTCCAGGACGCGCCGCCGGAGACGATCGTCGGCACCGTTCGCCGTCTGGTGGCGGAGCGCGGTCCGCGTTAGGGGGATTTCCCCCCAGGGAGACCAGGGAGACCCTAGGCCGTGGAATACTGGTCGTATCCGCCGAAGTATGATCCCGGCTACATGCCGGAGCCGTCGAGCCGCTACTGGTTCCCGGTGCGCGAGACCATGGCCGCCGGCGAGCGCGACACCGCCATCGCCGAGCGTCTGCGCGCGGTGATGGCCCATGCCTACGCCAAGGCACCGTTTTACCGGCGCAAGTGGGACGAGGCCGGCGTCCATCCCGACCACGTCCGGTCCCTCGACGACTTCGAGCGGGTGCCCGTGGTCACCAAGGCCGAGCTGCTGGAATCGCAGACGCGCGCCGGGCCCTTCGGCGACTACCTGTGCATTCCCGAATCCGACGTCCACCACATCCACGGCACCTCGGGGACCACCGGGCGGCCGACCATGTTCGCCATCGGCGGCGGCGACTGGCAGGCGATCGCCAACAACCATGCACGGGTCATGTGGGCCATGGGCATCCGCCCCGGCGACGTGGTCTTCATCGCCTCCATTTTCAGCCTGTACATGGGCTCGTGGGGGACCCTGCTGGGGGCCGAGCGCCTCGGCGCCAAGTGCTTTCCCTTCGGGGCGGGGGCGCAGGGCATGAGCGCCCGCGCCGTCATGTGGATGAACATCGTCAAGCCCACCGCCTTTTACAGCACGCCGTCGTATGCCCTCCATCTGGCCGAGGTGGCCGTGGAGGAAGGGCTGGACCCCCGGGATTTCGGGCTCAAGGTGATGTTCTTTTCCGGCGAGCCCGGGGCCTCCATCCCCAGCATCCGCCGGCGCATCGAGGAGACCTACGGCGCCCGGGTCGTCGACTGCGGCTCCATGGCCGAGGTGACGCCGTGGATGAACCTGGCGGGCACCTACGAAACCGAGGGCATGCTTGTCTGGCAGGACATGGTGTACACGGAGGTCTGTGACCCCAAGACGTACCGGCGGGTGCCCTACGGCAGCCAGGGGACGCCGGTGTACACCAATCTGGAGCGCACGTCCCAGCCCATGATCCGCCTGGTTTCGGGCGACCTGACCCACTGGGTGGACGGACCCGGCCCCTGCGGGCGGACGTACCCGCGCCTGCCCCAGGGCATCTACGGGCGCATCGACGACATGTTCACCGTGCGCGGCGAGAACATCTATCCCAGCGCCATCGATTCCGTCCTCAACGACCTGTCCGGCTACGGCGGCGAGCACCGCATCGTCATCACCCGCGACGGCGCCATGGACGAGCTTCTGGTGCGCATGGACGCCGCGGCCGGGATCTACGAGGCCGGCGCCGACGCCGTGACCAGGCTGCGCGCCCGGGCCGAGGGCGACCTCCTGCGGGTGCTGGGCGTGCGCGCCCGGGTCGAGGTGGTGGAGGCGGACGTCATCCCGCGCACCGATTTCAAGGCGCGCCGGGTGATCGACGACCGCGACCTCTTCCGCTCGCTCAGCCAGAAGATGGACGGCGCCGATGGACATGGTTGAAGACGTCCTCGCCGGGCGCGTCCGCGGCATCGCCAGGATGATGTCCCGCGCCGAGGCCGGGGGCGGGGATTGCCGCGCCGCGCTGGCCGAGATCTACCGGCACACCGGCCGCGCCCACGTGGTCGGCCTGACCGGGGTGCCGGGCAGCGGCAAATCCACCTTGGCCCGGGTGCTGGCCCGGGCCATTCGCGCCTCCGGCCGCAAGGTGGGCATCGTCGCCGTCGACCCGTCCAGTCCCTTTTCCGGCGGCGCCATCCTCGGCGACCGCGTGCGCATGACCGGGCTCAGCGGCGACCCCGGCGTCTTCATCCGCTCCATGGCCACCCACGGGGCGGTGGGCGGCCTGGCCCGGGCCAGCCTGGACTCCGTCGACATCCTGGACGCCGCCGGGTTCGACATCGTGGTGGTGGAGACCGTGGGTGTCGGCCAGGACGAAGTCGACATCCTCCAGGCGGCCCACACCGTCGTCGTGCTTTCGGCGCCGGGCCTGGGCGACGACATCCAGGCCATCAAGGCGGGCCTCCTGGAGATCGCCGACATCCACGCGGTCAGCAAGTGCGACCGGGCGGACGCCAACCGGACGCTGATCGACCTCAAGGGCATGTTGACCCTGGGCGTGGCGGGCGGCGACGGGTGGCAGGTCCCCGTGCTGCCGACCAGCGCCGAGAACGACGAAGGCATCGGCGACCTGCTGGCGGCCATCGACGCCCACCGCGCCCACCTGGAGGACTCGGGCGGGATCGCCCTGCGCCGCCGGCGCATCGCCGAGACGCGCATCCTCGGGATCGCCGAGGATATCGTCCGCACCCGCTTCGCCGGCCGCCACGACGGCAGGCTGGCCGGGCTTCTGGACCGGGTGATGGCGCGCGAGGTGGACCCTTACGCGGCGGCGATGGACATGCTCGCCGCATCTCGGGAGGACTGACGCCATGAGCGAGACAGACGACGCCTTGAACGGCTCGGCCAGCGACCGGGCGCGGCGCATGCTCGAAGACTGGGAGGCGAACGAGCTGGCGGCCTTCGTGGCCCGCCAGCCGGAGGGCAGGGAGGAATACGAGACCGCCTCCGGCGTGCCCGTGAAGCGCGTCTACACGGCCGTCGACGGCGCCCGCACGCCGCTCGAAGACATCGGCCTTCCGGGCCGCTATCCCTTTACCCGCGGCCCCTATCCGACCATGTACCGCGGCCGCCTGTGGACCATGCGCCAGATCGCCGGCTTCGGCACCGGCGCCGACACCAACCGGCGCTTCAAGTACCTGATCGCCCAGGGCCAGACCGGGCTGTCCACCGACTTCGACATGCCCACCCTCATGGGCTACGACTCCGATCATCCCATGTCCCAAGGCGAGGTCGGCCGGGAAGGGGTGGCCGTGGACACCCTGGACGACATGGAGGCCCTGTTCGACGGCATCGACCTGACCCGCATCTCGGTGTCCATGACCATCAACCCCAGTGCCTGGATCCTGCTCGCCATGTACGTCGCCCTGGCCGAGCAGCGGGGCGACGACCTGGACCGGCTCTCGGGCACCATCCAGAACGACATCCTCAAGGAATACATCGCCCAGAAGGAATGGATCTATCCGCCCAGGCCGTCCATGCGCATCGTGCGCGACACCATCGTGTACGCGGCCCGGCACATGAAGCGCTACAACCCGGTCAACATCTCGGGCTACCACATCTCCGAAGCCGGGGCGACGGCGGTGCAGGAGGCGGCCTTCACCATGGCCAACGCCATCGCCTACGTGGAAGAGGTGGTGAAGGCGGGAATCCCCGTCGACGATTTCGCCCCCCGGCTCGCCTACTATTTCGTCAGCCAGGCCGATTTCTTCGAAGAGGTGGCCAAGTTCCGCGCCGTGCGCCGGGTGTACGCCAAGATCATGAAGGACCGCTTCGGCGCGGCGAAGCCCGAATCCATGCGCCTGCGCTTCCACTGCCAGACGGCGGCGGCGACCCTGACCAAGCCCCAGCACAAGGTCAACGTGATCCGCACCGCCTATCAGGCGTTGGCGGCGGTGCTCGGCGGCGCCCAGAGCCTGCACACCAACGGCCTGGACGAGGCCTTCGCCATCCCCACCGAGGAGGCCATGAAACTGGCGCTCAGGACCCAGCAGGTGATCGCCGATGAAACCAATGTCGCCGCCGTCATCGACCCGCTCGGGGGCTCGTATTACATCGAGAGCCTGACCACCGAAATGGAAGAGCGCATCTTCGCCATCCTCGACGAGGTGGACCGCATGGGCGGCACGTTGAAGGCCATCGAGGACGGCTGGTTCCAAAAGGAGATCGCCGATTCGGCGTACGCCTTCGCGCTCAAGAAAGCCAACGGCGAACGCCCGGTCATCGGCGTCAACAAGTACGTGGAGGAGGAAGACGAAGACGCCGCCATTGAAACCCACGGTCACGATCCGGACACGGAACGCCGCCAGATCGAAACCCTGCGCCGGGTGCGCAGCCGGCGGGATGGCGGACGGGTGGCGCGGCTCCTGGAGGAGCTGAAGGCCGTGGCCGCGGACGAGGACGCCAATATCATGCCCGTCACCATCGAGCTGGTGAAGGCCAGGGCGTCCATGGGCGAGATCGTCGAAAGCTTGAAAGACCTGTGGGGGACCTACCGGGAGACGCCGGTGATCTGAACCCGCGGCGCGGCGGCAAGGGCAGGCGCGTGACGCTGCTCTACGCCAGCGGGACTACGCCAGCGGGTGGCAGGCGCCGAAATACTGTTTGAAGATGATCGGATGGGGCTTCAGGCGATCGAGGATCAGCGACCGGATCTGGGAGCCGCAGCCCAGCTCCCGCGCCCGGCGCAGGTGCCCGGTGAGCGCGGCGATGGCGCGGGCGCGCCGGAAACCGTAAAGCTTGGGGTGCTGGGCTTTGATATTGCGGGTCTCGAGACTGATGACGGTGTCCAGGATCTTGCTGACAGCCTGGCGGATCAGGGTGCCGATGCGGTGCACCGGGACCTCGTGCCAGGTGATGGCTTTGTTCAGGATCTCGGGATCCTTGATCACCTCGCGGACGATGCGCTGAAGGTTGCAACGCAGGAAAGGATCCTTTTCCGCGACCTCGCCCATGAATTCCATCGCGCCCTTGATCTCGAGAAGGTCATTGCGGCTGGAACCGGTCTTCTTGAACTCCTCCGCCAGGGGCTGTTCGCGGCCGCCGCGCACGATGTCGAGCGCGCGCTCCAGGCGTTTGCGGAAGCCTCCGGTGATGCTGGCGGTGAGCCTTTCGTGCTGAAGCAGGCGTTTCTTGATGTGGGGGCTCAGGCTGTTCCATTCGCGGCGGCGGAACAGGCGCAGGCCGGAGATGGTGAACTGGGCCTCGTCTTCCGTCGCCAGGCCGAGCTCGACGAACGTCTCCTCGACGAAGGATTCAAGGGCCTCCCGGTCGAGGCCGGCCAGGGCGTTGCTCCAGGCCTGGAGGACGTTGAGATCACGGATGTTGTCGAAATCGATCTCCCCGTTGGCGCGCCGGCGGCGCAGGACGTCGCGAAGGTCCTTGAGCTCGGGGAAGCTGTCCATCCACTTCGCGTCCGGCTTTCCCGGAACGCCTGCGGAGGCGCTTTCTGCCGGCCCCTCGCCGGTGGCCCGTGGCCCAACGTGGCCGTCGCCTGTCGATCCGCCGTTTGGATGCATGTGACTCGCTCCGCCGTTTGCCGCAAGGCCTTCGGCGCGCCGTCCCCGCCCAGCCGGGCGCGACGGCTGCCAATCCGGAAAGGCTCCGCGTACAACGTATTGGAAAGTGGTTAATGGTCCCTTAACCGGCGGCGTCGGGCGGTGCCGGACCGGCAGACAGGGCGCGGGGCCGGGGATCGCGCGGCCTGGATTGCGCAGGGCCGGACGGGCGGCTTATACCAAGGGGCGCCGATCATGACTCATAGAGATCGCGTAGGCGGCTCGTCGGGCAGGAGGAAAGTTGCAGGCGATGCGGTGCATCGTCAAAACTTTTCGACGCCCTCCGACGGGCCGCATACGCGACCGCAACGGCGGCTTACCAAGGCTTTCGGACGGCGTCGCGCACGCTTCGCGATGCCCCGCATCGCCACAGCGCACGCTCCTAGCCGAAAACCTTGGTAAGCCGTCTCTATGGGTCATGATCGGCGCCCCTTGGTATTAGTCGGCGCGCGCCTGCACGTAGACGCCCGGGGCGTCCCCGATCACCGCGAGCCCGCCGTCGCCGGGGACGCGGGCGGCCACGGTCTTATGGCCGGCGTGCCTGGTCAGCCATTTGTGCCAGTCGGGCCACCAGGAGCCCTCGTGCCCGGTGGCGCCCTTGAGCCAGGTGTCCGGTTCCTTGGGCTTTTTCGCGTTGATCCAGTGGCAGTACTTGTCGGCCGCCGGCGGATTGATGATGCCGGCGATGTGGCCCGACGCCGCAAGCACGAACCGCACCGGCCCGGAATACAGACGCGTGTGCGCATAGGTTGATTTCCATGGAACGATGTGATCGTCGCGCGTGGACAGGACGTAGACCGGCATCTTGATCTTTCCAAGGTCGATGGGAACACCGGCGAGGCTGATCCCGCCGGGCGTCACCAGCTTGTTCTCCAGGTACATCTTGCGCAGATAGAAGCCGTGCATGGCCGCCGGCATGCGGGTGGTGTCCGCGTTCCAGTAGAGAAGGTCGAAGGGGAAGGGGTCCTTCCCGAGAAGGTAGTTGTTGACGACGAAGGACCAGATCAGGTCGTTGTCGCGCATCATGTTGAAGCTGGCGGCCATTTCGCGGCCCTCCAGGTAGCCCCGCTCCTTCATGCGTTCCTCGAGCCGGGCCACCTGCACCTCGTCGATGAAGACGGCAAGCTCGCCGGCCTCGGCGAAGTCCACCATGGCGGCGAGAAAGGTGGCGGACGCGATGCGCCCGTCGCCCCGGGCCGCCATGTAGGCCAGCGTACACGCCAGCAGGGTGCCGCCGACGCAGTACCCGACGGCGTTGATTTTGGCTTCCCCGGTGGCCTTTTCGATGGCGTCGAGCGCCGCCAGCGGCCCCTCGACCATGTAGTCGTCGAAGGTCTTTTCGGCCAGGGATTCGTCCGGGTTGACCCAGGAGACGACGAACACCGTATGCCCCTGGTCCACCGCCCACTTGATGAGCGAGTTTTCGGGGCGCAAATCCAGGATGTAGAACTTGTTGATCCATGGCGGCACGATGAGCAGGGGCCGCCGGCGGACCTTCGGCGTGGCCGGGTCGTACTGGATCAGCTCCATCAGGTCGTTCCGGAAGACCACCTTGCCCGGCGTGACGGCGATGTTCCCGCCGACCCGGAAGGCGTCCAGGTCGGTCATCTTGATGGCCAGCCGGCCGTTGCCGCGCTCCAGGTCCTCGAGCAGGTTGCCCAGCCCGCGGACAAGATTCTCGCCCCGCGATTCGATGGTCGCGCGCAGGACCTCCGGGTTGGTCATGACGAAGTTGCTGGGCGACAGGGCGTTGACGAACTGGCGGGTGAAAAATTCCACCTTGCGCTGGGTCTCGTCGTCCAGGCCGTGTACGTCCTGGACCGTGGCCTGGATCCAGCGCGCGGTCAGCAGGTAGGACTGCTTGATGAAGTCGAAAAGCGCGTTCTCGTCCCAGTCCTTGTCCCGGAAGCGCCGGTCGCGCGCCTCAGGCGTCGCCGCGGGCGCGGTTTCGTGCCCCAACATGCTGCCCGCCGTGCTCTGCCAGAGGCCCAGGTAATCCTGCCACAGGGACATCTGCGCCTGCACCATCTTGGCGGGGTCGCTCATCATCCTGGCGGTCATTTCCAGAAAGGCGTTTCCGATATTGAACGGATCGAACGAAGCGCCCCCGGCCGCCTTGCGGGTGAGGAACTCGGTGACCAGGCGCTGGCAGCGCTCGGCGATGTCGGCCGTGGACCCCGGTCCGGATTCGTCGTCGGGTGCCGGCATTTCGGAGCCCGGTTGATTGGCCATGGCTCAATCCTTTATGATCTTCGGAGGTTACAGTTTAATAATGGAAGATAGTTCAAGACTGTATAAGGCGTTGCGCGCCTCCATGCCCCCGGGCCACGGGTCACCGCCGGGGGATGGTTCGCGGGCCCGCGTTTGTATACTGTTAACGAAGTTCAGGCAATGTACGATTCACCGGCCAAATAGCTCGGCTTAGCGCGAAGGAGGCTGCGGCAACCATGGCTGTCGAGGGAAATACGTGGCGGACGCTGAAGGGGTTCCTTGGGCCCGCCGTCTCGGGCGCGGTTTTGCTTGCGGCCGTCGGCGGGTGTTCGCGGGTTCCCGACGCGCTCAACCCGGTCGAATGGTATAAGAATACCACGGAATTCTTCGCCGGAAAGGATGACAAAAAGCCGGCCGCCACGGAATCGGACAAGAAACAGAGCACCTCAGCGGTCGACCGGGGCAAGCCGCCGCCGGGCGCCGGCAAGCCGGCCCCCAACCTGGGTTCGTTCCCGGACAGGCCGCCGCTCACCCGGGCGGAACAAAGCCGCCTCGCCGCCCAGGGCCTGGTCTCCGACCGCGAGGGGCGGCGCTATTCTTCGGAGTCCATGCAGCGCCAGAGCGAGCCGGTCGAAGCGCTTGCGCCGCGCATAGAGGCCGCCATGCCGGACGCCCCCGCGGCTCCGCCCCCGCCGGCCATGCCCACGCCGCCGCCGTCGCCCGCCGCTCCACCGCCGATGGCTGCCCCCGCGGCCCCGCCGCCGACGGTGGCTGCGCCCCTGATGGCCGCCC
>JACZQZ010000180.1 GCA_022545455.1 Pseudomonadota bacterium
CTCGCGGCCCCGGAGCCCGTGCTCCGCGAGCTGAGGGTGCAGGGCACCTCGACCCTGGCCCCGGCCCAGGACGAGCGCGGTCTGGACCGGGCGCGGCTGGCCTGGACCGGCCTCGCGGACGAGCCCTGGCTGTTCGTCCCGGTGCCCGGCGAGTTCATCGCGCTGGGCCTGGACGGCGAGGAGCGCGCCCGCCTGCGCGTGGGGACGCGCGCCAACTATCTGGTACCACCGCGGCCGGGCCCCGTGTTCGTGGAGAGCGAGCTCCAGGTGTTCATCGACGTGCCCATCCTGTCGCTGGGAGATGTCAACGGCGACGGCCGGCTCGACCTGGTGTCCGCCTCGCGCCACGACCTGCGCGTCTTCCTGCGCCGGCCAGACGGAAGCTTCCCGCGCGATGCGGACCAGCGCCTCGCCCTGGCGCCGCACGTTGGCCAGCAGGTTGCGCGACCGGATGGCGCGCTGCACCGCCAGGGCGGCGGCACAGGCCGTCGGGTGGCCCATGTAGGTGTGGCCGTGCTGGAAGGCGCCGCTTCCCTTGCGGAACGCATCGAACACCTTGCCCGAGACCAGCACCGCGCCCATCGGCTGATAGCCGGCGGCCAGGCCCTTGGCGACGGTCAGCAGGTCGGGCACGATGCCGTCCTGCTCGCAGGCATGCAGGGTGCCCGTGCGCCCCATGCCGCACATGACCTCGTCCAGGATCAGGAGCACCCCGTGGCGGTCGCAGATCTCGCGGATGCGCTTGAAGTACCCGGGCACCGGCGGCACCGCCCCGAGCGACGACCCGACCACCGTCTCGGCGACGAAGGCGGCGACCGTCTCCGGCCCCAGTTTCAGGATCGCGGCGTCCAGCTCGTCGGCGGCGCGGCGGCCGTATTCCTCTTCGCTCTCTCCCGGTTCCATGCCGCGGTAGGCATAGCAGGGCGATATATGGGCTACCTCGGTGAGCATAGGCTGATAGGGCGCCCGGCGGGCCCGGTGGCCGCCCACCGCAAGCGCGCCCAGGGTATTGCCGTGGAAGCTCTGGCGGCGGGCGATGAAACGTGCGCGCTCGGGCCGGCCGGTCTCGAGGAAATACTGGCGGGCCATCTTCAGGGCCGCCTCCACCGCCTCGGATCCGCCGGACATGTAGTACACCCGTTCGATTCCGGCGGGCGCCCCCTCGATCAGGACGTCCGCCAACGCCTCGGCCGGTTCCGACGTGAAGAACCCGGTGTGGGCGAAGGCCAGCTTGTCGACCTGTTCCTTGATGGCGCGGCGCACGTCGGCGTCGCTGTGCCCGAGGCAGGAGACGGCGGCGCCGCCGGAGGCGTCGAGGTAGCGTTTGCCCGCCCCATCGACGATGTAAATGCCCTCGCCGCCCGCCGCCACCGGCAGGTCCACGCCGATCTGGCGCTGAAAGATGCGGCTCATGACTGGTCGGCTCATTCGCGGCCCGAGGGGCTGGCGCGATTTTTCCGCGTCCGGTGCCAATAGGCGTCGAAGCTTCCCAACTGGCGCTCGCTTTCCTCGATCGTATACAGCGCCGCCCGCCCGCCCTGCGCCACCATGAGGACGACCAGGGCCTCGGCGGCCGCCACCGCCGCGGCGATGGAATGGAAGAACGACGGGCTTTCGCCGCGGACGATGAGCACGTGGTCGGCGTTCTTGGCGAGCGGCGACACCGGGCTGTCGGTCATCACCACCGTCGTTCCCCCGTGGTCCCTGGCGTAGTCCACGGCGCGCACGGTCTCGTGGGCATAGGGCTCCAGGCTGACGGCGAAGATCCCGTCGTCGGCCCCGAAGGCGCGCAGGTCGTCGGCGAAGGTCCCGCCGCGCCCGTCGAGCAGGACCGCGTTGTTGCGGAACATGCGATAGGCATAGTGGAAAAAGAAGGCCACCGGAAAACAGCTGCGCAGGCCGACCACATATACGCGCCGTGCCTTGGTCAGGGCCTCGGCGCAGGCGATGAACCGCGCCTCGCCGTTGGCCTCGAAGGTTTCGCGCAGGTTGGCGACGTCGGCGGCCAGGACCTCCTGCAACAGCCCCGGCATCTCGCCGCCGGCGCCTCGCGCCTGCAGATCGCGGGCCCGGGCCAGGTAGTCGGCCGGGCGGACCCGCAGGCGTTGCTGAAAGGGCTCGCGGAAATCGTTGTAGCTGAGGAATTCGAAAGCGCGGGCCAACCGCACCATGGTGGAGGGGTGAACGCCGGCACTGGTGGCCAGCCGGCGCATGGACATGAGCGCGACGTCATCGGGACGGTCGAGAACATGGCGGGCGGCGCGTTGCAACTGCGGGCTCAGCCGAGGAAATTTCTCGGCGATATTCTTGCTGAGGGCCGCGAAGTCCATGGGAAATATTCTTTCGGCGACGATCGATCGGTGGTGATCGTACCCTCAGCGGCACAGGGTTTGCAACAAAATGCAACGACAAAATTTACGTTGAAACGATTGATTCTTCGGCGCACCGCGGCGGGGGCGCGTGCCGCCGTCGGGGAAAGCCGGTCTCAAACAATTGCCCGGCCTGCGACGGGACGGTACACTAGTACTCACTTGCACGATTTCGCGCACCATACGACGGCCTTGCGAGGTTTCCGGCCAGTACCCTCTATCATAATAGGATGACACGTGTGACGGTCATGGGCGGCCATTCGGCTAGGAGCGCGGTTCGACGTGATGGGGACCCATCATGAGAGCCGCGCGACGACGTCCGATGACCGCCCATGGCCGCCCGAAGGGTCGCTTTTCGCGCCTTTTGGGGGCGTCAGCGCCGCTTGACGATGTCCCGCATCGCCGGCGCGACGCTTCCTGCCCAAAAGACGCGAAAAGACGATCACACGTACC
>JACZQZ010000104.1 GCA_022545455.1 Pseudomonadota bacterium
CCTCCGGCGGCGTTTCTGGTAGAATCGCAAAAGCGGCTCTGCCCCGCAAACGGATGGACCGGGCCGGGCAGAACAAGGAAGGGCGATGCGGCTGTTTCTCCGGTGTGCGGGCGTCGGTCTGGTCCTCGGTCTGGTCCTCGGTCTGGCCCTGCCTTCGGCCCTGGCTCAGGAAGCCGAGTTCCGGCGCGGCGAGGCCGTGGAGACGGGATTCCCCGCCGAAGCGGGCGCATCCCGCTTCGTGTCGGTGAACCGCCAGCGCGAGCTGGAACACGAACGCCTGGAGCTCGGGCGCGAGCGCCGTGATCTGGACCGGCGGCACAGGGATGCGGTACGAAGCGCCCGCGAGGAGCGCCGCGGCGTCGATGTCGGGATCGATCGGTTGCGGCGGGACCTGTCGGCGCCACGGGAGGAACAGCCGAAAGACGGCGAGGTGGTGAGCCCAAGCGACGACCCGGGGCTCCGGGTGCGCCGCGAGTTCGCGCTCCGGCGCCTGAAAGGCGATTGGCAGGAGGCGGAAACCAGGCAACGGCGGCTGCAGGACCTGGGACGGCAATTGAGCATGGAACGGCGGCGCGGCGGCGCATCGGGCCGGGGGAGCCAGGGACTGCGGCGCCTGTATTTGAAGTCGCTCCGGTAACCCTTTTCCCCACGGCGTCACGAGCAACGTCCGCGATACCGGCGGCCGTCACCGGGGTGTCTCCCGCGCTCCGGCAACGCCGGCCGGTTTGCGCCTGTGGGAGTCGTATCCGGACGACGCGGGATGAATAATGACCCCATGCCGAGAACAGCAGAGGAACGGGCGAGACCGTGGAGGCCGGGCGAGCCGGTCCGTCTGGAGACCGCACGCACGATCATCCGCTCGATGACGGCCGAGGACGTGACCGATCGCGACATCGGTTGGTTCGCCGACGCGGCACCAACAGCCTCCCCAACCGAACCCGGAGACACGGTCGGAAAGGGAATACCCCATTTTCATTCACCGGCAAAGTTGGTATGCACAATCCATGAAAGCCATGAAGGCAAACAGGAAGTTTTGGCCGGCCGGCGGGATAGGGACGCTGGCGGTGGCGGTGGCGTGGGCGTGGCCGGCGGAGGCCGCGGGGGCGGAGGCGCCGAGGCTGGACCTGCCCATCCGTTGCACGCCGGGCGAGACATGCTGGATCGCCAAATACGTGGACCTGGACCCGTCGTCGGGCTCGCAGGACTACATGTGCGGCTGGTTGACCCACGACGGCCACAAGGGAATCGATTTCGCCATCCGTGACCTGGAGGCCATGCGCAAGGGTGTGGACGTCCTGGCGGCGGCCCCGGGAACGGTGGTGGGCACCCGCGACGGCATGAGGGATATCAACGTGCGCAAGATCGGCGGTCCCAAAGCCCTCGGGGGAAAGGACTGCGGCAACGGCGTCAGGATCGGCCAGGCAAACGGCTGGTCCACCCAGTACTGCCATATGCGCAAAGGCAGCGTCGCCGTGAGAACCGGCGACACGGTGACCGCGGGCCAGCGCCTCGGCCTGGTCGGCCTGTCGGGAAAGACCGAGTTTCCCCACCTGCACATAACCGTCCGGCAAGGGAAAAAGGTGGTCGACCCCTTCGTCGGCACGGGAGGCCGCGAGGAGTGCGCCCTTGGCAAAACGCCTCTGTGGAAGCCCGAGGTGCTGGCGAAACTGGCCTATCGGTCGGCGCATCTGTACAACGCCGGTTTCGCCGCGGACAAGCCCAAGGCGAACGCCATCCGCGACGGCCTTCACCAGGAAACGGTGCTCTCCCGCGAGGCGCCGGCCCTGGTCCTCTGGATGGATACGTTTTGGCCGCGCCAGGGGGATGAGCTTTCGTTCCACATCATCGCGCCCGATGGAAAGACGATTCTGCGGTATCGTAAGGTTCTCAAGCGCAAGAGGGCCCGCGGCCTCTATTTCGCCGGCGTCAAAAGGAAAGCCGAATCATGGCCGGCGGGCGTGTACAGGGGCGAGGTCCGGCTGGTGCGTGAAAACGGTCCCAAGGGGCGGGAGGAATACACCGCAACCCGCGAAGTGACCATCCGCTGAAAGGGCCTTCGGCGGCGTTGCCTGCGCACGTGGACCGGCGCCACAGGCGTTTCGGTTTTGAACGGGACCGGTTCCTTGGTATCGTGGGGCAACCGGTGTAACCCGGTGGGGACGTGCCGGCCGCCATCGAGCGTCAACCGCAAGGTGGGGGCGGAGGACGAGCCTCTGTTGGCCGAACCGGCCGCCGCCGGCATCGACCTTGCCGCCATCCACACAGGAGTACCCCCCGCCGTGGAGCAGGAAACCAAAGACAACCTGACCAGCCGGAAAACCTGGATACGAGTGGTCTACATGATCCTCTTCGCGGTGATCTTCAACATCGTGGAGTTCGTCATCGCCGTGGTCGCTATCGTCCAGTTCCTGTCCACGCTGTTTACGGGAAAGGTCAACCAGCAACTGCAGGCCCTCGGCCACGGCGTCGGGGCCTATGTCAATGAGATCACCCAATTCCTGACCTATCATACCGACGACAAGCCCTATCCCTTTGCCCCGTGGCCCAAGGGGGCGCCGGGAGCCGGGAAGGCCGCCCGCGCGAAACCGCCGCGGACGCCCAAGGGGAAGGCCGGAGGCACATCCCGCCCCGCGGCAAAGACGCCCTGACGGGGGCCGCGGGGGCGTCCCCCGCATACCGTAACCGGGGGGACACCCCCCTTGTCCCCCCGGGGGCCGCGGGGGCGTCCCCCGCATACCGTAACCGGGGGGACACCCCCCTTGTCCCCCCGGGGGCCGCGCCGCGGGCCGTCCCTTGATGGCCCCGAACGGGAAATCGTGGTACCGTAACCCGACAGGCGGGCTCCGACTGGGCACGTGCGGTTTAAATCGTTTACGATGAAACACGCTATAATTGCATGACCGCTGGCCAGGGGAAGGGAGCCGCGAGGAATATGCGGAGACACGTGGGAATCGTCCTTGCGGTTGCATGTCTCGGTTTGGCCGCCTGCGCGTCGGCGAAAGACGAGCCCGCCCAGCCGGCCGCACCGAAGGCGGAGAATTCCGTAGCGCCGGTCGGGGACGCCCTGGCGACGGCGGCCGCACCGAAGGCGGAGAATCCCGTAGCGCCGGTCGAGGACGCCCTGGCGAAGGCGGGCGCGAAGCAAGCCTACACCACCGACATCGTGCGCCTGATCGCGGGGCGGACCATTTACGGGACCGGGTCGACGGGCCGGACATTCATGATTTATTTTGCGCCCAAAGGGTCCATGAAGATGTCCGCCGCCGAAGGCAAGTTCAGGGACTCGGGCACGTGGACGGTCGAGGACTCCACGCTTTGCTACACCTGGAAGAATCCGAAGACGGGCGACGACTGCGAGAAAGTGTTCATCCTGCCGGACGGCAAGGTCGTCTATACGACCACCGAAGGGAAACAAGGGTCTTTCGACGCGTTCGGGGAAGGTAATCTGGAAAACCTGTAGCGACGATTTGCAGCGCCGCGCGGACGGGTGGGCAAAATGAGGAGCCTGCTTCGCGGGCATGGTGCGCGCGGGGGGGTGAACGGTTCCCGGCGGCGCCACCGGCGGAGACGGTTTTGAAACAGGAGACATGTTGACCACCATGATGACGGACACGCACGACCAAGGGAACGGCGCCCCGTGACACGTGCAGTTCTTTTGGCCGCCGCACTGTTTCTGGTTACCGCGTCCCCGGTCCGGGCAGGCTACGACGAGGGCTTGGCGGCGTATAAGAGCGGCGACTTCGTCACCGCGGCGAGTGAGTTTCTGCCCCTGGCGCGGGACGGCGACGTCCGCGCCCAGCGCAACCTGGGGTACCTGTACGAGAAGGGAAAAGGCGTCCCGCAGGACCACGTGGAGGCCGTGTCATGGTATCGAAGGGCCGCCGACAAGGGTGATGCCAAAGCCCAGTTCAACCTGGCGATCATGTACTTCAACGGCGAGGGCGTCTTCAGGAACTACCGGCAGGCGGCGACGTGGCTCCGCAAGGCGGCCGATCAGGGGCATACCGAGGCCCAGTACCGCCTTGGAATCATGGCCAGCACCGGCCGCGGTATCTTGACCGACGTAGTCGAGGCGCACAAGTGGTTCACCCTCGCAAGCATGAGCGGCGACAAAGGCGCGACGTACGCCCGCAGACGTCTCGTCAAAAGGATGACGCCGGGCCAAATCGATCGCGCGCGCCGCATGGCCCTGAAATGGCTGGACGGGCGCGACCGTTAGGTATGCGTCACGGCAGTACCGCGACCGGTTGTTTTCCGTTACCGGCGATGTCCGTTACCCGCCCCCCTTGCTGGCAGGGCATCACAAGGCCGTACCGGCGCCACGAGGGGAAACGTAAGGCTACGCTTCGGCCGCCTTTCGTCGGTCATCCGCATCCGGGCGTGCCCGATGGGACACACGGCGCGGCACGGCTCACGACCGGCTCGTCATCAGGTAATGAAAAACAGCGATACATTATCCTAATGGGCTCCAAGTAAGACGTTGATAATCAATACGAATCATACATAATTATTGATTACGATCTTAATGTCATAGGTTGCGAGACGTACCCGAATGGCCCCGAAATCCAGGATACGCGTGCTGTTCATCGAAGAGCGGCCGTCGGAAAGCAGCAGGCTGCCGGCACTGCTGGCCGAGCCGGAGGCATCGATCCTGGATGTGTCCATGGCGTCCTGGGACCCGGAGGCACTGAAGCGCGTTGCCGGAAAACGCTTTGATGTGGCGTTGTTGGATTTCGCCGTCATCGACGCCCGCGCCATTGCGACGGTCAAACAACTGCACGGCCGGATTGCGTTGTTGCCGATCGTCGTCGTTTCGGACCATGACGAGGATGAGTCGACGATCGAGGTCATGCGCGCGGGCGCCGACGACCACCTCAAGCACGGGGACCTGAGCGCCAAGGTGCTGACCAGAACCCTCACCTTCGCGGTTGCACGGAACGTCAGGATGCGCAAGAAGGCCGCCCAGCCAGCGTCCCGCGACGTCCAGATGACGGCTGGGGTCATATTGGATCGCTTGCCCATGGGGGTGGTGCTGGTCAACGCAACGGGCAAGGTCCTCCTGATGAACCGGAAAGCCCGGGAGATAGCGGCCCAGAACGATGGCTTCCTGGTCGACAAGGATGGTTGCTGCCGGACCTCGAAGCCGGCGGAAAGCCAGGCATTAGCCGACCTTATCCTGAGAACGACGCAACCGGGCGCGCATGAAAATCCGGAGGTCGAATTCGCGTTATCGCTGTCCCGCCCGTCGTTGAAACAGCCGCTCCTGGTGCTGGTTTCGCCCGTCGGCCGCGCCGCCGGCGATCCGGAAAACGAGCACCGCGGCGCGGCCATTTTCATCAGCGACCCCGAAGACGCCATTGAGATATCGCCTGAAGTCCTGTCCCGGCTCTACGGCTTGACAAACGCGGAAGCGCGGGTCGTGAAGGCACTTTCCGAGGGGAAGCGGCTGGAAACCTTCGCCGAAGAGGCGGGAGTCACCACCCACACGGTGCGTCATCAGCTGAAACAGATCTTCCGCAAGACGGACACCACGAGACAGTCCGAACTGATCAAGCTGGTCCTGACCGGTCCAGCCGCGATACGCGCCCAAACGGCGACACCGGAGGCGGCGGCCCCCGTGTAGCTAGTACTCACTAGCACACACCAAAACCCCGGGCGAAACCCACCCGGGGCTAGTGGCCTTTATCAGCTAAATTACACGCATACGACGGCGTTGCGAGGTTTCCGGCTAGGAGCGCATCGCGCCGTGATGCTGGAGCATCACAAGCGGCGCGCGACGACGTCCGGGGGCCTCGCAACGCCGCCCTTCGGGTCGCTTTTCCGGTCCCCTCGGGGCGTCGGGAAGGCTTGACGATGGCCCCGCATCGCCTGCGCCTCCCCTCCTGCCGAGGAAACGGGAAAAGCGATCGTATGCGTGTAATTTAGCTGATAAAGGCCACTCGGTCGGCGTACTTGGGAAACGAAACGACTTCCCGGGTTGCCCCGGGCGGAGCCTGGGCTCCGCCCGTTCCGGGCAATACCGATGGAAAATTACCAGGCGTTATTCCACTCGAGGGTGTTGAGGGTCACCACCTCCGGAGGACCGGCCTGACCGGCCGCCGGCTCGACCTTCAACTCGCTGGTGACCGGTTTCCCGTCGGCGCCGGCGGCGTCGGTCTTAGCCGGCGCCTGGCCGGGAGCCGTGGTTACGGCTTCCTTTTTTTCGACCGCAGCCACGGTCTTGCCTTCGCCAGCCATGGGATCGCTGGTCATCCAGCGTGAATCGGGGGTTCTCCCGGTCTTGTCGCGCTGGCCGCCCGTGGCCTCCTTGATGGGTGTCACTCCGAGCACATTGAGGAGCTGGCCCATGCTGGCCAATACCCGGTAGCCGCCGAACTGGGCGGTATAGTCTGCCGTAATCGCCCGGATGCGGGAATTGAAGCGTTCATTCTCCGAATCCAGGAGGTCGAGCAGGTCGCGCTGTCCGATCTGGAACTCCTGGCGGTAGATGATGACCACCTTCTCGTCGGCCACGACCTGGTCATTCAACGCGCCCAACCGCTCCCTCGCCTTGGTCATGGCATTCCAGGATTGGCGGACGTCTTCGGCCACCGCACGTTTCAGGGTGGAGAGACGCTCAAGGGATTCGGCGTGGCGCTCGACAAACTCGAACTTCTCGGCCTCGTCGATTCCGCCGCGATAAAGGTTGTAGCTAAAGACGACGAGGGCGCTGGCGTCGTTGTTGGACCCCCGCACTCCGTCCAGGTTCTTGTTCGCACTTGCCGAAAGCTCGAGGTCGACGGCCGGCCAGAAATCAACCTTCGTAGCGCTGATCTCCGCCTTCGATACGTCCACATCGGCCTGGGCGAGTTTGACGGTGGGATTATTCTGAATCCCGATTTCCACCGCCTCAAAGGAGCTTCCCGGGAGCGCGCTTTCGTCCATCGCCGGACGAACCAGATCCTCCGGCTCCTGGCCGACCACCCGCTGGAACCGGATGACGGCTTCCCGCTGGGTACGCCTGGTTTCGATCAGGTCCCCCTCGGCATTGGCCAGCCGGGCCTCCGCCTGGTGCACGTCCCCGACACCCGATTGTCCGCCCCGGAAGCGCGTCCGAACAGACCCCAGAATACGCTTGTGGGCCTGCACGTTCGCCACCGCCTGCTCGACAATGGCCGTAGTCCGCAACACGTCCAGATAGAACTCAACGGCGTTGAGCCCGAGGAATTCGGACCGCTCGCGCACCCGGCTGGCGGCGGCGTCGATGCGAGCCGCCTGGCGCTCCTTTTCGCTCTGCGTCTCGAACCCGTCGAAGACCCTTTGTTGCAACGTCACGCGGGATTCGTAGCGTGTCAACGTCGTGTTGGGTTTGACCGTAGTGTTACGTGTCCATTCCGGTCCGACACCTGCGCGCAGGTCAATCTGGGGGAAATACAGGCCCTCGGCCTGACGCAACTCGAAATCGATCGCCCGCCGGTTCGCCGCCGACTGGAGAACCTCGGGATTCGTCCGGATGGTAAATTGGACCGTGTCCGCCAGAGACGCCGCATCAACGCCGCCAACCATCCCAAATGTGAACAGCACCGAAAGGGACACTGCGCCGCCGAACATCCACGTCCGGGAACTCGCGGCCAATTTCAAATTTCTAGGCAACTCCCCAACTCCCTTTCCCAAGAGACTCATGGGCCCAATTCATTGGGACATAACCTCACCTACAGAATTTTATTTTGAGTACCCTCCCCTCGTTTCGAGCACCCGCCGCGCCCCGGTATTGCCGCCGGGGCACATTAAGCAGTAGATAACAGGCGTATTAAGAAATACACAACACAGACCAATCAAGCCATGAAAGGGATACGGGGTCAAGCAAGGCACACGGCGTTACCGTGGTGATACACTCTCACTGTGACATCTCCGCAACAAGGCCCGTGGATCGCCGCGGGGCAAAGGTGTGGACGGCCGGTTGCTCTCAGGTTATGGACGCGCCGGGCCAGCCGCCACCCAAATGAGGAGCCGCCAAAAGGATGAAATGCGAAGGCGCTTCCCGAGGCCGCCCAGGCCGGGAGGCGCCGGGCCGCAAGGGATAGGAAATTATGCAGAAAAGACATGGCCCGTACCATGTTTCATCCACGATACGGGCCGTCGGGCGCCTTGGCGAAAACCCGGCGCTTCAGGTGTCGGCGTTGAGATTGATCGTGTCGAGTATTCCGTCGAGGAGATCGTCCATGTCGCCCGTGTCCACGAGCTTGTCGTACGTGCTTTCCGGCCTGCCGTCGTCGATGACCCGCGTCGGCTGGCCTTCTGCATCGTCGGTGACCGTCCCGGCCACGGGTTCGCCGTTCTCGGCCACCGCCTGCACTGCGTCGAACAGGGTGTCCAAGTCCACCAAATCACTGTCGCCGCCAAGAAGCTCGGCGAGAACCTCGAGATTGTGCTCGGACTCGCCCGCGTCGGCGATGGCGCCACCCTTCGATGGGCCGCTGCTCGCCGTTTCCTCGCCCGAACCGGCGTTGGGAATCTCCTCGCCGGGACGACCTACCATGGTGTCGTCTCCTTTTACTAAAGTCCCTTTGCTAAACTCTTTTTGCTAAAGGACCGTAAAGAAACATACCAAAAAAAGAACTGCTTACACCGCATTTTTGTTCCATTGGGCCAAGTTTCGGCCTACCCGGGGGAACGCCCTCTCGGCGCCCACCGGTCGGCCCGGCGGGTCGGCCATGTCCGCTACCGCGCGCCGTCCCGGCGGTTCGGACCCGGCGTATACGGTGGCTCGCGGTCATGACATCGATGGGTATGAAATTCGTCCTACGGAAGCACCACTAACCGGGACGCCGGTTTGCCTCCCACCCCTGTACCGGGATAGGTTGATTCGACAAACGGCTCCACCGTGAGCGACGCCTCCGCTCCGCGCGCCGGCGCGGAAACCTGGACCGTGGCCGCGGCCGCGGCCAACTGCACGGTTTCCCCGGTGCTTTGCGCGGTGTCGGTGGGGAGCGCCTGGTCAACGGTGGAGGTGGTGTTCCCGGTGGAAGGTGTGTCAGCCATTGTTCTCCCCTGCCTCTCGCATATTCCCCGGGGTCGTTAACGCCCCGGGTATTCCAAAAGCCCGGCGTTCAAATAGTCCCCGGGCAAATTAACAATTCCGTGGCCGCCATTATCGACCAGGACCGGCGGGCCCCGCATCCCCTAAATGGGGTATAGAGAAAAAAAATTTGGATTTTTCGAATCGGCGCGGACCCCACGGTTTTCTGCGGTTTTCCGGGGTATTCCATCGCCGCGGCAGGCGGGAGACTGTTCTCACGTTTCCGGGCCGGGCGCCAACCGCCACCACCCGATGGGGGCCGGGCGTGACGAGAGCAAGTCCGAGAGCACGCCGACAGGGGATCGTCCGCGAACGGCCGGTTAAGTTTGGTTAATATTATCTTCATGGCATCACGGTATGACCGTATCCTGTGCCCCCTGGCGATGACGGCAACGGGATTTGGCTTGCTTGCCGGTGCGCCTTCTTGCACTCTTTCCGTCGGAGAATACCGGAGAACGGCCCGCAGATGAGTACGGCTACCACGAAGACAACGGAGAATATATTCGATCCGCCGGAGCCCGGCCCGGCGGGAACTAAACCCGGGGTGTCCAAGGCGGACGCCGGAGGGGCTTCAACGAAGGTCGCGGAAATGGTTTCCGAGACGAGCGCGGGAAAGGCTTCCGAAAATATTGCCGGAAAGGTTGCGGGAACAGCCGCCGACGCGGACCCGGGAGAAGCCTCGACGAAGGCTGCGGAAGCCGATTCGGAGACGGGCGCGGGAATGGCTTCCGGGAAGGGC
>JACZQZ010000105.1 GCA_022545455.1 Pseudomonadota bacterium
TGCACACGGGTAATGGCCCGATCGGGCCTTCCCATCGCAACCGATTCTAGCTTAAAAAGTGGTATCGTTCGTGGGGGCAGGTCAAAACCACCTGCGGACACCAGCCGAGACATCGGAAAATACGGGAATGGAGATCAGAGTCCGGTTACCAACTTCTTGGCATCATCGCCTTTGGATGGTGCGGTCGGCTTGGTGGCGTCCTTTAGCGGAGCGTTCGAGGCGGCGGTTTCGGAGTCCTTGACCACCAGGTTGATCTTGCCCTCAGCCTGATCCTTGACCTTGCTCATGCGCTTGCAGTGGCCATCCAGGAACGCGCCATTCTCTATGGACAGCTTCTCGTGCAGAATGTCGCCGACCACGCGGGCGCTCTTGCCCAGGGTGACGTCGCGGGCCTTGATCTGGCCGGTGAACCTGCCATAGACGCGAACGGTATCGCCGACGATCTCGCCCTTGACGGTGGCGCTCTCGCTGATGAGCAAAGTCTTGGTGCGGATGTCGCCGTCGATGAAACCATCGACCTGGACCTCGCCTTCGCTCTTCAGGTCGCCGACGATAGTGATATCGGCGCCGATGATCGTGTGCGCCCCCGGCTTTCGGGAAACCTGGGCCGCAGGCTTATTGCCGGGCTCTTTTTTACTCTTGAAAAACATGGCGTCCTCCCTTGATGAACCTCATGGGGTTCTTGGCCTTGAGCGCCCCCGCAGGCCAACCGCAATCAGCCTAATGGCAGGTGGTCCGCTCCACGTTGCCCATGGTCACGGTGCGGCAATGTATGGTCCTAGAGGCGGGCGCGGGCCGGTTCGTGTTCTGGAAATATTGTAACGACTGCGCCCTCATTGCCGACCTTCTCTGCATCTCGTGTTTCTCCTTGGTCGTGAATCTCCCGGTGCAAGTCGCTCAGTTCCTTCTGCACGCCTGGCTTCAACCACTCGAGCCGCTCATTTTCGGTTCCAAATTGCCATGAGTGGATTTCGTCGATCCGCGCTGTTTTCATTGCTCACCCTCCCTTTTTTATGATCGCAATGATATTTCACACCCGGTTTCATATCAATCTGCAATCAACCTCCGCCATAATCGCCGAGGTGGCGGACCTGCCGGGGCGGTAAATGAAACTCATCCCCTTCAACCCTATGCACCCGCTTGAGAAAGCCGAAACTGGTGTTGCGAGTGGCGATGTCCGCTCACAGGTCCACATCGGTCAACCGTAACGAACTCGGCGATGTCCGCTTTGGGTCATTAGCAGACATTAATCGCACCCGTCGTTTATGTCCGCTTTCGGGGGTAAAGCGGACCTCGGATGTCCGCTTTTTGAGTCCGAAGCTTTGCAGTGCCGCCAATGTCTGCTTTCGGGGGTAAAGCGGACGTAATTCAGGGTGTGGCAGAATGTCCGCTAATAGCCATAAGCGGACATAGGGACGAACGTCAAAAGTCCGAAATTTTCCAAAATTGGACTGTACGGAACCCCCCATGAACCCGCGGTCTTGGGCCTAGATTTACACGGAACGGAGGCTAATGCGACGCCTGTACGGAGATCGGTTCTTTTCGGTACACCCCATCGGTGGCCCGTCTCGACCGCCGGCACCTTCGGCGTTAATCGTCGTCGAACGGCTCGCGGGTGATTCGTTCGCCTTTGCGGTAGGTCAAGACGATGCTCAGGATGCTGGCGGCGGTGACCGCCAGGACGATGAAGGTGAACAGGTTGAACTCCCGGGTGTGCAGTTTTTGCGACCCCAGCGCAACCAACAGCCCCAGGATCGCCACCCAAAGCAGCCAGTGCAGGGGCTTGCCGAGGAATATGCCTTTCATGGGCGCACCCTTTCGCCGGGAATCCGGCGTCCCGGCCCGACGCGGCCGCGCATCATGTAGATCAGGGCGACCCCGGCGGCGCCGGCCACGTTAAGGACATGGCCGGAAACACCCAGCGGCGTGAGCGCCGGCGGGTACAGCAGACACACGGCCATCAGACCCACCAGGGTCCGCAGCACCGGCGCCAGGGGACCGCGCCACCAACCCTCGATCGCCACCGACAAGGCCCACACGCCGGCCAGCGCGGCCACGCCCGAATACACGGTCAGCCACAACGGCCCTTCGAAAAGGAGACTCGGGTTATAGACGAAGACGAGGGGAATCAGATACTTGGCGATTCCGATTCGGGCCGATTCCACCGCCGTGCTCATGGGCGGCGTGCCGGCAAGCGCCGCCGCGGCAAAGGCGGCCAAGGCAACGGGTGGCGTGATCGCCGACACCACCCCGTAATAAAAGGCGAACATATGCGCCGCGATCGGCACGACGCCGATCTCCACCAGCGCGGGGACGATGAGCGCCGCCACCGTGATGTACACGGCGGTGGTCGTCATCCCCATGCCCAGGATAATCCCGGCCAGTGCGGTCAGGACAAGAAGGGCGAAAAGATACCCGCCCGAGAGCGCGATGACCGAATTGGTGAATTTCAGGCCCAGCCCGGAGACGAACATGGAGCCGATGATGATTCCGGCACACGCGCAGGCGACGGTGACGGGCATGGTGCTTCTGACGCCTGCCTCCAGGGCGGCGAACAGATCCACCGGGCTCATGCGCGTCGCCTTGTTGACGAAACTCAAGGCCACCATGGCCAGGGTGGCCCAAAACGCCGCCAGCATGGGGGTGAAACCGCTGATCAGAATGGTGACCAGGATGACCAGCGACAGCAACAGGTGCCACCCCCTGGCCAGGACCTTGAGGAAATCGGGCAGCTGGTCCTTGGGGACCTTCTTGATCCCGTGTTTTTCCGCCTCCAGATGGACCATGAAGTAGACGGTGGCGAAGTAGAGAAAGGCGGGCAGGATCGCCGCCACGATCACCCACAGGTAGCTGACTTGCAGGAATTCCGCCATGATGAAGGCCGCCGCCCCCATGATCGGCGGCGTGATCTGCCCGCCAGAGGACGCGCAGGCCTCGACGGCGGCGGCGAATTTGGGCCGGTAGCCCAGTTTTTTCATCATCGGAATGGTGAACGAGCCGGTGGTCACCACGTTGGCCACCGCCGAGCCCGATACCGTGCCCATGAAAGCGCTGGCCACCACCGAGGCCTTGGCCGGCCCGCCGGTGCGGTGGCCGGTGAGCGCCACGGCCAGATCGATGAAAAACCGGCCGGCCCCGGACCGTATCAGGACGGAGCCGAAAATGATGAACAGGACGATGTAGGTCGATGCCACATAGATGGGAACCCCGAAAATTCCCTCGGTGCGCAGGAAAATCACATCGATGTATCGTTCGAACGGCGTCGGCGGACCGTACAGAAGGCCGAAGAAATAGGGCGCATACAGGCTGTGGACGATGAAGAATAGCGCCAGGCACACCATGGTCCACCCCACGGCGCGTCGCGTCGCCTCCAGGACCAGCACCACCAACAACGTCCCTACATAGACGTCCGACGGACTGAGGTCCCCCTCGCGCCACATGAACGCGTCCACGTCGTACACGGTGTAGACCTGAACGAAGAGAACGAGTGCGACCATCACCAGGTCGGCGGCGAAGCCCAAAACGCGCCGCGTGTTTCCCCGCCCGCCCGGGATGACCAGCGCATCGCGCATGGACCCGCGAAACAGCGGTTTGAGCATGAAGGCCAGAACCAGCATTACCGTCAGATGGGTGCTTCGAAACGAGCGCGAATCCGGAATGCCGAACTCGGCCACGAAGAGATGGGCCAGGGCCAGGGCGATGCTCAGGATGGAAAGCGTTATGGCGATGACGAACGGCAGGCCGCGGCGGCGGTCGCGAAGGGCTGTCTCGAGAAGCGACAGTTCCTTCACTTCCTCATAGTGAATTTGTTCCGTGGCCTGGGCCATGGGAATCTCCGCCGGCAGACTGCGCCGGCGCCCGGATGAGGAAAAAAAGAAGCGCCCCGCCGGGGGCGCTTCTTCCGTGGAACCGCTACTTCTTTTTCACGCCTTTTTCATCATAGTAGCGCTGGGCCCCCGGATGAACCGGGATGGCGGCGCCGCGGAGCGCGTCCGCCAGCCGCACCTTGTTCCAGATTTTTTTGACTTTCACGAACTCGCCGTGGTTTTCCCACAGGGCCTTGGTCATGTTGTAGACCACGTCGTCGGAGAGGTCCTTGTTGATGACCAGCACGGTGACCACGCCCAGTGTGGGCACGTCGGCCTCCAGCCCCTTATAGGCGGTTTTCGGAATCACGGTGCTGAGATACCCCGGGTTCATGGCCAGGATCTTTTTCATGACGTCGGGTTCGATCCCGATGAAGCGGATGCCGGGCCTGAAGTCCAGGTCGATGAAGGACGCCTGGGGAACGCTGGTCAATCCGATGAACACGTCGATGTTGCCGTCCTTCATCAGCGCCACGGAATCCGAATAGCCGACGTGGTGGATGGTGCCGCCGCTTTTCTTGATCTGGTCGAAGGTCAGACCGTATTGCTTGAACACAAGCTTGGCCGCGGCATACCCGGAATAGGTCGTCTTGCCGGGACTGATGCTTTTGTCCTTCATGTCGCGGTACGACATGATCGAAGACTTCTTCGGCACGGCGGTCTGGAACGCGGCCGGATAGAGCGTCGCGAAATGGCGGATGTTCTTCTGGGCCTTGTCGAAACTGCCCTGGCCGGAGAAGCCGTTATAGGCCGTGTGGCCGTAGCTCCAGCCGATCTCGGCGTTACCCTTGTTGACGTCCTTTACGTTACCGACCCCGCCGCCGGGCCCGTTGGACGTGGAGATTCCGGGAACCTTCTTTCCCAGGACCTCCGCGATCTTGGCGCCGAGGGGATACCAGCTTCCGCCGGCCGGCCCCGAAACCATACGCACGAACGATTCGGCGCCGGCACCCGTACCGACAAGCACCAACGGCGCCAGCGCAATCAGGATCTTCGCTAACCGTTTCATAGGCTACCTCCCTAACAATCCCTGTCCGGCGGGCGGCCGCTCGTACCGGCATTTTTTGTATTCGGGGGCACGGAAAGCCGGCTTCCTATCCCGGAGCCCGTGCTTCCCTTTTTGCGTTTTTCGCGTGAAGCCGCCCGCGACCAAACGATGCTGCCGAATCGGACACTCAAATACAAGGATTTTGGCGCCCCCGCGAGAGGAACCCCGCCGGTCTCAGAACTTGCGCGCCTGGACCACGTTCACGTTTATGGTTTCCTCGCCCAGCGCCCTGCACGCCTCCAGCCTGTGCGGTGACGAACGGCGCTTCGGGACAGGGGTACGTTAATCACTTCTTTTCCGTACACCCTCGCGTTTCGACTCCCACTTTCAAACAAAGGCCAGCCTCATAACGCGCAATGTCCGCTAAGGGTCATAAGCAGACGTTTTACGACCGCCTTCCGAATGTCCGCTTTCGGGGGTAAAGCGGACGTAAATCACTGTGTGGGTGAATGTCCGCTTATAGCCATAAGCGGACATTGTAGGCGATGAGGTCTGCCGCTGTTTGAAGGCGGGAGGTAAGGCCCTGCAGTTCCCTTGGCGGTGGAACGGAGGTGCGATTTCCACGAATTTTGACGTTTTTTAGGGTGTTCTCCTCTCCGGCGCCGGCACGCCTACATGGCGACCTTCGGCCGCGTCGAGGGGGCGAAATAGGGCGATAGGGCCATGGCGTCTCCTTCCCGATATCGAAAACCGCCGCCGCGGACACGGCCGGTACGGGCCGCGTAACGTCACGGCTGCGGTCGGTTCAGCCCGGCGTACCGCGATTGATGATGATCGTCTTGCTGGTGGTGAAGTGGTCGATCATGCTTTCGTAAGAATACTCCTTGCCGAGCCCACTCCTCTTCAGGCCGCCGTACGCGACGTTTGGCTGCGGGGTGTCGTACTGGTTGACCTGCACGAAGCCCGCCTGAATGTTTTCGGCGAAGTCCATGGCGCGGCTGAGGTCCCGCGTCCATAGGGTCGCCGCCAGGCCGAAGGCGATGTCGTTCGCCGCGGCCATCATGTCGTCGAAATCGGTCCACGGGAGCACGCACGCGACGGGGCCGAAGATTTCCTCTTGGCACACGGGGGAATCGTTGGGGATGCCGTCGATCAGGGTGGGGCTGAAGAACAGGCCCTTGCGCAGGTCGGGATCGTCGGGCCGCCCGCCGCCGCAGAGAAACCGCGCGCCGGGCGTGTCGCGCGCCATCTCGACGTAGTACGTACAGCGGTCGAACTGCTCCTCGGAGATCATCGCGCCGACCTCGGTCGCCTCGTCGAGCGGATCGCCCAGGCGCAGGGCCTCGAGCCTCTCGACCACGCCGTCGACGACCCGGTCGTAGACGGCCCGGTGGACGAAGACCCGCGAGCCCGCGGTACAGGACTGGCCCTGGCGGGTGAAGCGCATGCCCTGGACCACCCCCGGGATGGCCCGCTCGAGGTCCGCGTCCGCCATGATGATGTTGGGGTTCTTGCCCCCCAGCTCGAGGGTCACCGGGCACAGCTTGGCGGCGACGTAGCCGGCGATCTCGCGGCCCACCGTCCACGAGCCGGTGAAGGTCACCTTGCGCACGAGGGGGTGTTCGGCGAGCGGCCTGCCGGCCTCTTCGCCATAGCCGGAGATCACGTTGAACACGCCGGGCGGCAGCACGTGGCGGGCGATCTCGGCACAGCGCAGCACGGTCAGCGGCGCCTGCTCGGCCGTTTTCAGTACCATCGTATTGCCGGCGACCAGGGCCGGCCCCATCTTCGCCGCCATCAGGTAGACCGGGGCGTTCCACGGAATGATGCCGGCCACCACGCCCAAGGGGTCGCGGGTCGTGTAGTGAAGGATGCCCGGACCCGACGGGACGGTCCGTCCCTTCAACTCGCCGCCCAATCCCGCGAACAGCCGCAGCATGTCGATGGCGCCCGCCATTTCGGGGCGCGCCTGGGTGGCCAGCGCGTTGCCGGTCTCCAGGCTGAGGAGCGCCGCGATCGCTTCGCATTCGGCCTCGATCAGGTCGGCCATCCGGGCGACCATGCGCCCGCGCTCGCGGGCCGGGATCGCCGCCCACGCCGGATAAGCGTCGTGCGCCGATTTGACGGCCCGCTCGACGTCCGCCTCGCGGCACCGTGGCGCGTTCGCCACCACCGCCATGTTGGCGGGGTTCTCGACGACGAAGGTCTCGTTGGTGAGCGGCGGACCAAGGACCCCGTCCACCAACACCTTGCCCGACAGCCGGTCGGCGTCCTTGTACGCGGCCGCGGCCAGGGGCGCCGACCGGCCGAATTCGACGGCGACCTGTGAGACCGGCATCGTGACGTCCTCCTTTTTCGGCTCCCTCTACGGCCTATAGTTCGCACTTTCCGGCTGGCCGGGCAAGCCGGAGCCCCTCCCGCACGGGCGGGCCCGGACGCCAAAGACGCTTATCGGAAGACCGCCCCACCTAATCCAACAGGACACCAGGCAGCCACAGGGCGATCTGTGGGAAAATGACAAGGAGAAGCACCCCTATCATTTGCAAACCCATGAACTGCATCATTCCCAGATAAATGTCCTTGAGGTCCCATTCGGGGACCACCCCTTTGAGGAAATACGCCGATAACGCAACCGGAGGAGAGAGCCACGCGGTCTGCAGGGTGACCGCCACCAGGATACTGAACCAAACCAGGTCGAACCCCAGGTCCCTGACCAGAGGAAGGAAGATGGGAAGGACGATGACCACGATGGGCACCCATTCCAGCGGCCACCCGAGGATGAAAATAATCGCCAACAGCACCAGAAGGAACGCCACCGGGGGCAGATCGAAGCCGAACAACCCCTCCGCAATGAAGCTCGTGGTTCCAAGGCGGGAGAAGACGGAGCCGAAAAAATTCGAGGCCGCGACCAGTATCATGATCATGCTGGCCGTCACCGCGGTGCGATAAACGGCGTCGACGAGCAGCCGCACGGTCAATCGCCGGTAGGCGAGGACCAACACGAGCGCCCCGAAGGCCCCCATCGCCGCGCCTTCGGTCGGCGTCGCAAGCCCCGCCAGAATGCTGCCCAACGTGGCGAGGATGAGGAAGGCCGGGGGAATGATGCCGAGTGCGAATTCTTTAAGTACGGGCAGGAGCGAGGTCGCCCGCTCCTCGGGAGGCAGGGCCGGCCCTACCTTCGGCTGGAGGAAACTCCTCATCATCGTGTAAAAAATGAACAGCGCCGAGAGCATCAGCCCGGGCAGGATCGCCGCCGCGAACAGCCGCACGACGGAAACCTGCACCACCGGGCCCATGACCACCAGCATCACGCTCGGCGGGATCAGGATGCCGAGCGTCCCGCCGGCGGTGATCGTTCCCGCGGACAGCCGGGTATCGTACCCGCTCCGCCGCATGGCGGGACCGGCCATCAATCCCATGATGCTCACGGACGCCCCGACGATCCCCGTCGCGGCGGCAAAGATCGTCGCCACGAACAGGGTCGCCACATACAGGGACCCCCTGACGGGTCCCAGCAGCAACTGGAACGCCCTGAACAGCCGGTCCATAAGCCCGGCCCGCTCGAGCAGGTACCCCATCAGGAGAAATAGCGGCACCGCCGCCAGGACCACCGTACGCATGGTCTGGAAGAACTGGTAGACCATGAGGTCGAAGACGACCTCGCCGATACCGATATAACCGAAGACGATGCCGAGGATGATCAGGGTAAAGGCAATGTGAAACCCGAGCAAAATGGCGATGAAAACGCTCGCCACCAGAATCAGGCCAAGGATCTCCAGGCTCATGGCCATCTACCCCGGAGCGCGGCATAAAAGCTTTTCAGGAACTCCGAGATCCCTTGCAGGAACAAAAGGCCGGCAGCCAAAGGAATGACGGCTTTCAGGGGATAGATCGGCGGCATCCACGGACTCAAGGCGCTCCGCTCCCCCATAAACCACGATTCGGACGCGTACCCCCAGCCCACCCACAGGAACACTCCGAACGCCGGCAGGTAAAACACCAGATACAGAACCGCGTCGACAAGCCCCTGCCACCTCTCGCTCAGCAACCTATAGATGAAATCCGTGCGAATATGGCCTTTCATATACAGGGTGAAGGCGGCCACCAGCATGAAATGGGTTCCGTAGAGCATGTAGGTGACGTCGAACGCCCACCGGGTGGGGGCATCAAAGAAGTAGCGGGCAACGACCTCGTACACCATCGCGCCCATCAATGGGAGCACAAGCCAAGCGAAGACCCGCCCCGACCACAGACTGATCGAATCGATAGTCTTTACGATGAACGCCACCGGCCCGGGCAACCCGGGCGGCGGCGTTCCCGACTCATTCATCGAAATACCATCCCAAGCGAAGTGACCAGGGTACTAAAGGGGCCTGCCGGGACGCCGGTCCGACAGGCCCCTATCGTCGTCACGCACTCACGGGAACAGCCACGGTGACAGCCGTTTCCCTGCTTTTATTTGCGCGCCTTCAGGCCGGCTTCGCCCATGAGCAGGGACTGCTTCAAGGTCTCCACCCTGTAGGGCACGGCCGGGCCGGCGAACTTGCGCATCGACAGCACCACTTTCTTGAAGAACGGTTTATCCTTCATGTACCTCTCGATAACCGTGTTCGCCGCCTTCACGAACTGGGGCGGGTAGTCATGCGGCGCGTCGAACAGCGTGACGCCTTTCTCGGTGAGAAGGACTTGAAGCGCCTCGGAGTTCGCTTTGACGAAGAAGGTGAGGCTCTCTATCACGGACGCCTTGGCGGCCACCTCGATGATCGCCTGAAGGTCTTTGGGCATTTTCCGCCACACCTTGCCGTTGATGTAGATGTCGCCCACGTCGATCGCCTGGTGCAGGCCCTGCAACGAGTAGAACTTGAAGATGTCGTGAAAGCCGAGAGCCAGGTCGGCGGCGGGCTTGATCCACTCTCCGGCATCGATGACCCCTCTTTCCGC
>JACZQZ010000017.1 GCA_022545455.1 Pseudomonadota bacterium
TCCAGTAGAGGCGCCCGTCACGGTCTATGGCGAGCTCGCCCCCCTTGCCGCCCTCGGTGCCGGAGACTATCACGTCCAGATCGTCCCGGTTCATGATCCGGCCCACCGTTTCCCGTTATCCAGCCGCGCCCCGCGGCGGTCCCCGGCCGGCAACCCGTCGGAATGAACATGGTGCCGGATGAGGGAATCGAACCCCCGACCTGCTGATTACAAATCAGCCGCTCTGCCAACTGAGCTAATCCGGCGCCGCGCAGACGGACGGGACGATAGCGCGGGCGCACGCTTGCGGCAAGCGCACCGGCGCCCCCGGGCTCAGGCGCGGCCCCGCGCCAGCTCGTACAGCGCGATGGCCGCGGCGTTGGAAAGGTTGAGGCTTTCCACCGCGTCCCCGATCGGCACCCGGACCAGACGGTCGCACCTCTCGCGGGTCAGCCGGCGCAGCCCTTCGCCCTCGGAACCGAGGACCAGCGCCACCTTGCCGGACAGCCCGGCCTCGGCGATGGAGTGTCGGGCGCCGGCGTCCAGGCCGACGCACCAGAAGCCCGACTCTTTCAGGTCCCCCATGGCGCGGGCCAGGTTGGTGACGCGCACGAGGGGCACCGTTTCCACGGCCCCCGAGGCCGCCTTGGCCAGGGCGCCGGTGATTTCGGGCGCGTGGCGCCTTTGCACGACCACGGCGCCGGCGCCGAAGGCGGCGGCGGAGCGCAACACGGCGCCCACATTCCGCGGGTCCGTCGCCTGATCCAGGACGACCACGACGGACTCCTGGGCGGCGTCCCGGCACACCGCCTCCAGGCGCGGCTCGGGCAGGGGATCGGCCAGCAGCGCCAGCCCCTGGTCGACGGCGCCCGGGGGCAACAGGCGTTCGATGTCCCGGCGGTCGCGGACCTCCGCCGGCGGACGGCCGGCGCCCGCCGCCGCGGCCACCCGTGCCTCAAGGTCGTGCCGTGACTGCGTTGCCAGCACAATCCGGCGGCAGCGCCGACGCGGGTTGGCCAACGCCGCCAGTACCGCATGCACGCCATAAAGCCACTGGGGACCGCCGGCGCCGGCGCCGCTCGGGCGGTCCCTGGAAGGCCGTTTTTCGGGGTGCCGGGACAGGTGCTTGCGCTTTGCCATGGATGCATCTAATATCCAGCACAAGATTTGGGTCTGCAAGGGGCTCTGTCGGGACGGAGCCACGGCGGGGCGGTGTGTGTTGCCCGTAACTCCTTTTGAAGTTGACATTAGGCCGCAAATCCTCATATTTCGCTGGTCCGTTCCGGGCGCTTGGGATGTGCCGGAGGGGTGCCCGAGTGGCTAAAGGGGACGGGCTGTAAACCCGTTGGCGCACGCCTACGTTGGTTCGAATCCAACCCCCTCCACCATTCGCAAGGTGCGTTCCGAACAAGTGGGTGACTGGGTTTGCGGGTGTAGCTCAATGGTAGAGCAGAAGCCTTCCAAGCTTACGACGAGGGTTCGATTCCCTTCACCCGCTCCAAACCCGGGCGCGGGCGGGCGGCGGCGGCATTCGCGTTAGTTGGTTTCAGGCAAGACATAGCGAGAAAGACGGAACGATGGCGAAGGCGAAATTCGAGCGGACGAAGCCCCACTGCAACGTTGGCACGATCGGCCACGTTGACCACGGCAAGACGACGTTGACGGCGGCGATCACGAAGATCCTGGCGGAGACGGGTGGGGCGGTGTTCACGCCGTTTGACGAGATTGACAAGGCGCCGGAGGAGCGGGCGCGGGGGATCACGATTGCCACGGCGCACGTTGAGTACGAGACGGAGAAGCGCCATTACGCGCACGTCGACTGTCCTGGTCATGCGGACTACGTGAAGAACATGATCACCGGCGCGGCGCAGATGGACGGGGCGATATTGGTGGTTTCGGCGGCGGACGGTCCGATGCCGCAGACGCGGGAGCACATTCTGCTGGCGCGCCAGGTTGGGGTTCCGGCGATTGTCGTTTACCTGAACAAGGTTGACCAGGTCGACGACGCGGAGCTTCTGGAGCTGGTCGAGCTTGAGCTTCGGGAGTTGCTGAGCAGCTATGATTTTCCGGGGGACGACATTCCGATCGTCAAGGGCTCGGCGCTGGCGGCGCTGGAGGGCAGGGACGAAGAGACGGGCAGGAAGTCGGTCATCGAGCTGATGGCGGCGGTGGACGACTACATTCCGCAGCCGCACCGTGCCAAGGACAAGCCGTTCCTGATGCCGATCGAGGATGTTTTCTCGATATCGGGCCGGGGCACGGTTGTGACGGGGCGTGTTGAGCGCGGTGTGATCAAGGTTGGCGAGGAGGTGGAGATCGTCGGCATCCGGGAGACGACGAAGACGGTGTGCACGGGGGTCGAGATGTTCCGCAAGTTGCTCGACCAGGGCGAGGCGGGGGACAACATCGGTGTCCTGCTGCGCGGCACCAAGCGCGAAGACGTGGAGCGCGGTCAGGTCCTGGCGGCGCCGGGCTCGATCACGCCGCACACCAAGTTCACGTGCGAGGCGTACATCCTGACCAAGGACGAGGGCGGGCGTCACACGCCGTTTTTCGGCAACTACCGACCGCAGTTTTACTTCCGTACGACGGACGTGACGGGGACGGTGACGTTGCCGGAGGGCACGGAGATGGTGATGCCGGGGGACAACGTGTCGATGGAGGTGACGCTGATCGCGCCGATCGCCATGGACGCGGGTCTGCGCTTCGCCATCCGCGAGGGCGGCCGCACCGTGGGTGCCGGCGTCGTCGCCTCGATTATCGAATAGGGCCGGCGCAACCGGGTTAAGAGCCGGGCGGTCCACCGGCTCGCCGGGACGGCGACTTTCAAAGGCGGGGCAGGCGCGACCCCGTCCTCGGCGTACTCTTCCCGGTCACGCGGGCCCGGGAAGAGGGTGTGGGACGGTGCGTTTAGGAGTGTAGCTCAATTGGTTAGAGCACCGGTCTCCAAAACCGGGGGTTGGGGGTTCGAGTCCCTCCACTCCTGCCAATGCTTTTCCCGCCGCGCAGGCTCCGATTGACGGTTTGGTATCATGGCGAAAATAAATCCGGCGCAGTTCGCTCACGAGGTGCGGCAGGAAGCGGCCAAGGTCACGTGGCCGCCGCGCAAGGAAACGGGCGTTTCCACGGGCATGGTGTTCCTGATGGTGATCCTCGCGGCGCTGTTCTTCTTCCTGGTGGACCAGATCCTGGCCAAAGGCGTGCAAATCATTCTCGGACTGGGAGGCTGAAGTCGATGGCGCTGCAGTGGTACGTCATCCACGTGTATTCCGGGTTCGAGAAAAAAGTCGCCCAGTCCATCGAGGAGCAGGCCAAACAGGCGGGCATGACCGACGTCATCGAGCGCGTCCTGGTCCCCATCGAGGAAGTGGTTGAAATCCGCCGTGGCAGCAAGGTCAACGCCGAACGAAAGTTCTTCCCGGGCTATGTGCTGGTCAACATGGAAATGACGGACGAGACCTGGCACCTGGTGAAGAACACGCCCAAGGTGACCGGATTCCTCGGCGGCCGCGGCCGGCCGACGCCCATTTCCGGGGCCGAGGCCGAACGCATCATGCGCCAGGTGCAAGAAGGTATCGAGAGGCCCAAGCCGGCGATCACCTTCGAGATCGGCGAGCAGGTGCGGGTCTGCGACGGGCCCTTTAACTCCTTTAACGGCTTCGTCGAGGACGTGGACGAAGAACGCGCCCGGGTCAAGGTGGCGGTGTCCATTTTCGGGCGCGCGACACCGGTGGAACTGGAGTATTCCCAGGTCGAGAAACTCTGACGGCTGTAATGGGCACCGGCGGACCCGGCGCAACGGCCGTGGGCAGGCGGCGATGACCGCACCGCGGACTTAAGTGTTCTGGAGGGAACAATGGCGAAGAAGGCGACAAAAAGAATTGCCGGTTACATCAGGCTGCAGGTGCCGGCGGGGCAGGCGAACCCGTCGCCGCCCATTGGCCCGGCCCTTGGCCAGGCAGGCCTGAACATCATGGAGTTCTGCAAGACGTTCAACGCCGAGACCGATAAGTTGGAGCCGGGCATGCCCATCCCGGTGGTCATCACGTCTTTTCGGGACCGTACGTTTACCTTCATCACCAAGACGCCGCCGGCCAGCTATTACCTGAAGAAGGCGGCCGGGCTTGCCAAGGCCGCGCAGGAGCCGGGAAAGGAAACCGTCGGCACGGTGACCATGAAACAGATTCGCCAGATCGCGGAGAAGAAAATGGTGGATCTGAACACCACCGACATGGACGCCGCGTGCCGCATGATCGCCGGGTCCGCGCGGTCCATGGGCATCGAGGTGGTGTCGTAAGATGGCACGGAAAGGAAAGCGCCTGACCGCGGCCCGCGAACGCATCGAGCGCGACAGCGCCTACGATCTGGCCGCGGCGGTCGATTTGATCAAGGGTAACGCCACCGCCAAGTTCGACGAGACCATCGAGATCGCGATCAATCTTGGCGTCGATCCGCGTCACGCGGATCAGATGGTGCGGGGTGTCGTGGCGCTGCCCCATGGCACCGGCAAGGCCTTGCGGGTGGCCGTCTTTGCCAAGGGCGACAAAGCGAAAGAGGCGGAGGCCGCGGGGGCCGACCTGGTCGGTGCCGAAGACCTGGCGGAACGCATAACCAAGGGTGAGATACCCTTCGACCGATGCATCGCGACGCCGGACATGATGGCGGTGGTCGGGCGCCTGGGCAAGATCCTCGGGCCCAGGGGCCTCATGCCCAACCCCAAGTTGGGGACGGTGACCCCCGACGTCACGGCGGCGGTCAAGGCGGCCAAGGCCGGCCAGATCGAGTTCCGCGTCGAAAAGGCGGGCATCGTGCACGCCGGCGTCGGCAAGGCCAGCTTCACGGCAGAGGCCTTGTCCGAGAACATCAGGGCGTTCGTCGACGTCATCAACAAGGCCAAGCCGAGCGGCGCCAAGGGGACGTACCTCAAGCGGGTGAGCTTGAGTTCGACCATGGGCCCCGGCTTGAAATTGAACGTTGCCAACCTGGCCGGCTGAGGCGGGCCGGGTTGTGTCGGGTTGCGGTTTCCGATCGCCAGGATCGGGAACGGCATAGGGGATGACAGGTGTCGTCCCCGACCTGTCCAAGACCGTAGGTGCCGCCCGGGGAGGCATGTCCTCCGTCGGCGGCTTAAAGGGCGCTCCCGCCTGCACAGACAGTGCTGAGAACCGTTTTTGGGCGTTTCCGTGCAAGTCCACGCAAGGCGCCCGCCAACGGCTTGAACTGCTGCACTGGACAGGCGAACCGGCCCCTCGGGAGCCCGGGGGGCCGCAGGTGCAACCGCTTCGGAACCGACCCTCGCGGGGGCGGACCGGAGCAGAAAACCGGAGACGATGAGTGGACCGATCACAAAAAGAGGAGCTGGTCGCTTCGTTGCATCGGGTGTTCGAGGAGGCGGCCATCGTCGTCGTCACCCATTACTCGGGGTTGACGGTGACAGATATGGGCGATCTCCGCGACCGGATGCGCGCCGAGGGAGCCAGCTTCAAGGTGACCAAGAATCGGCTCACCCGTCGTGCCCTTGAAGGCACGAAATTCCAGGACCTGCACGACCTGTTCACCGGGCCGACCGCGATCGCCTATTCCGAGAACCCGGTGTCGGCCGCCAAGGTGGCTGTGAATTTCGCCAAGGACAACGGCAATCTGGTGGTCCTGGGCGGTGCGATTGGCGCCGAACGGCTCGACGTCGATCGTGTCAAGGCCCTGGCCGCTTTGCCGTCGTTGGACGAGCTCAGGGCCAAATTCGTCGGTCTGATCAACGCGCCCGCGACCCGGATCGTCGGTGTGCTGCAGGCGCCGGCCGGCCAGGTCGCCCGCGTGCTGGGTGCCTATGCCGAGCAGGGGAAAACCGCGTGACGTCCCGATTCCGGGACACGGACAGTTCAAGCCCAAGGAGAGAGACAACATGGCTAACCTGGAGAAAATCGCCGAAGACCTGTCGAGCCTGACCGTCATCGAGGCGGCCGAGCTGAGCAAGATGCTGGAAGAGAAGTGGGGCGTTTCGGCCGCCGCGCCGGTGGCCGTGGCCGCCGCGCCCGGTGCCGCGGCCGGCGAGGCGCCGGTCGAGAAGGACGAGTTCGACGTCATCCTCATGTCCTTTGGCGAGAAAAAGATCAATGTCATCAAGGAAGTCCGGGCCATCACCCACCTCGGGCTGAAGGAAGCCAAGGACCTGGTGGAATCGGCGCCGAAGGAAATCAAGGAGGGCGTCAAGAAGGATGAGGCCGAGGAGATCAAGAAAAAGCTGGAAGATGCCGGCGCCACGGTCGAGCTCAAATAGGGTGCCCGGTTTGGTGTTCGGGTGCCGCGCGGCGCTTGACGGCTTCGGGCCGGGCGGAGGCGCGCCCAGGCGGGGTTTCCCGGCCCGGTGCCGGCGCCCGCGGTCCTTGCAATCGCTGGTCCTTGGCTCCGGCCGCCGCCGGGCCGGGCCAATAACGAAATCCCGAATCGTGGGGACGTTTAATGGATAATTCCTTTACCGGTCGCAAACGTGTTCGCAAGCAATACGGCCACATCGGCTCGGCCGTGCCCTTGCCTAATCTCATCGAGATTCAGAGGGCGTCCTACGTCAAGTTCCTGCAACGGTACGTGCCGGCCGAAAAGCGGACCAGCACGGGCCTGCAGGAGGTCTTCAGGTCCGTCTTTCCGATCAAGGACTTCTCCGAGCGGGGAACCCTGGAGTTCGTCGCCTACGAGTTCGAGCTGCCCAAGTACGACGTGGAGGAATGCCAGCAGCGCGGCATGACCTATGCGGCGCCGCTCAAGGTCAAGCTGCGCCTGGTGGTGTGGGATATCGACGACGAGACCGGAGCCCGTTCCATCCGCGACATCAAGGAGCAGGACGTCTACATGGGCGATATGCCGTTGATGACGGGCAACGGCACCTTCGTCATCAACGGCACCGAGCGGGTGATCGTCTCGCAGATGCACCGCTCGCCGGGCGTGTTCTTCGACCATGACAAGGGCAAGACCCATTCGTCGGGCAAGTTTCTCTTCGCCGCCCGCATCATTCCCTACCGGGGGTCGTGGCTGGACTTCGAGTTCGACGCCAAGGACCTGGTCTACGTGCGCATCGACCGCCGGCGCAAGCTGCCGGTGACGACGCTCTTGATGGCCCTGGACAGCGACGAGACGGAAGCCCTGCGCCCCAAGCGCGCGGCCGAGGGCAAGACCCTCGCGGCCGACGAAGAAAGTGGAATGTCGCCCGAAAGCATTCTCGATTACTTCTACGGCAAAGTGGTCTTCATGCGCACCAAGAAGGGCTGGAAAACCAAGTTCACGCCCGAGCGCATGCTCGGCATCAAGCTGATCAGCGACATGCGCGACGCCAAGAGCGGCAGGGTCGTGGCGGAAACGGGGACCAAGATGACGCAACGGGTCCTGCAGACGTTGAAGAAAAAGGGGCTGAAGGAACAGCTTGTCCAGGACGAGGATCTGATCGGCCGCTACATAGCAAACGATCTCATCGACGAGAAAACCGGCGAGATCTTCGCCGAAGCCGGCAACGAAGTCACCGAGACCCTCCTGAGGACGCTGGAAGAGGCCGGCGTGACGGAATTCGTCACCCTTGCCATCGACCACATCAACGTCGGGCCGTACATCCGCAACACGCTTGCCGCGGACAAGAACTCCACACAGGACGAGGCGCTCACCGACATCTACAGGGTCATGCGCCCGGGTGAGCCGCCGACCCGGGACACGGCGGAGGCCTTGTTCCACGGCATGTTCTTCGATTCCGAACGCTACGACCTTTCCGCCGTCGGCCGGGTCAAGATGAACGCCCGTCTCGGCTTCGAGACCGAGGACTCCCTGCGCGTGCTGCGCAAGGAAGACATTTTCACGGTGGTCAAGGTCCTGGTCGAGCTCAAGGACGGCCGGGGCGAGATCGACGACATCGATCACCTGGGCAACCGCCGGGTGCGTTCCGTCGGCGAGCTCATGGAGAACCAATACCGGATCGGCCTCTTGCGCATGGAGCGGGCCATCCGCGAGCGCATGAGCTCGGTGGACATCGACACGGTCATGCCCCAGGACCTGATCAACGCCAAGCCGGCGGCGGCGGCGGTGCGGGAATTCTTCGGCTCGTCGCAGCTCAGCCAGTTCATGGACCAGACCAACCCGCTGTCCGAGATCACGCACAAGCGGCGCCTGTCCGCCCTCGGCCCGGGCGGTTTGACCCGGGAACGGGCCGGCTTCGAGGTGCGCGACGTGCATCCCACCCATTACGGCCGTATCTGCCCCATCGAGACCCCGGAAGGCCCGAACATCGGCCTGATCAACTCTCTGGCCACATACGCGCGGGTGAATAAGTACGGTTTCATCGAAACCCCGTACCGCAAGGTGGAAAAGGGGCGCGTCGGCAAGGAGGTGATCTATCTGTCGGCCATGGAGGAAGGCCGTTACATCATCGCCCAGGCCAACGCAGAAATCGATGACAAAGGGCGCATTATTGCCGATCTCGTGAGCTGCCGGCGCAGCGGCGACTTCATTATGGCCCGGCGCGCGGACATCGAGTACATCGACGTCTCGCCGAAACAGCTGGTCTCGGTGGCCGCGGCCCTGATTCCGTTCCTCGAAAACGACGACGCCAACCGGGCGCTCATGGGCTCCAACATGCAGCGCCAGGCGGTGCCCCTGATCAAAACCGAGGCGCCGCTGGTGGGGACGGGCATGGAATCCATTGTCGCCCGCGATTCGGGCGCCACCATCGTTGCCCGGCGTTCCGGCGTGGTGGACCAGGTGGACGCCACGCGCATCGTCATCCGCGCCACCGAGGAGACGTCCCACTCGGCGACCGGGGTCGACATCTACAACCTTTTGAAGTTCCAGCGCTCGAACCAGAACACCTTCCTTCACCAGCGGCCGCTGGTGATGGTGGGTAACCGGGTGGAGGCCGGGGACACCATCGCCGACGGGCCGGCCACGGACCTGGGCGAGCTGGCGCTGGGGCGCAACGTGTTGGTGGCGTTCATGCCCTGGCAGGGTTACAACTTCGAGGACTCCATCCTGATTTCCGAGCGCATCGTCCGCGACGACGTCTTCACCTCCATCCACATCGAGGAGTTCGAGGTGATGGCCCGCGACACCAAGCTCGGCCAGGAGGACATCACGCGCGATATCCCCAACGTCGGCGAGGAGGCGCTCAAGAACCTGGACGAGGCGGGTATCGTCTACATCGGGGCCGAGGTAAAGCCGGGCGACATCCTGGTCGGCAAGGTGACGCCGAAGGGTGAATCCCCGATGACTCCCGAGGAGAAGCTGTTGCGCGCCATCTTCGGGGAGAAGGCCTCGGACGTGCGCGATACGTCTTTGAGGTTGCCGCCGGGCGTCTCGGGCACGGTGGTCGAGGTGCGCGTGTTTGCGCGCCGCGGTGTCGACAAGGACGAGCGCGCGCTGGCCATCGAGCGGTCCGAGATCGAGCGCCTGGCCAAGGACCGGGACGACGAGCGCGCGATTCTGGAGCGCAGCTTCCACACCCGTCTGAAAGCCCTTCTCATGAACCGCAAGACGGTCGGCGGCCCCAAGGGGCTGGAGGCCGGCCTCAAGATCACCGAGGACCTATTGGCCCGCTTCACGCCGGGGCAGTGCGCCCAGATCGTGGTCACCAACGACAGGGTGATGAAAGATTTGGAGGCCCTGAAGCACCAATTCGAGGCAAGCATCGCCAAGCTGCAGGACAGGTTCGAAAACAAGGTGGATAAACTGCAGCGGGGCGACGACCTGTCCCCGGGCGTGATGAAGATGGTGAAGGTCTTCGTGGCGGTGAAGCGCAAGCTCCAGCCCGGTGACAAGATGGCCGGGCGCCACGGCAACAAGGGCGTGATTTCGAAGATCGTGCCCATGGAGGACATGCCCTACCTGGAGGACGGCACCCCCGTCGACGTCGTGCTCAACCCCTTGGGCGTGCCCTCGCGCATGAACGTGGGGCAGATCCTGGAGACGCACCTGGGCTGGGCCTGCAACGGCCTTGGGCGTCAGGTGGGTGAGATCCTGGACGCCGTGTGTGCCGGCGGCGAGGACATCAAAAAGCTCAAGAGTGAGCTCAAGGGCATATACGGCAACAAGGATTACAAGGAGAGCATCCAGCCCCTGGGCGATGCGGAGCTCCTGGAGCTGGCCGGCAATATCCGTAACGGCATCCCCATCGCCACGCCGGTCTTCGACGGCGCCCACGAGGGCGACATCGTGGAGATGCTGGAACAGGCCGGCTTCGACGCGTCGGGCCAGGTCACCCTGATCGACGGCCGTTCGGGCGCGGTGTTCCACCGCCAGGTCACGGTGGGCTACATTTACATGCTCAAACTCCATCACCTGGTGGATGACAAGATCCACGCCCGCTCCATCGGTCCCTACAGCCTGGTGACCCAGCAGCCCCTGGGCGGCAAGGCCCAGTTCGGCGGCCAACGCTTTGGCGAGATGGAGGTGTGGGCCCTGGAGGCGTACGGCGCCGCCTATACCCTGCAGGAGATGCTGACGGTCAAGTCCGACGACGTCTCCGGCCGTACCAAGGTGTACGAGGCGATCGTGCGCGGCGACGCCACCTTCGAAGCGGGGGTCCCCGAATCCTTCAACGTGCTGGTCAAGGAGCTGCATTCCCTTGGCCTGAACGTTGAGCTGAACTAACCGGACGACCGAGCGGTTTTCGGCGGTCGAGGAGAATAATCCATGCACGAGTTGATGAAGGTTTTCGGAGCGGTCAGCGGCACCCAGCGTTTTGACCAGATTCAGATCTCCATCGCCAGTCCCGAACGAATCCGGTCCTGGTCCTTCGGCGAGATCAAGAAACCCGAGACCATCAACTACCGGACCTTCAAGCCCGAGCGCGACGGCTTGTTCTGCGCCCGCATCTTCGGTCCGACGAAGGACTACGAGTGCCTGTGCGGCAAATACAAGCGCATGAAGTACAAGGGCATCACGTGCGAGAAGTGCGGCGTGGAAGTGACCCTGCAAAAGGTCCGGCGCGAACGCATGGGGCACATCGAACTGGCCTCGCCGGTGGCGCACATCTGGTTCATGAAATCGCTGCCCTCTCGCATCGGCCTGTTGGTGGACATGACGCTCAAGGACCTGGAGCGGGTACTCTATTTCGAGAACTACGTGGTCATCGAACCGGGGCTGACGCCCCTGAAATTGCACGAACTGCTGAACGAGGACCAGTATCAGAAGGCGGTCGACGAGTTCGGGGAAGACGCATTTTCGGTCGGCATAGGCGCCGAGGCCATCCGCAAAATGCTCGAGGACATCGACCTCGAGGAGGAATGCGAAAACCTGCGCACGGAGCTCAAGGAAACCAATTCCGAGGCCAAGCGCAAGAAGCTGGTCAAAAGGTTCAAGCTGATCGAGGCCTTCGTCGAATCGGGCGCCCGGCCCGAATGGATGATCCTCGAAGTCGTTCCGGTCATCCCGCCGGAACTGCGCCCCTTGGTGCCGCTCGACGGCGGCCGCTTCGCCACGTCGGACCTGAACGACCTGTACCGGCGGGTCATCAACCGCAACAACCGGCTGAAAAGGCTGATCGAGTTGCACGCGCCCGAGATCATCGTGCGCAACGAGAAGCGCATGCTCCAGGAGTCGGTGGACGCCCTCTTTGACAATGGCCGCCGCGGCCGCGCCATCACCGGCGCCAACAAGCGGCCGTTGAAATCGCTCTCCGATATGCTCAAGGGCAAACAGGGCCGCTTCCGCCAGAACCTCCTGGGCAAGCGGGTGGACTACTCGGGCCGCTCGGTCATCGTGGTGGGACCGGAACTCAAGCTCCACCAATGCGGCCTGCCCAAGAAGATGGCGCTGGAGCTGTTCAAGCCGTTTATCTACTCCAAGCTGGAGCTCTACGGCATGGCCACCACGATCAAGGCGGCCAAGCGCATGTTGGAAAAGGAACGGCCCGAGGTCTGGGACATCCTGGAAGAGGTCATCCGCGAGCACCCGGTGATGCTCAACCGGGCGCCGACCTTGCACCGCCTGGGGATTCAGGCCTTCGAACCGATCCTCATCGAGGGCAAGGCGATCCAGCTGCACCCCTTGGTCTGCGCTGCCTTCAACGCCGACTTCGACGGCGACCAGATGGCCGTGCACGTGCCCCTGGCCCTTGAGGCCCAGCTGGAGACGCGGGTGCTGATGATGTCCACCAACAACATCCTCAGTCCGGCCAACGGCAAGCCCATCATCGTGCCCTCCCAAGACATCGTTCTCGGTCTCTATTACCTGACCTTGGAGCAAGACGGCGAGCCCGGCGAGGGCATGGTCTTTACCGATGTGGGCGAGATCGAGCAGGCCCTGGAAGCCGGGGCGGTCTCCTTGCACGCCAAGGTCCAGGCGCGCTACCGCACCGTGGACGAAGAGGGCAAACCCCTCACCGTCCGCGTGAAAACCACGCCCGGGCGCATGTTGCTTTCGGAGATTCTGCCGCGCAATCCCAATGTTCCGTTCGATCTGATCAACTGCCTTCTGACCAAGAAGGAGGTGACCAACGTCATCGACATGGTCTATCGCCACTGCGGGCAGAAGGAGACCGTCATTTTCGCCGACCACTTCATGGGCATGGGCTTCGATTATGCCTGCCGGGCGGGTCTGTCGTTCGGCAAGGACGATCTGGTCGTGCCCCACACCAAGGAAATCCGCGTCAAGGAGACGGAGCAGAAAGTCAAGGAGTACGAGCAGCAGTACCTGGACGGCCTGATCACCCGGGGCGAGAAGTACAACAAGGTGGTCGACGCCTGGTCCCACTGCACCGACCAGGTGGCCGAGGAGATGATGGAGGGTATCTCCGCCACCGCCCCCGGCCGGCCGGTGAATTCCGTGTACATGATGGCCCATTCCGGTGCCCGCGGCTCGGTCGCCCAGATGCGACAGTTGGCCGGCATGCGCGGCCTCATGGCCAAGCCTTCGGGCGAGATCATCGAAACCCCGATCATCTCCAACTTCAAGGAAGGCTTGAGCGTGCTCGAGTACTTCAATTCCACCCACGGGGCGCGCAAGGGCCTGGCGGACACGGCCTTGAAGACCGCCAACTCCGGGTACCTCACGCGGCGTCTGGTCGACGTGGCCCAGGACTGCATCATCGTCGAGCAGGACTGCGAGACGGACCTGGGAATCACGGTGCGGACGGTGATCGAGGGGGGCGAGGAAATCTCGTCCCTGGGTGAACAGGTACTCGGCCGCGGTGCGGCCCAGAATGTCGTCCATCCCGTCTCCGGCGAGGTGTTGGTGAAGGCCGGGGAGTTGATCGAGGAGGAATTGGTCGCTGTCATCGAGGAGGCCGATGTCGAGTCCGTGAAAATCCGTTCCGTGCTCACCTGCGAGACCCGCGGCGGCGCGTGCGCCCTCTGCTACGGCCGGGATCTGGCCCGTGGCACCAGGGTGAACGTGGGGGAGGCCGTCGGCGTCATTGCCGCCCAATCCATCGGCGAGCCGGGAACGCAGTTGACCATGCGCACCTTCCATATCGGCGGCGCCGTGCAGCGTGGCAGCGAGCAGTCCAAGGTGGAAGCCACCTGTGACGCGAAGGTGGTTCTCAAGAACACCGCGACGGTAAAGAACAGCTCCGGCGTTCACATCATCATGAGCCGCAATTCCGAACTCGTGCTGGTCGACGGCCAGGGCCGCGCGCGGGCCCGCCACCGCATCCCATACGGCGCCAAGCTTCTGGTCAAGGACAAGGCGAAGGTCAAACTGGGCGATAAGGTCGCCGAATGGGACCCGTACACGCTGCCCATCATTACGGAAAAAGAGGGCGTGGCCAATTACATGGACCTGATGGAAGGCGTCTCCATGGTGGAAAGGATGGACGAGGCCACCGGAATCTCCCGGAAAGTGGTGATCGACTGGAAACAGCAGCCCAAGGGCGCCGACCTCAAACCCCGGATCACGCTCAGGAACAAGAAGGGCAAGGTGGTGACCCTGGCCAACGAAATGGAGGCGCGCTACTTCCTGCCCGTCGACGCCGTCCTTTCGGTGGAGCCCGACCAGATGGTCCATGCCGGTGACGTGCTCGCCCGTATCCCCCGCGAATCGGCCAAGACCCGCGACATCACCGGCGGCCTGCCGCGGGTGGCGGAGCTGTTCGAGGCCCGCAAACCCAAGGACCACGCCATCATCAGCGAGAACGCCGGGCGCGTCGAATTCGGCAAGGACTACAAGTCCAAACGCCGCATCGTCGTGGTGCCGACGGAGGACGGTCAAGAGCCCCACGAATACCTGATCCCCAAGGGCAAGCACATCAGCGTCCAGGAAGGGGACTACGTGGAGGTGGGTGACGCGCTGATGGACGGCAACCCGGTGCCTCACGACATCCTCAGGGTGCTCGGCGTCGAGGCCCTGGCCACCTACCTGATCCGGGAGGTCCAGGACGTCTATCGCCTGCAAGGCGTGAAGATCAACGACAAGCACATCGAAGTCATCGTCCGCCAGATGCTGCAGAAGGTCGAGATCAACGACCCCGGCGACACCACATTCCTTGTCGGCGAGTTGGTCGACCGGACCGAGTTCGATGAAGTCAATGCCAAGGCGGAGGCCGAGGGCGGAAAGCCGGCCGGAAGCCTGCCCGTGCTCCAGGGCATCACCAAGGCCAGTCTGCAGACGAATTCTTTCATCTCCGCGGCTTCGTTCCAGGAGACCACGCGGGTGCTTACCGAGGCCGCGGTTTCGGGCAAGGTGGACCGCCTGGTCGGCCTGAAGGAAAACGTCATCGTCGGGCGCCTTATCCCGGCCGGCACCGGGTGCGAAATGAACCGGGTGCGGATGATCGCCGCCGCGCGGGACCGTGAACTGTCGGAGATTGCGGCCCGGAAACGGGAGAAACTGGCTGCACAGGAACGGGCGGAACGGGAGAAACTGATTGCCGAGGTGCCGCCCGAGGTATCGGCGGAGGAGGTCATGGTCAGCGAGGCCGAGTGACGGCAGGGCGTCGGAACAGGGCCTCCGGCGGCCCCGTACGACCAGGTTTATTCGGCGGAAAACCGGGAAAAATCGACATAGTTTTGCTTGACGGCGTAGGGGTGCTTAACTAATATGCGGCCCTCTCCGCAGGGGGCTGGTGGTAGGCTGTCCGGCCTAGACGCAGTCCCTTTTGCGATTAGGAAAATAAGATTGACGCCCTTCGTGGCGTCACGGATCGGCCCCCGGAAGGGCGTTTTTGTGCCCTCCGGAGGTTTTTTGCACCGGGTGCGTTGGTGCCCGTGGGGATGAAACAGGCGCGATGCCGACCATTAACCAGTTGATACGCAAGCCGCGCAAGGTGCCGGTGGTCCGCAACAAGGTACCGGCGCTTGAAGCCTGTCCGCAGAAGCGCGGCGTGTGCACGCGCGTCTATACGACGACGCCCAAAAAACCCAATTCGGCCATGCGCAAAGTGGCCCGGGTGCGGCTCACCAACGGCTTCGAGGTCACCAGCTACATCCCCGGCGAGGGCCACAATCTGCAGGAACACTCCGTGGTCCTGATCCGGGGGGGGCGGGTCAAGGACCTGCCCGGCGTGCGCTATCACATCATCCGCGGCACCCTGGACACCCAGGGGGTCCCCGACCGCCGCCAACGCCGGTCCAAGTACGGCGCCAAGCGCCCCAAATAAGGGTTATCGACAGATGTCACGTCGCCACGCCGCGGAAAAACGCGAGGTTCTGCCTGATCCCAAGTTCGGGGATGTGGTGCTGACCAAGTTCACCAACTCCCTGATGTTGAAGGGCAAAAAGTCGGTGGCCGAGAGGATCGTCTATGACGCCTTCGACATCATGGAAAAGAAGACCGGGCAGGATCCCCTGAAACTGTTTCACGATGCCATCGACAACGTGAGGCCGGCGGTTGAGGTGCGTTCGCGCCGCGTCGGCGGCGCCACCTACCAGGTCCCCATCGAAGTGCGCCACGATCGCCGCCAGGCCCTGGCCATCCGCTGGATCGTCGAGTTGGCCCGCAAGCGCTCGGAGAACACGATGACCAAGCGCTTGTCAGGGGAACTGATGGATGCCGCCAACAACCGGGGCGCGGCGGTCAAGAAACGCGAAGACACACACCGTATGGCGGAGGCCAACAAAGCCTTCTCCCACTACCGCTGGTAGTACAGGCGGACGGTTCGGACCATGGCTCGCACCACGCCACTCGAGCGCTACCGCAACATCGGCATCATGGCTCACATCGATGCCGGCAAGACGACGACCACCGAGCGCATCCTCTATTACACCGGCCGCTCCTATAAGATCGGCGAGGTCCATGACGGCAACGCGACCATGGACTGGATGGAGCAGGAGCAGGAACGGGGCATCACCATCACGTCGGCCGCGACGACCTGTTTCTGGAACGATCACCGCATCAACATCATCGACACCCCGGGGCACGTGGACTTCACCATCGAAGTGGAGCGCAGCCTGCGGGTCCTTGACGGGGCGGTGGCCGTTTTCGACAGCGTGGCCGGCGTCGAGCCCCAGTCGGAAACCGTGTGGCGCCAGGCCGACCGGTACAACGTGCCCAGGGTTTGTTTCGTCAACAAGATGGACCGCGTCGGCGCCGACTACTTCCGCTGCGTGGACATGATCGCAGACCGGCTGGGCGCCCAACCCCTGGTTATCCAGCTTCCCATCGGCTCGGAAGCCGATTTCTCCGGCATCGTCGATCTCATCGCCATGGAGGCCGTGACCTGGAAGGATGAGACCCTGGGCGCCGAATTCGACCGGGGCGAGGTTCCGGGCGATCTCGCCGAACAGGCGGCGGTGTACCGCGAGAAGCTGATCGAGTTGGCGGTCGAGCAGGACGACGCGGCCATGGAGGCCTATCTGGAAGACGGAAAGATCGATGTGGCGACCCTTAAAAAGTGCGTGCGCGCGGGCACCGTCTCGGGCACTTTCGTGCCCGTGGTGTGCGGCGCCGCCTTCAAGAACAAGGGAGTGCAGACGCTCCTGGACGCCGTGGTCGATTACCTGCCCGCGCCCACCGACGTGCCCTCGATCAAAGGCGTGAAGGCCGGCTCGGACGAGGTGATCGAGCGCCACAACTCGGACGATGAGCCCTTCTCGGCGCTGGCGTTCAAGATCATGAGCGACCCGTTCGTCGGCTCGCTCACGTTCGTTCGCATATACTCCGGCGTCATCAGGAACGGCGGGCAGATTCTGAACGCGGTCAAGAACAAGCGCGATCGCGTAGGCCGCATGCTGCTGATGCACGCCAATGCCCGCGAGGAACTGACCGAGGCCCGCGCCGGGGACATCGTGGCCCTGGCGGGCCTGAAAGACACCACCACCGGGGATACGCTTTGCGATCCCAGAAACCCGGTCGTGTTGGAGCGCATGGAATTCCCGGAACCCGTCATCGAGGTCGCCGTCGAGCCCAAGACCAAGGCCGATCAAGAGAAGATGGGCGTGGCGCTGGCCCGCCTGGCCGCCGAGGACCCGTCGTTTCGCGTTTCCTTGGACGCGGAGAGTGGTCAGACGGTGATCAAGGGCATGGGCGAGCTCCATCTGGAGATTCTGATCGACCGCATGCGGCGCGAGTTCAAGGTGGAGGCCAGCGTCGGCCCCCCCCAGGTGGCCTACCGGGAAACCATTTCCCGCGTCAACGACGTGGACTATACCCACAAGAAACAAACCGGCGGCGCTGGCCAGTTCGCGCGGGTGAAAATCCGTTTCGAGCCCCTTCCCTCCGGATCCGGGTACCAGTTCGAAAGCAAGGTGACGGGCGGCAGTGTGCCGAGGGAGTTCATACCGAGCGTGGAGAAAGGGTTGAGACAGGCCTGTGAAACCGGCGTCTTGTCCGGATTTCCGGTCACCGATTTCAAGGCGACCCTACTGGATGGCGATTCCCACGACGTGGACTCCAGCGCGCTGGCCTTCGAGATCGCCGCCCGCGCCGCCTTCCGCGAGGGCATGGTGAACGCGGGGCCGAAAATGTTGGAGCCCATCATGCGCGTCGAGGCGGTGACGCCGGAGGAATACATGGGCGACATCATCGGCAATCTGAACGGCCGGCGTGGTAAGGTCAGCGACATGACTCAGCGCGGCAATGCGCGGGTGATCACGGCGTCCGTGCCGCTCGCCACCATGTTCGGCTACGTCAGCTCGCTGCGCTCCATGAGCCAGGGACGGGCCCAGTTCACCATGCACTTCGAGCACTACGCGGAGGTTCCCCGGCAGGTGTCCGAGGAAGTCCGGACCAAGCTGGCCGGGTGAGGAACAGGGGAAAAAAGGGTAGGCGGATATGGCGAAGGCGAAATTCGAGCGGACGAAGCCCCACTGCAACGTTGGCACGATCGGCCACGTTGACCACGGCAAGACGACGTTGACGGCGGCGATCACGAAGATCCTGGCGGAGACGGGTGGGGCGGTGTTCACGCCGTTTGACGAGATTGACAAGGCGCCGGAGGAGCGGGCGCGGGGGATCACGATTGCCACGGCGCACGTTGAGTACGAGACGGAGAAGCGCCATTACGCGCACGTCGACTGTCCTGGTCATGCGGACTACGTGAAGAACATGATCACCGGCGCGGCGCAGATGGACGGGGCGATATTGGTGGTTTCGGCGGCGGACGGTCCGATGCCGCAGACGCGGGAGCACATTCTGCTGGCGCGCCAGGTTGGGGTTCCGGCGATTGTCGTTTACCTGAACAAGGTTGACCAGGTCGACGACGCGGAGCTTCTGGAGCTGGTCGAGCTTGAGCTCCGGGATTTGCTGAGCAGCTATGATTTTCCGGGGGACGACATTCCGATCGTCAAGGGCTCGGCGCTGGCGGCGCTGGAGGGCAGGGACGAAGAGACGGGCAGGAAGTCGGTCATCGAGCTGATGGCGGCGGTGGACGACTACATTCCGCAGCCGCACCGTGCCAAGGACAAGCCGTTCCTGATGCCGATCGAGGACGTTTTCTCGATATCGGGCCGGGGCACGGTCGTGACGGGGCGTGTTGAGCGCGGTGTGATCAAGGTTGGCGAGGAGGTGGAGATCGTCGGCATCCGGGAGACGACGAAGACGGTGTGCACGGGGGTCGAGATGTTCCGCAAGTTGCTCGACCAGGGCGAGGCGGGGGACAACATCGGTGTCCTGCTGCGCGGCACCAAGCGCGAAGACGTGGAGCGCGGTCAGGTCCTGGCGGCGCCGGGCTCGATCACGCCGCACACCAAGTTCACGTGCGAGGCGTACATCCTGACCAAGGACGAGGGCGGGCGTCACACGCCGTTTTTCGGCAACTACCGACCGCAGTTTTACTTCCGTACGACGGACGTGACGGGGACGGTGACGTTGCCGGAGGGCACGGAGATGGTGATGCCGGGGGACAACGTGTCGATGGAGGTGACGCTGATCGCGCCGATCGCCATGGACGCGGGTCTGCGCTTCGCCATCCGCGAGGGCGGCCGCACCGTGGGTGCCGGCGTCGTCGCCTCGATTATCGAATAGGGCCGCGAAGGTACGCCGGGGGCTGATTGGACCGAACATGGAAAACCAGAACATACGCATCCGGCTGAAGGCCTTTGACCACCGCGTGCTCGATCAATCGGCGCGCGAGATCGTGAGCACCGCCCGCCGCACGGGCGCCCAGGTTCGCGGTCCCATTCCCCTGCCCACCCGGATCGAGCGGTTTACGGTGCTGCGCTCGCCGCACATCGACAAGAAATCGCGCGAGCAGTTCGAAATTCGCACCCACAAGCGGTTGCTCGACATCATCGATCCGACGCCGCAGACCGTCGACGCGCTGATGAAGCTCGATCTGGCCGCCGGCGTCGACGTGGAAATCAAGCTGTAGGGGCGGGGGCCATGCGAACCGGGTTGATAACGCGCAAACTTGGCATGAGCCGGGTGTTCGCCGTCGATGGCCGCCACGTGCCGGTCACGGTGCTGAAGGTGGACGCCTTGCAGGTGGTGGCCCAGCGCACCGAGGACAAGGACGGCTACAACGCCCTTCAGCTCGGCCACGGCACGGCCAAGGTGAAGAACGTTTCCAAGGCCATGCGCGGCCACTTTGCCAAGGCCAAGGTGGAGCCCAAGCGCGGGCTGACGGAGTTCCGGGTCGGTCCCGACGCCCTTGTCGATGTGGGCGCCGAGCTCTCGGCCGAGCATTTCGTCGCCGGCCAGTTCGTCGACGTCCAGGGGACGTCCGTCGGCAAGGGCTTTGCCGGCGCCATGAAGCGGCACGGCTTCTCCGGGCTGGGCGCCAGCCACGGCGTGTCCGTCAGCCACCGCAGCCATGGCTCGACCGGCCATTGCCAGGATCCGGGCAAGGTGTTCAAAGGCAAGAAAATGGCCGGCCACATGGGTGACCGGCGGGTCACCGTGCACAGTCTGGAAGTGGTGGCCACCGACGCCGGGCGGGGGATCATCATGGTCAAGGGCGCGGTGCCGGGAGCCAAGGGCGGCCTTGTGTTGGTGTTCGATGCGAAGAAGAAGCCGTTGCCGGACGGGGTCCCGTTCCCGGCGGCTATCCGCGGCGCCGACGAGGCGGCGGCCGGGGAGGCTCCCGCCGACGAGAGTCCCGCCGCCGACGATGCCGCCAAGGAGTCGCCCGGGAGCGAGGCGGAACAGGAAGAGGCCAAGGAATAGACGCCATGCGGTGCGACGTCATCAGCCTCGATAACAAGACGGTGGGCAAGATCGACCTGGATGAGTCCGTGTTCGGCGTGCCGGTCCGCGCCGATATCCTGGCCCGCGCCGTCAACTGGCAACTCGCCAAGCGCCGCGCCGGAACCCGCAAGACCAAGACCCACGGCGAGGTCAGCGGCAGCACCCGCAAACCCTTCCGGCAGAAGGGGACCGGCCGGGCGCGGCAGGGAACGGCGCGGGCGCCCCAGCATCGCGGCGGCGGCGTGGTCTTCGGCCCGGTGGTGCGCAGCCATGCCCACGGTCTGCCCAAGAGGGTGCGCCGGCTGGCCCTCAAGACGGCGCTGTCGGCCAAGCAGGCGGACGGCAAGCTGGTGGTACTTGACTCCGCCAAGCTCAAAAAACCGAAGACCGCGGATCTGGCGAAGCGGATGGAAAAGCTGGGCTGGACCTCCGTCCTCGTCATCGACGGCGCCGAGGTGGATGGGAACTTCGCCCGCGCCGCCGCCAACATCATCGGCCTGGACGTTCTGCCCAGCCCGGGGGCCAACGTGTACGACATCCTGCGCAGCGATACCCTGGTGTTGACCAGGGACGCGGTCGGCAAGCTTGTGGAGCGGTTGAAATGAGCGCCGCCCGGGCCAAGGCCGGCAGCCGCGGCAAGACGCGTGTGAGCAAGGAGCGCATGTACGAAATCATCCGCGCGCCCGTGGTGACGGAGAAGGCGACGCTGCTTTCGGAATTCAACCAGGTCAGCTTCCGGGTGCCGCTGGACGCCACCAAGCCCGAGATCAGGGCGGCGATCGAGGACCTGTTCAAGGTCAAGGTCAAGGCGGTGAACACCCTGCGCCAACGGGGCAAGGTGAAAATGTTCCGCGGCCAGGTCGGCAAGCGGGTGGACACCAAGAAGGCCATCATCACCCTGGTCGAGGGCCAATCGATCGACATCACGACGGGGCTGTAGGTAAGGCGGCCATGGCACTGAAGCAGTTCAATCCGACGACGCCGGGACGCCGCGGCTTGGTCCTCGTGGACCGCTCGGGCCTGTGGAAAGGCAAGCCTGAGAAGTCCCTGACCGAAGGCCTGCGCAAGAAGGGCGGCCGCAACAACGCCGGCCGCATGACCGCGCGGCGGCGCGGCGGCGGGCACAAGCGGCGCTACCGCATCATCGACTTCAAGCGCCGGAAATTCGACATGCCGGCCACCGTCGAACGGCTGGAATACGATCCCAACCGCACCGCCTTCATCGCCCTCGTCCGCTATGAGGACGGCGAGATGGCCTACATCCTGGCACCCCAGCGCCTGCTTCCCGGGGACAAGGTCGTTGCCGGGGAGACCGTGGACATCCGGCCCGGCAATGCCATGCCCATGCAGAACATTCCCGTCGGCACCATCATTCACAACGTGGAGATGAAGGTGGGCAAGGGTGGCCAGATCGCCCGCTCCGCCGGCACCTACGTGCAACTCATCGGCAAAGACCAGGGATACGCCCAGCTTCGTCTCAGCTCGGGTGAGCTGCGCATGGTGCGGGCCGAATGCATGGCCACGATCGGCGCCGTCTCCAACGCCGACCAGCAGAACATCAAACTGGGCAAGGCGGGCCGCAATCGTTGGCTGGGCAAACGCCCGTCGGTGCGCGGCGTCGCCATGAACCCCATCGACCACCCCCACGGGGGCGGCGAGGGGCGAAGCTCGGGCGGCCGCCATCCGGTGACCCCGTGGGGCAAGCCGACCAAGGGTAAACGAACCCGCAGAAACAAGAAGACGGACAGGCTGATCATGCGCCGCCGTCGCAGCAAGAAGTAAAGGAGAGCCGGGGTGGCGCGTTCCGTGTGGAAAGGTCCGTTCGTGGATGGCTACCTTCTCAAGAAGGCGGAGAACGCGCGCGCCTCGGGGCGCAGCGAGATCATCAAGACATGGTCCCGGCGCTCCACCGTCCTGCCCCAGTTCGTGGGCCTGACCTTCGGCGTCTACAACGGCCGCAAGTTCATCCCCGTGCTGGTGACCGAGGACATGATCGGCCACAAGCTGGGTGAGTTCTCGCCGACCCGCACGTATTTCGGCCATTCCGCCGACAAGAGGGCGAGAAGGGACTGACCATGGGCAAACCATCCGCCCCGCGGCGACTGGCCGACAACGAAGCGATGGCGTTCGCCAAGCGCCTGCGCATCAGCCCGCAGAAGCTGAACCTGGTCGCCGGCGCCATCCGCGGCATGCCGTGCGAGTCGGCGCTGGCCGAGCTCGAGTTCTCCAAGCGGCGCATCGCCGCGGATGTGAGAAAGGTGTTGGAATCGGCCATTGCCAACGCCGAGAACAACCATCAGTTGGATGTGGACCGGCTCTACGTGGCCGAAGCTTCGGTCGGCCGCAGCCTGGTCATGAAGCGGTGGCGTCCCCGTGCCCGGGGCCGTGCCGGGCGGATCCACAAGCCGTTCAGCAATCTCAGGCTGGTGGTCCGCGAGTCGGAGGAGAGCGCGTAATGGGGCAAAAGGTCAATCCTATCGGGTTCCGGCTGGGGATCAACCGCACCTGGGATTCCCGGTGGTACGCCGCAGACGGCTACGCCGATCTTCTCCATGAGGATCTCAGGATCCGCGATTTCCTCCGTGAGCGCCTGGCCCAGGCCGGCGTCTCGCGCATCGTCATCGAGCGTCCCGCCAAGAAGGCCCGGATCACCATCCACACGGCCCGGCCCGGGGTGGTGATCGGCAAGAAGGGCGCCGATATCGAGAAGCTGCGCACCGATATCGGGAAGATCACGGGCTCCGACGTGCACGTGAACATCGTCGAGATCCGCAAGCCCGAAATCGAGGCCCAACTGGTGGCCGAGAACATCGCCCAGCAAATGGAACGGCGGGTCTCCATACGCCGCGCCATGAAGCGCTCCGTCCAGTCGGCCATGCGTCTCGGCGCGCTTGGTATCCGCATCAACTGCGGGGGCCGCCTGGGCGGCGCCGAGATCGCCCGCGCCGTTTGGTACCGCGAAGGCCGGGTGCCCCTGCACACCATGCGGGCCCACGTGGATTACGGCAGCGCCGCGGCCAAAACCACGTACGGCATCTGCGGGGTCAAGGTGTGGATTTTCAAGGGCGAGGTCATGGTCCACGACCCGATGGCCATGGACAAGCAGGCCATCGAACAGCAGCCGACGCGCTAGCGGCGGACGCGCGTGACCAGCGGGAAACAGGAATACGATGCTCAGTCCCAAACGAACCAAGTTCCGCAAGGCGCACAAAGGGCGTATCCACGGCCAAGCCAAGGGCGGCACCAAGCTCAACTTCGGCGCGTACGGCCTCAAGGCGACGACCCCCGAACGGGTCACGGCGCGCCAGATCGAGGCCGCCCGGCGGGCCATAACCCGGCACATGAAACGTTCCGGGCGGGTGTGGATACGCATCTATCCGGACCTGCCGGTGACCCAGAAGCCGGCCGAGGTGCGGCAGGGCAAGGGCAAGGGATCGCCCGAATTCTGGGTCTGCCGCGTGAAGCCGGGCCGCATCATGTTCGAAGTCGACGGGGTGTCGCGGAACATTGCCAGGCGGGCGTTCGAGCTGGGGGCCGCCAAGCTGCCGCTGCAGACGCGCTTCATCGCGCGCTGGAGCGAAGAGGAGTGAAGCCATGAAAGCGGCGGACATGCGGGCCAAAAGCGATGACGAGCTGAAGGATCAGCTCTTCGACCTCAGGAAGGAGGCCTTCAACCTGCGCTTCCAGTCGGCGAGCGGCCAGCTGGAGAACACCGCCCGCGTGGGCCAGGTGACCCGCGACATCGCGCGCATCAAGACCATCCAGGGCGAGCGCGGCCGGGCCGCGTCCCCGGCCGGGTCTTAGGAAAGGGACACAACGTATGCCAAGGCGAGTACTGGAAGGGGTCTGCGTCAGCGACAAGCCGGACAAGACCGTGGTGGTCAGGGTGGAGCGCCGGATCATGCACCCGCTGTACAAGAAGTTCATCCGTCGCTCCAAGAAGTACGCCGCCCACGACGAAACCAACGCGGTCAAGGTGGGCGACGTGGTGAATATCCGGGAATGCCGGCCCCGGTCGAAGATCAAACATTGGGAGGTCGTGCCCGAAGGCGGCTGACCGCTTCTTGAAGGGACGGAACGAAGACGATGATCCAGGCGGAAACCAATTTGTACGTCGCCGACAACTCCGGGGCGCGCCGGGTGCAGTGTATCAAGGTGCTGGGGGGGTCCAAGCGCCGATACGCCTCCGTGGGCGACGTCGTCGTCGTCTCGGTCAAGGAGGCGATTCCGCGGGGACGGGTCAAGAAGGGGGAGGTCCTCAGGGCGGTGATCGTGCGCACAGCCAAGGATATCCGCCGTTCCGACGGCTCGGCCATCCGCTTCGACAAGAACGCGGCGGTGCTCATCGACAAGCAGGGCGAGCCCATCGGAACCCGTATCTTCGGTCCCGTGACCCGCGAGTTGCGGGCGAAGCGGTACATGAAGATCATTTCCCTTGCCCCCGAGGTGCTGTGATGGCGGGCAAGCGGAAAGTCAGGAAGGGCGACCGGGTCATCGTCAGGACCGGCAGGGACAAGGGCAAAACGGGCGAGATTCTGCATGTGCTTACCAAGCGGGAACGGGTTGTCGTCCAGGGCGTGAATATGGTCAAGCGCCACACCCGGCCAAGCCAGGCGTCGGCGGGCGGGATCGTGGAGAAAGAGGCGTCCATCCACATCTCTAACGTGGCCCACATCGATCCCAAGACCAGCCTGGCCACCCGCGTCGGCTACAAATTCCTCGAAGACGGCCGCAAGGTCCGCTACGCGAAGCGGTCCGGCGAAGTCATCGACACGTAAAACAGGTCCACGGCCCATGGCACGCTTGCGCGAATACTACGAAAAAAAGGTCGTACCGGAGCTCGTCAGCGAGTTCGGCTACCAGAATCCCATGCGCGTGCCGAAGCTGGAGAAGATCGTCGTCAACATGGGGGTCGGCGAGGCGTCCCAGGATCGCAAGAAGATCGATAGCGCGGCCGAGGAATTGGCCCTGATCACCGGGCAACGGCCGGTGATCACCAAGGCCAAGAAGTCCATCGCCACGTTCAAACTTCGCGCCGGCATGATCGTCGGCTGCAAAGTCACCCTGCGCCGGACCCGCATGTACGAGTTCCTGGACCGCCTCATCACCGTGGCGTTGCCGCGGGTCCGTGACTTTCGCGGGCTGTCCGCCAAAAGCTTCGACGGGTGCGGCAATTTCGCCCTGGGATTGCGCGAACAGATCATCTTTCCGGAGATCGACTACGACAAGGTAGACCAGATTCGGGGCATGGACATCGTGATCTGTACCACCGCGTCCACCGACGCCGAGGCGAAGGCATTGCTCAAGGCGTTCGACATGCCCTTCCCCGGTTGATGAGCCTCAGGAGGAGAGCCAGATGGCCAAGAAAAGCGTCGTCGAAAGGAACAAGAAGCGCATGCGGCTGGTCAAGAAGTATGCCGCCAGGCGGGCCAAGCTGAAGGCGATGGCAACGGATTCCCTGCTGTCGCCGGAAGAGCACTTCAGCGCGCGCATGAAGCTGACCTTGCTGCCGCGCAACTCCTCGCCGGTGCGGGTGCGCCTGCGCTGCGAGATCACCGGCCGCCCGCGCGGCAATTACCGCAAGTTCCGACTGTCGCGTATCGCGCTGCGCGAGCTTGCGTCCCGGGGCCAGATCCCGGGCATGGTCAAGTCAAGCTGGTAAGGGAGAAAACACAGTGACGATGTCCGATCCCTTGAGTGACATGCTGACCCGTATCCGCAATGGTCAACGCGCGCGGAAAAGCAGTGTTACCGCGCCGGCGTCCAAGCTGCGCAGCGGCGTGCTCGAGGTCCTCAAACGGGAAGGCTTCATCCGGGGATATTCGCAGTACGAGCTTCGACCGGGGCTGAACGAGCTCAAGATCGAGCTCAAATATTACGAAGGCGACCCGGTCATCCGCCAGATCAACCGCGTCTCCACCCCCGGCCGCCGGGTCTATTCCAAGATCAAGGACCTGTCGCGCATGTACGACGGCCTTGGCATCTCGATTCTGTCCACGCCGCGCGGCGTGCTGTCGGATAACGAGGCGCGCGCCGCCAACGTGGGCGGCGAAGTGCTGTGCCAGGTGTTTTAGGACGCCGCCATGTCACGCATCGGCAAGCATCCGATCCCCATTCCCGACGGCGTCACGGTGGAAATCTCCGGCCGGCAGGTCACCGCCAAGGGCAAGCTCGGCGAGCTTCACCTGACGCTGATGGAAGAGGTGGAGGTGAAGCGCGACGGCGACCAGATCGTGGTCCGGCCCCGGGACGACAGCGACCGCGCCCAACAGATGTGGGGCACGGCGCGCAGCGTCGTCAACAACCTGGTCACCGGCGTCGCCGAGGGCTTCACCCGCAACCTGGAGATCAACGGCGTCGGATACCGCGCCCAGCTCCAGGGCAAGGATCTGGTGTTGCAACTCGGATTCAGCCATGAGGTGCGCTACCCGGTCCCCGACGGTATCACCGTCCAGTGCCCGGACCAGACCCATATCACGGTCAGCGGCGCGGACAAGCAGCGCGTCGGACAGACCGCCGCCGAGATCCGCGCGTTCAGGCCGCCGGAACCGTACAAGGGCAAGGGCATCAAGTACGCCGACGAATACATACTGCGCAAGGAAGGCAAGAAGAAGTAGACCATGGCGAAGACGAAGCAGCTCTTTGTGCGCCGCGTGCGGCGCACCCGCGACAAGGTCAAGCGGCGGCTGGGCGACCGTTTGCGGCTGTCGGTGTTCCGCTCGTCCAAGCACATTTACGTCCAGGTCATCGACGACCGCCGTGGCGTCACGCTGGCGGCGGCGTCCAGTCTGGACAAGGCGCTCAAGGGCAGGCTCAACACCGGCGCCGACGTGAAGTCGGCCGCAGAAGTGGGCAAGCTGATCGCCGAGCGGGCGCTGGCCGCGGGTGTCAAGGACGTGGTCTTCGACCGCGGCGGCTACAAATACCATGGCCGGGTCAAGGCCCTGGCCGCGGCGGCCCGCGAAGGCGGCCTTTCGTTTTAGCGAGCTAAGGAGCGCTCATTTATGGCACGACCACCCACACACTCCAGGCAGGGCAGACAGTCGGATCGCGCGGGGCGCGAGGACACGGACCTGGTGGACAAGCTGGTCCACATCAACCGGGTCGCCAAAGTGGTGAAGGGAGGGCGCCGGTTTTCCTTCGCGGCGCTGGTGGTGGTCGGGGATGGACGCGGGCGCGTCGGGTTCGGCACCGGCAAGGCGCGCGAGGTCCCGGAAGCCATCCGCAAGGCCACCGAACGGGCCAAGCGCACCATGATCCGCGTGCCCTTGCGCGACGGCCGCACCCTACACCATGACATGCAGGGCCGGTACGGCGCCGGCAAGGTGGTGGTGCGCAGCGCGCCTCCGGGTACCGGCATCATCGCCGGCGGACCCATGCGTGCCGTGTTCGAGACCATGGGGGTGCAGGACGTGGTCGCCAAGTCCCTCGGCAGCGCCAATCCTCACAACATGATCAAGGCCACTTTCGTTGCCTTGACCAACATTATGTCGCCCAGGGCCGTGGCGGCCAGACGCGGCAAGAAGGTCAGCGAGATCGTGTCGCGCCGCAGCGGCGCCGCGGCGGAGGCCAAGGCGGCGGCGGAGGCCAAGGCGTAAGGCCATGACCGATAAGAAGACGTCCACGGTCAGAGTCACCCAGGTCGCAAGCCCCATCGGGCGGCACAAGGATCAGCGTGCGACCCTGGTCGGCCTGGGGCTCAACAAGATGCACCGGACCCGGGAGTTGGAGGACACGCCGTCCGTGCGCGGCATGATCGCCAAGGTCCGCCATTTGGTGCGGGTCGAGGAAAGCCATTGAGGCGCATTGGGCGCATTGGGCGCATTGGGCGTCGGGGGTGATCGAGACATGCGACTGAACGAGCTTCGTGATACGGCCGGCGCGCGCACCCGGCGCAAACGGTTGGGCCGTGGCGCCGGTTCCGGCAAGGGCGGCACGTCCGGGCGGGGCCATAAGGGCCAGAAATCGCGCAGCGGCGTTTCGCTCGCCGGGTTCGAGGGCGGCCAGATGCCGCTGTACAGGCGCCTGCCCAAACGCGGGTTCCACAATCCGTTCCGCAAGAAGTACGCGGAGGTCAACCTGGGCCGCCTGCAAAAGGCCATCGATGCCGGTAAGCTCGACGCCAAAAAGCCGGTCGACGAGAAGGCCTTGCGGGCGGCCGGTTTGGTCAATAACTCTTGGGATGGCGTCAGGCTGTTGGCCAAGGGGGAAATCAAGGCCAAGCTGACCATCGAGGTGGTCGGCGCGTCGAAGACCGCCGTCGCCGCGGTTGAAAAGGCCGGAGGCGCGGTGATCCTCCCCCGGGCCGCTCCCGGGGCCAAGGACGAAAAGGCCGAAGGCAAGGGCAAGGCCGCCAAGGGCAAGGCCGCCAAGGAGAAGGCCGCCAAGGAGAAGGCCGCCAAGGAGAAGGCCGCCAAGGAGAAGGCCGCCGGGGAGAAATCCGCCAAGGAGAAACCCGCCCTCCCCACGGCCGCCGACAAAGGCGAAAACGACAGGTGAGTGAGTGATATGGCGTCCGTAGCCGAGCAAATTGCCGGTAGCATCAACTTCGGGGCGTTCTCCAAGGCCACCGAGCTGAAGAAGCGTGTCTGGTTCACGCTGCTCGCCCTGATCGTGTACCGGCTTGGCACCTACATTCCGCTGCCCGGCATCGATCCGGTGGTCCTGAAGGACATCTTCTCGCGCCAGGCGGGCGGCATCCTCGGCATGTTCGACATGTTCGCGGGGGGCGCGCTCAGCCGCATGACCATCTTTGCCCTCAACATCATGCCGTACATTTCGGCGTCCATCATCATGCAACTGATGACGGCGGTCTCGCCCCACCTTGAGGCGCTGAAGAAGGAAGGCGAGACCGGGCGCAAGAAAATCAACCAGTACACCCGCTACGGCACCGTGTTCATCACGGCGCTGCAGGCGTACGGCATCGCCGTCGGCCTCGAGGGCATGAGCTCCAGCGCCGGCCCGGCCGTCGTGGGTGGCGGCTTGTTCTTCCGCTTCACCACGGTGATAACGCTCGTCGGCGGCACCCTGTTCCTGATGTGGCTGGGCGAGCAGATCACCGCCCGCGGCGTCGGCAACGGAATCTCGCTGATCATTTTCTCGGGCATCGTCGCCAACCTGCCGACGGCCCTGGCGAGCACCCTGGAATTGGGACGCACCGGGGCGCTGTCGACGGTGTTTATCGTCTTCCTGCTGATGATGGCCGTGGGCGTGATCTTTTTCATCGTCTTCGTCGAACGGGCCCAGCGGCGCATCGTGGTCCAGTATCCCAAGCGCCAGACGGGCAACCGGATGTACGGCGGCGAGGCCTCGCACCTGCCCCTGAAGGTCAACACCGCGGGCGTCATCCCGCCCATCTTCGCCAGTTCCATCCTGTTGATGCCGGTCACGGTGATCGGTTTCTCGGCGGCCGGTCAGGGGCCGGATTGGTTGACCACGGTGACCGCCTATCTGGGACGCGGCCAACCGCTTTACCTGGCCATTTACATCGGTCTCATCGTGTTCTTCGCCTTTTTCTATACGGCGGTCGTGTTCAACCCCACGGAAACGGCCGACAACCTGAAGAAATATGGCGGCTTCGTGCCCGGCATCCGCCCCGGCAAGAACACGGCGGAGTACCTGGACCGGGTGCTGACGCGGCTGACCGTGGTCGGCGCCGGGTACCTGGCCGCGGTCTGTCTTTTGCCGGAGATCCTGATCTCCCGGTATTCCGTACCGTTCTATTTCGGCGGCACCAGCCTGCTCATTGTGGTCACCGTGACCCTGGATACCGTGGCCCAGGTGCAGTCCCATCTGCTTGCCCACCAGTACGAGGGGCTGATCAAGAAGTCGAGACTGAGGGGCCGGCGGGGATGAAACTGGTTCTTCTCGGCGCGCCGGGTGCCGGGAAGGGCACCCAGGCAAAGCGCCTGCAGGAGAAATACGACATCGTCCAGCTTTCCACGGGCGATATGCTGCGCGCCGAAATCGCCGCGGGCGGCGAATTGGGCAGAAACGCGAAGGAGTTGATCGATGCCGGTGCTCTGGTGCCAGACCAAATGATCATCGACATGATCGCGGGATGCATCGACGCGGACAACTGCGCGAACGGGTTCATCCTGGACGGCTTTCCGCGCACCACCCGCCAAGCCGAGGCCCTGGACGCCGTGCTTGTCGAAAAAGGGCTGACGCTTGACCACGTGATCGAGATCAGGGTCGACGACGAGGCCATGGTCCAACGCATCACCGGCCGTTATACCTGCGCCGAGTGCGGGGCCGGGTACCACGACACGTTCCAGCGGCCCAAGGTGGATGGGGTCTGCGACACCTGCGGCGGCACCCGGTTCACCCGCCGGAGCGACGACAACGCCGCGACGGTACGGGCGCGCCTCAAGGCCTACCACGAGAAAACCACGCCGATCCTCTCATACTACGGAAAAAAAGGCATGGTGCGGACCGTTGACGGCATGGCCTCCATCGACGAGGTGACGCGGCAATTGGACCGGATCGTGGGATAGGGGGAGCGTGTTGACTTGAGGTTGGTAAGCCCTATAATCGCGCCTCCTCGTATTCCCGGCGCCCATGATTTTCGTTTAAAACCAAACGCTAAGGAGAACCTGCTTTGGCGCGAATCGCAGGCGTGAACATTCCTACCGGGAAACGGGTCGAGATCGCCCTGACCTATA
>JACZQZ010000106.1 GCA_022545455.1 Pseudomonadota bacterium
ACGCGGACGCCACCGCCTCGACGACTCCGCCGACACTGGACTCAAATTCGTCGGCCATCTTGGTCATCAGGGCCAGTTTTTCCTCCTCGGCCCGCTGTTTGGCGGCTTCCTGTTCGCCCTCGAGGCGTACTTTCTCGATGGCGTTGTCCTTGAATACCTGGACCGTCACCGCCATTTCGCCGATTTCGTCGGTCCGGTCCTGGGCGGGGATGTCGACGGCCGTGTTGCCGCCGGCGAGTTCTTTCATGGCCTCGGTCATTCTGCCTATCGGGTTGGCGATGCCGTTGCCTATCAGCCACGCCAGCACGAGGCCGATCACGATGGCCAAGCCGAGACAGGCCGCGATGATGATATAGGTGAGCTGAACCGTCCCGGTGTTGTCCGCCTGGCGTGTTTCCATCAGCCCCGTTTCCTCGGCCTGGAAATCGGCCATGATCTGCCGGAAGCGGTCGAAGTATTTCTTGCCGCGGGCCTCTCCGATCACGTCCGCCATGTCGTCCATGTTCTTCGCGTCGCCGATCTTGCGGCGCAGTGCGATGGTCGGTTCGGTGACGTTCTTCTTCCAATCGCTGATGGTCTGCTCACCCTCCGTCAGCAACTGCACCTGCGCGGGGTTGTCGTCCACGGTCTTCCTCAGGCTCGCGCTGAGGTCGAAGAAACTCTTGCTTCCCGCCTCATAGGGAGCCAGGAATTCATCTCGACCGGCGAGGAGGTAGCCCCGCATGCCGGTCTCCATATCGACCGCCGCGGCCAGGATGGAGTTGGCATGCTGGATCACCTCGTAGGTGTGGGTCACCCATTCCTCGTTTTGTTCCATGACGCCGAGATTCGTCTCGACCTTCTTGTCCGCCTCGGCGGCAGTCTCCTGGCGTTGGCTCATCAGGTCCGCTTCGATCTTGCTGAAGGCGGCGATCTGCTCGCGGAAGGCGTCGAAGAATTTCTTGCCGGCCTTTCGGGACACGAGGACGTCGATGTCCTCCAGTGTCCTCTTGCCGGCGTTCACCTGGCGGCGGAGCGCGATGGCCGGCTCGGTCACTTTGTCGATCCATTGCCGGATAATCTTCTCCATCCCCTTGAGCCGCTTCACCTGCGCCGGGTTGTCGTCGACCGTTTTCTGCAGGACCTGCATCTCCTCGAAGAACGCCTTCTTGCCCGCTTGGTAAGGCTGCAGAAATTCCTTCTCACCGGCGAGCAGGTAGCCCCGCATGCCGGTCTCCATGTCCACCGCATAGGCCAGGAGCAGCGCCGCGCTGGCCAGCACCTCGTGGGTGTGGTCCACCCATCCAATCGTTTCCCGGACAACCTTGAAATTCTCGCCGACCGATTTCTCGGCGGCTTGGAACTCATCCCGGCGCTTTTGCAACAGGGACGCCTCGCGATCGATGAAGGTTTTGATCTGGCCGCGGAACTTGTCGAAGTACACCTTGCCCCGCGCCTCGCCCACCAGCTTGGCCATGTCGTTCATGGTGTCGGCGTCGCCGATATCACGGCGCAGTTGGATTGTCGGTTCGGTGACCTTCTCCTGCCACTCCCGCAGGACTTGTTCCACCTCCTTGAGCCGCTCGACCTGCTTCGGGTTGTCGTTGACCGTTTCCTGCAGGGCGGCAATGCCTTTGTAGGTCGCTTCCTCCCCGCCCTTGTACGGCGCCAGGAAACCCTCCTTACCGGCCAGCAGATAGCCCCGCATGCCGGTTTCCATGTCCACGGCCGAGCCGACGATCGCCGCCGCCTCCCCCAGCACCTCATGGGTGTGGTCGACCCGCTCGTTGGTATCGACGATGGTGTTGATGCTGTAAACGCTGACGCCCCCGAGGATCAACAGGAGGACCAGGGGGGAGCAGATACCAAGCAGGATCTTGGGCTTGGTCTTCAAATTTGAAACTTTCATCGTGTTCTCCGAAAAAAAGGCCGCTGGATACACATCTCAAGTGCAGCCGGCGAGGGGTTTCAAGTGCAGTCGGCGAGGCGTTCGAGGAAGGCCTCGGCGCCGGTGACCATGAAACCGCGCGTCCCGGATTCCATGTCTGGGTCTGGCGGAAATCGGCCCCGCTGGGGTCGCCGTTCGACGCGGCCGCCACGGCGGAATGATCGGCGTTGTGATTGGGCGTATCGGTATTCGGCACTGACACCTCTTCCTCCACGGTTCACGGCGCCACTGCCGGCGCAAACGTCTTCGCGCATTAATAAACGAACGCATATGACAGAATCACCGGCCTCCTCGCCGGCCCGCTGACAATGCATGCCGTCCAACGGGCGCCCGGAATTCTCCTGATTTTCCGTCAATTCTGTTACGGGAAAGGTATCGCCCCTGGCGGGCGCCAAGGCAACGGCGCATCGGGATAGCGCCCCCCTGTCGGGAAGGGCAGGCGCCCTTGACGCCTTCGGATAACGTTACGGGTACCCTGGAAACACCGTCCCTGGAGTGCCCATCCGGTTCTGAGGCGCCCGGCGCCGCGAGCGGTGTTCCCGGGCGCTCTTGCGGCTCGCCGCGAGCATTGCCCGCATGCGCCCCGTATGCCGCACCATAACCGGCGGCGGCGCCAGGCCGCACAATGGATAAGGATATGTGGTGCCCGCTGAGGGATTCGAACCCCCACTCCCCGAAGGGAAACGGATTTTAAGTCCGTTGCGTCTACCGGTTCCGCCAAGCGGGCCCGCGCCGGCAAACCCTATCGCGCCCCTTCCCTTGTGCGCAAGACCCGGCGAACAACCCCAGGCACGGCCCGGCGGGACCCGCCGGGGCCGGCGGGCCCGTGCGTGCGCCGGCTCAGGTCTTCCGGTCCTCCACCGGTTCGGCGCCGAGGGAGCGGATGAGCGCCCTGAGATCGTCCGCCGCGGCGTCCAGGCGTCCGGCCTCGGCGCCGCGCAGCACCACGCTCACCCCCAGTCTGCCGTCGCGCACGAAGGGATAGCTGCCGATCTCGATGTCCGTATAGGTGCCCTGCAACCGGTCCAGCTTTTCGGCCATGACGCCTTCCGCGATATAGGCGGCGACGGCTACCGAAAGCACCATCTGGCCGCCGGCGAGCCGGTGTTTGATGCCTTCGAACATGGCCTGCATGATCCTCGGCACGCCGGGCAGGACGAAGACGTTGTCCAACTGGAACCCGGGCGCCTTGCTGACCGGGTTCTCGATCAGCGTCGCGCCCGCCGGCACATCGGCCATCTTGAGCCGCGCCGCGTTCACGTCCTCGGGCCGGTAATGCTGGCGCAGCATGGCCTCGGCCCGCGGATCGCGCGCCAGGTCGACGCCGAAAGCCCTGGCCACGCAGGCGGCCGTGATATCGTCGTGGGTGGGGCCGATGCCGCCGGTGGTGAAGACGTAGTCGAAGGCGGCGCGGCATTCGTTCACGGTGGCGACGATCGTCTCCTCGTCGTCGGGGATGACGCGCGCCTGCGCCAGGCGGATGCCCAGGGCGTTGAGGGCCCGGCCAAGGTACTGCAGGTTGGCGTCCCGCGTGCGGCCCGAGAGGATCTCGTTGCCGATGACGATCAGGCAGGCGGTGACGACGGGTTTCCCGGCCATGGTCCTTATTACAACCCCTTACAACAGGTCCCTGAGCATGGCCACCAGCGGCGTATCCGCGGGCGGCATGGGGAGATCCGCCATGCGGTTGGGGCGGACCCATTTCAGCTCCTGGCCTTCCGTGGCCGTCACCGCGCCCTTCCACACCCGGCATACGAAAAGGGGCATGACAAGGTGGAAGTCTTCGTAGGCATGGGACGCAAACGTGAACGGCGCCAGGCAGCTTTCGGTGGTGTCGATGGCGAGCTCTTCCTTGAGCTCGCGCACCAGCGCCGCCTCGGGGCACTCACCGGGCCCGACCTTGCCGCCGGGGAACTCCCACAGGCCGGCCATGGGCTTGCCCTCGGGCCGGCGGGCGAGCAATACCCGGCCGTCGGCATCGACCAGCGCCACGGCGACCACCAGGACCACGGGCAGCGGCGTTCCGGGGCGCCGGGTTTCGGCCCCGAGGCACCCGGGGTCAGGACCTGTAATCGGCATTGATGTCGATGTAGCCATGGGTCAAATCGCAGGTCCACACGGTGGCCCGTCCCCGGCCCACGCCCACATCCACCGCGATGTCCACCTCGCGGCCCCGCATGTGGCGGGCCACCGGCTCCTCGTCGTAGCCGGGGACCGGGGCGCCGTTCTCGGCCACCGGACAGCCGCCGATGCGGATGGAAAGCCTGTCCCGGTCGGCCTTTTCGCCGGCCTTGCCCACGGCCATGACGATGCGGCCCCAGTTGGCGTCGCCGCCGGCGATGGCCGTTTTCACCAGCGGCGAGTTGCCGATGGCGAGCCCGATGCGCCGCGCCGCCCTGGTGCTGGCGGCACCGGTCAGCGTGATGGTGACGAATTTGGTGGCCCCCTCGCCGTCGCGCACGATCTGCTGGGCGAGATCGACCATCACCTCTTCAAGCCGGCGGCGGAATTGGCGCAGGTGTCCGTCCCCGGCCGAGCCCACGGGCCGGTGGCCGGCCCCCGCCGCGGTGGCGAACACCAGCGCCGTGTCGCTGGTCGAGGTATCCCCGTCCACCGTGATGCAGTTGAAGGAGCGGTCCACGGCGCGGCGCGCCAGGGCCTGCAGCACGTCCGCCGGAATGGCCGCGTCGGTGAAGACAAAGGCCAGCATGGTCGCCATGTCGGGCCCGATCATGCCGGAGCCCTTGGCAATGCCGTTGATGGTGACCTCGACGCCGTCGATCAGGGCGGTGCGGGTGGCCCCCTTGGGGTAGGTGTCGGTGGTCATGATGGCCGCCGCCGCCTCTTCCCAGGCGTTCTCCCGGAGGGCGCCCTTCAGGGCGGGCAGGGCGGCGGCGATCTGTTCGCCGGAAATCGGCTCGCCGATGACTCCGGTGGAGGCGAGGAAAACCGTGCTCGGCCGGCAGGGGAACAGGTCGGCGGCGGCCTCGACCGTGCGCTCCACGGCCTTGGCGCCGGCCCGGCCGGTAAAGGCGTTGGCGTTGCCCGCGTTGACCACAAGGGCCCGCGCCGATCCGCCGCGCAACGCCTTGCGCACCCATTCCACGGGCGCCGAAGCGGTCAGCGACCTGGTCAGCACGCCGGCCACCGCGGTGCCGGGAGCCAGCTCAACCAGCATCAGATCGTTACGCCCCTTATACCCCAGGCCGCAGGTACCGGTGGCCAGCCGCACGCCGCGCAGGCTGGGCAGATCGGGGAAGCGCTCGGGCGCGAGAGGGGATACCTTGGTCATCGCTTGCTCACCCGCCGGCGCGGTCCCGTCCGGGAACATGGCGGGCCGAACGGGGGCCTTTACGGCATCATTGTGGGGCTTGCGCTTTCCCGCCGTCCTTCAGGGGTGAACCGTCGGGGTTGAAACGCTGGACGTCGGCCTTCTTGCGCAGGCCCTGGATATACGCGGCGCCGATCTCGCGCGCCAGGTCGGCGCGCAGGGTTTCGGAGACTTCCTCCACGGCGGGCGGCTTGGCGGTGCGGCGGTCCTCGACCTTGATCACATGCCAGCCGAACTGGGTCTTGACCGGCGTTTCCGTGAACTGGCCCTTGTCCAGGGCAAATGCGGCCTTGGCGAACTCCGGCACCATCTGGTCGGCGCTGAAGAAGCCCAGGTCGCCGCCGGCGGCGGCCGACGGCCCGGTGGACCGTTTTTTGGCCAATTCCGCGAAATCCTCCCCTTTCTTCAGATCGGCGATGATCTCCCTGGCCCTGCCCTCCGTTTCCACGAGGATATGGCGGGCCGAAATTTCCTCCTTGGCCTTCGTTTCCTCGACCAGTTTCTTATAGCGTTCCTGCAGGGTGTCTTCGGTAACCCGCTTCTCGATGTAGCGGACCAGGAAGGCCCGCTCCAGGATCTGATCCTCGATGCGCGCCATCTGGCGCTTGATCTTCTCCTCCTCGTGCAAGCCCTGTTCGCGGGCCTGTCCCGCCACCAGCTTGGTGTTGATGAGGCTGTCGACGAGCAGTCCGAAGACGACCTGCAAGGGGAGCTGGCGCATTTGAGCCGGCAGCCGGCCGCGGGCCTCCTCCACGTCCGAGCGTTGAATCGGCGCCCCGTTGACGATGGCGACCACCGGGTCGTCGCGCTTTTCGTCCTTTTCCCCGACCGCCGGCGCCGGGGATGGGACCAAAACGGCGAAAACCACGGCCAGCGCCGCAGCGCGACAGACGGAGCCGAACATGGGCGGGGTTCCTTTCAAAGCGGACCGGCGCCGTCATGGTCCGCGGCAACAGGGACAGTGCAACATTTCAGGGATAAAGCATATCGCTTGGCCCAGGACAAGGGCCGAGACCGCCTCGGCGGCGGAAACGCGCACCTCGCAGTCCGCACCCGATCGGTATCAGATTTTGCCTCTTATACCAAGGAGCGCTGATCATGACCCATAGAGATCGCGTAGGCGGCCCGTCGGGCAGGAGGAAAGTCGCAGGCGATGCGGTGCATCGTCAAAACTTTTCGACGCCGCCGACGGGCCACATACGCGACCGCAACGGCGGCTTGCCAAGGCTTTCGGACGGCGTCGCGCACGCTTTGCGATGCCCCCGCATCGCCACAGCGCACGCTTAGGGCCGAAAACCTTGGTCAGCCGGCTCGTCGGGTCATGATCAGCGCTCCTTGGTATTAGGGGCTCCATCGGGGGCTTGTTCGCCGACACCGCGGAGGAGACGGCGGACTCTCCTCTAGTGTCCTGTCCCGGAGAGTCGTGCACTACACGATCGTTTTTCCCGTTTCCTCGGCAGGCAGGGAACGCGCGCGCGATGCGGGCCATCCACCCTCCGCAGCGGCAGCGCCGCTGCTGCGGAGGACGGGTCGTCAAGCGTTCCCGGCGCCCCGAGGAAATCGGCGGCTCCCTGACCGACATCGACGATAAGATGACCGATTTCTTGGTCACCGCCTGCTTGGTCAAACATTTGGATCTGCTCATTTCCGTGGACACCGCCCCGGCTCACCTGGCCGGGGCATTGCATTGGCCCAGCCCGTGTGGACGGTGCTGCCGATTGTGCCCGACTGGCGCTGGATGCGCGAACGCGAGGACACGCCGTGGCACCCGACAATGCGCCTTTTCCGGCAAAAATCCCGCGGCGACTGGCAAGGCGTATTCACGGATGTGGGGCGTGTGCTGGCCGGGCTTGCCTCCGCACCTTAGGGCGCATTCGGAAATATTTTGTTATTCTCCGCAGGCTTACGATTTGCAATCGCCGGAAAATTCGGGTGCCGCGTCGGCCATGGCGGTGCTGCGGGCGGTGGCGCGGCCACGGCGGTACCGCCATGAGACATTTTCGAAAAGATATAACTCTAGAGACTCGCAACCGCAGACTTTCTCGCTATAATCGGGGGTATTGGGAAAATCTTTCCCTTCCTGGGGGCACGCGGGGACCACCGCGATGATGCGGATTCTGCTCGCCGACGACCACACGCTGGTGCGCGAAAACCTGCGTGATTTTTTGCACGGCCTGGAACCGGACGTGGTCGTTTTGGAAGCGGAAACGTTCCCCGAGGCCGAAACCATCGCCTCCCGGCATGCACGGCTCGATCTGATCATCCTCGACCTCATGATGCCGGGGATGGACGGCTTGGCGGGCCTCCGGCAGATGCTGAAGCAAAAACCGGACGTTCCCGTCGTCATCCTGTCCGGATCGACCCGTCAGAGGGACATCGTCGGCGCCATCGAACTGGGCGCCAAAGGATTTGTCCCCAAGACCATCAGTGGCAAGGCCATGCTCATCGCCCTGCGCATGATCCTCGCCGGAGAGACCTACGTGCCGTCGGCGGTGCTGCGGGCCGCGGCGGCCGAAAACGGCGATGATCGACCGGCCGGCGGTCTGGGTGGTGGCGCCATGGACGGCCCGGCTCAGAAACTCACGCCGCGCCAACAACAGGTGCTCGACCTCTTGGTCAGGGGTCACACCAACAAGAGGATCGCCAAGGAACTGGATCTCAAGGAAATCACGGTCAAGATTCATTTGCAAAGCGTGTTCCGCAAGTTCGGGGTTTCAAACCGCACCCAGGCCGTGGCCCTGGCCCTTCAACGCGGGATGGCCTCCGGCGGCGATGTGGCGAAGGTGTTTCCGAACTAGGGCCGGGTCACGCCGACCCTTCCAACCGGCAAAGGTCCACCGAAAGTCGAGACGACCCGGTCGTTTTGGCTTGAGAAGCCTGCGCCCGCGGGCCGCCGCCCGCCGGAAGAATATCCGGCATTAAAATAATATTGTCTACTGTAATTCAAAGGAAGGCACTGTAGTGGAAGAATATCCACTGTTAGGAAAAATATAAGTTATCTTATCCACATGTATTTGATTACCAGTTTCTTAACTCGACCAAGTACACTTCCTATAACAGACATAGAGAAACGGCACAGCGCCGTTTAAAGGACAGTTTGAAGAGGGTGTTCCCCGTGCAAACAGGCCGAAACGTGGCAATAGCGTCCAAAGGTGGAGCCATTCATGGCGAGCCGTCGAATCCCGTCGACGACGAGAAAGGATATGGCTTTACCCCGCCCTGAAGGGCGACGGCTACCGCCTGGGTGCGATTGGAAACCCCGAGCTTGCGGAACAGCCCCTGTAAATGAATCTTGATCGTGATTTCCTTGAGGTTCAGCTCCTCGGCAATCGCCTTGTTCGTGTGGCCTCTGACCAAGTGGGCGAGCACTTCTTGTTGACGCCGGGTGAGATGCTGAGGCTGACGGTTTTGGAAACGCCCAGCCTGACTACCTGGAGAGTCCGCGTACCCGCTGTCCCCGGCGCCCGTCAGCAATGACGAAGGAATATATGTCTCTCCGTCCAGAATCAAGCGCAGGGCGTTGAGCATGGCCTTCCCGCCGATCGTTTTGGAGATGAATCCCTTGGCGCCGAGCCGGATTGCGCCGACGATGTCTTCGCGGCGCGCCGATCCGGACAGGATGACGACGGGAACATCGGGATAGCGCGTCACCATGCGTTGGAGGCCGGACAGGCCGTTCATCCCCGGCATCATCAGGTCGAGGATGATCAGATCAACTCTCGAAATTCGGGAGGTGACCGCTTCCGCTTCCGGCAACGTCTCCGCCTCCAAGACCACGACCTCTGGCGCCAGTGTTTGCAGGAAATCCCGCAGGTTTTCTCGCACCAGCGTGTGGTCATCTGCAAGAAGTATCAGCATTATTTACTGTCCTCACCGGTTGTATCCGAGTGCGCCGAACCAAGCCGCTTTGTCCGAAGATTCGGCGGTGACCTATCCTCCACGCCAAGTCCATTGGGCAAAACCGGCAAGGCGGTCAGGAACCTGGCCCCACCATTGGTGTTTTGGGCCTCGAGCCATCGGTCAATGTTTCCGTATTTGCCCAGGGCAACGCAATCCCGCATCGCTAATACCGTACCATGTTGCTCAAGGTGTCCGAGAGCTCCCGCAGGCTGATCGGTTTCTTCAACACCAGTGAAGCGCCCTCGGTGATGGTTCCCTTCTCGTCGCCAAAGGTCGTATGGCCCGTCATCACCATAATGGGAAGATCGGGATCGGTCCGGCGCAGGCGCCGTATCAACTCGTTGCCATCCATCTCGGGCATGAACAGATCGGTAATCACGACGTCGGCGGGACGGGACCGGTGCACTTCCAGCGCCTCCAGGCCACTTCCCGCGGTGGCAACGTCGTAACCCTTGAGCTGGAGATACTCGGCCAATTCCTCGGCGATCACCTCTTCGTCATCGACAACC
>JACZQZ010000107.1 GCA_022545455.1 Pseudomonadota bacterium
GCCAATACCGCGGCCGCGGCCGCCGGCACCGGGGCCGCCGACTCGACCGCCGCCAACAGCGCCAGGACCAAGGCCTTCACCGACGCCGCGCGCATCGGCGAGACCCTGGGCGAGCCGGTGATCGGGCGGGTGCGGATCAAGGGCTTCAAGGTCTATTTCAACGACCGGCTCCTGGGCGACATGGCGGAGGCGGAACTGGCGCGAAAGTGCCGGGAGATGCTGCACCGGATAAACGGGCGGAACTGACGCGACGGCCCACGGCCCGACCGGCCGGCATGGACAACGCCCCGGGCATTTCCTACATTCGCCCGGCCCGCGCCCGGCCGGTGATGATGAGCAACGCCATGCGCCTCTCCGAGTATTTCCTGCCGACGCTGAAGGAGACTCCGGCCGAGGCGCAGATCGTATCCCACCGCCTGATGCTGCGGGCCGGCATGATCCGCCAGTCCAGCGCCGGCATCTATTCGTGGCTGCCGCTCGGGTTCCGCGTGCTCAAGAAGATCGAGCAGATCGTGCGCGAGGAGCAGGACGCGGCGGGTTGCCAGGAAATGCTCATGCCGACCATCCAGCCCGCCGACCTGTGGCGCGAGAGCGCGCGCTACGACGACTACGGTCCGGAGATGCTGCGCATCAAGGACCGCCACCAACGCGACATGCTGTATGGTCCGACCAACGAGGAGCAGATCACCGACATCTTCCGCACCGCCGTGCGCAGCTACCGGGACCTGCCCAAGCTGCTCTACCACATCCAGTGGAAGTTCCGCGACGAGGTCCGGCCCCGCTTCGGCGTCATGCGCGGGCGCGAGTTCCTGATGAAGGACTCGTATTCCTTCGACCTGGACTTCGAAGGCGCGAAAAGGTCCTACAACAAGATGTTCGTCGCCTACCTTCGCACCTACGAGCGCATGGGCCTGAAGGCCATCCCCATGGTCGCCGAAAGCGGCCCCATCGGCGGCGACATGAGCCACGAGTTCATCATCCTGGCCGACACCGGCGAAACCCAGGTGTTCTGCCACCGGGACGTCCTGGAATTCGAGGCCCTGGGCGCCGCCACGGACTACGACGGCGACCTGCAACCGATTGTCGACAGGTGGACGTCCGTATACACGGCAACCGACGACAAGCACGATTCGCAGAAGGAAAAGGCCCTCGGCGATGCGCTGGTCACGGCGCGCGGCATCGAGGTCGGCCACATATTCTATTTCGGAGACAAGTACTCCAAGCCCATGAACGCCGTGGTCACCGACGCCGACGGCCGGGAGGTGGCCGTCCACATGGGGTCGTACGGCATCGGCGTCTCGCGCCTGGTCGGCGCCATCATCGAGGCCTTCCACGACGACGCCGGCATCCTCTGGCCGGACAGCGTGGCGCCCTTCCACGTGGGCTTGCTCAACCTGAAGGCCGACGATTCCGGGTGCACCGCCGCCTGCGACGGGCTTTACGGACGCTTGCGCGAGAACGGTGTCGAGGTCCTCTATGACGACCGGGCGGAGCGCGCCGGCGTCAAGTTCGCCGACATGGACCTGATCGGCCTGCCGTGGCAGCTTGTCGTCGGACCGCGAGGGCTCAAGGACGGCATCGTCGAGATCAAGCACCGCGGGACCGGCGAACGCCAGGAGGTGTCTGCGGAGTCGGCGCTGGCCAGGTTGACGGCGTGACCGGGCGGGACCCCGGTTCCCAGGGAGACGGCGCACCCATGGAAATCGCCATTTTGCTCTTCGATGGGATCACGCCCCTGGACGCCGTGGGTCCCTTCGAGGTGCTGGGCAGACTCCCCGGCGCCGAGGTCAAGTTCGTGGCCAAGAAGCCGGGAGAATACCGGACGACGGGCGGACGCCTGGGACTCATGGCCGACTACGCCCTGGATCGGGTGCCGGCGCCGGATATCCTGGTGGTCCCGGGCGGTCCCGGCGCCGACGCGGCGGCGGCGGATGCGGAGATCACCGGCTGGATCGCCGCCGTGCACGAGAACAGCCGCTGGACCACGTCCGTTTGCACGGGCGCCCTGGTCCTCGGCGGCGCCGGAGTCCTCAAGGGCGTGCAGGCGACCACCCACTGGCGGGCGATGGACGATCTCGCCGCGTTCGGCGCGATCCCGGTCCGTCAGCGGGTGGTCAAGCGGGGCAAGGTGATCACCGCCGCGGGGGTATCGTCGGGCATCGACATGGCGCTGGGCCTGGCGGCGGAGGTGGCCGGCGAAGAGGTGGCGAAGGCCATTCAGCTGGTTCTCGAATACGCCCCGGAACCGCCCTTCGACGCCGGCCGGTTCGCCGATGCGCCGGCGGCGCGGGTCGAGATGGTGCGCTCCGGACTGAACCGGCCGTAACCGGGAAAGGACGAAAAGACGTGTTTTCCGCATTCGAATGGATGGTGGCCATGCGCTATCTGAGGGCGCGCCGCCAGGAGGGGTTTATCTCCGTCATCGCGTGGTTTTCCCTGCTTGGCATCGCCCTTGGGGTGGCGACCCTGATCATCGTCATGGCGGTGATGAACGGCTTCCGCCAGGAACTCATGACCCGCATCCTGGGCATCAACGGACATCTGAGCGTCTACGGCACGACGAATACGCTTACCGGGTTCGACCCCCTGGCCGAAAAGGTGCGCAAGGTTCCCGGCGTCGTCACCGTCACCCCCATCATCGAACGCCAGGTGATGGCGACCGCCAAGGGCGTGGCCAGGGGCGCGGTGGTGCGCGGCCTGAGGGTGCAGGACCTTGCCGGGCGCGCCGTCATCGCCGAAAACATCGTTTCCGGCTCCCTGGACGATTTCAAAGGCAATAACGCGGCGGTCGTGGGCACCCGCCTGGCGAGCCTGTTGGGACTGCGCGTCGGCGACAAGATCACGCTCCTTTCCCCCAAGGGCACGGTCACCGTCTTCGGCACGGTGCCGCGCATGCGCGCCTATCGCATCGCCGCCACCTTCGAGATCGGCATGTACGAGTACGATTCGGGTTTCGTCTTCCTGCCCCTGAAGGCGGCCCAGGTGTACTTCCGCCTGCCCGGGGCGGTGACCAACCTGGAGGTGTTCGTCGAGGACCCCGACCGGGCGCTCGCCGTCGGCGAGGACATCCTGAAGGCCATGGGCGGCCGCGGGCGCGTCCACGATTGGCAGCAGGCCAACGCCAGCTTCTTCAACGCCATCCAGGTGGAACGGAACGTCATGTTCCTGATTCTCACCCTCATCATCGTGGTAGCGGCGTTCAACATCATCTCCAGCATGATCATGCTGGTCAAAGACAAGGGCCGTGACATCGCCATCCTGCGCACCATGGGCGCGACGAAAGGCACCATCATGCGCATCTTCTTCCTCAGCGGCGCCAGCGTGGGCATCATCGGCACCACGGCCGGATTGATCCTCGGCCTGACCTTCACCGAGAACATCGAGACCATCCGCCAGTGGATCCAGGGACTCACCGGGACCGAGTTGTTCGCCGCCGAAATATACTTCCTGTCCCAGCTCCCGGCGGTGGCGGATCCGGTGGAGGTGGCGGAGGTGGTGCTCATGGGCCTGGGCCTGTCGTTCCTGGCCACGTTGTATCCGTCGTGGCGGGCGGCGCGCATCGATCCGGCGGAGGCGCTGCGCTATGAGTGAGCCCGTGCTCGCGCTGGGCGGCGTGGTGCGCACCTTCCAGCAGGGGCGGACGACCCTGGAGGTGCTGCGCGGCGTCGATCTGGACCTGCGCGAAGGCGAGATCGTGGCCCTGGTCGGACCGTCCGGGGCCGGCAAGTCCACGCTTCTCCATATCGCCGGACTCCTGGAGAAGCCCGACGCCGGCGACGTGTCGCTCTGCGGCGAATCCAGCCGCATCTTCGACGACGACGCGCGGACCCGCATGCGCCGCCACAACATCGGCTTCGTCTACCAGCACCACAATCTGCTGCCCGAGTTTTCCGCCCTGGAGAACATCCTCATCCCCCAGATCATCGCCGGGCTCGATCGCGTCCAGGCGCGCGCCCGGGCCATGGAGCTGCTGCAATGGCTGGACCTGAGCGATCGCGCCAGCCACCGCCCCGGCAAGCTCTCGGGCGGCGAACAGCAGCGGGTCGCCATCGCCCGCGCCCTTGCCAATGCGCCCAAGCTGCTGCTCGCCGACGAGCCCACCGGCAACCTCGACCCGGGCACGGCGGGGGACGTGTTTTCCGTGTTGCTTCGGCTGACCCGCGGCGCCGGCCTCGCCGCCCTGGTCGCCACCCACAATCCGGTCCTGGCGGCGCAGATGGATCGCATCGTGCGGCTCGAAGAAGGCGTGCTGGTGACGGAATGACGTGGGAGCGCCGACCGTGAAGGAGCGGCACAGAACCTCGGGCCGGTGTCATTGTGGAAACATCCGCTTCGAATTCGACTCCGGCGTCCCCCGTTCCGAGCTTCCCGTCAGGGTATGCGGGTGCGCCTTCTGTGTCCGCCACGGCGCCCGCTACACCTCCGATCCCGGGGGCGCGATCCATGTCGAGATCGACGACGGGGCGCTCGTCCAACGCTACGCCTTCGGTCACCGGACGGCGGAGTTCATCCTCTGCCGCCGGTGCGGGTGCGTGCCTTTGGCGACGTCGATCATCGACGGCCATACGTATGCGATCATCAACATCAACGTGACCGAGGACCCGGATGCGTTTTCGCGCCCCGCCGCCTCCTTCGATTACGACGATGAAACGGTGGAGGAACGCCTGACGCGGCGCAAGGAGAACTGGATCGGGACGGTGACCATGCCCGCGCTGTGCATAAACCGCAATTTCTTGTGGATAACCCGGTGACTACTCCTACATCTTGATGACTCTCAGGACCGGCTGTGGAATCCTTGCCCCATGGCCCACGCCGACTTCGTTCACCTGCGCGTTCATTCCGCCTATTCCCTCGCCGAAGGTGCGATCCACGTCAAGGATCTGGTGACCCTGTGCCGTGACGCGCGCATGCCGGCGGTGGCCGTCACCGACACCAACAACCTTTTCGGCGCGCTCGAGTTCTCGTCCGCCTGCGCGGCGGCCGGCGTGCAGCCGATCATCGGGTGCCAGCTGAGCATCGCGCGCGAGGAAACCAGAGCCGGCCTGCGCGACGGGGAACGGGCCGAAACGGACGCTCTGGTGCTGTTGGTCCAGGACGAGGGCGGTTACCGCAACCTGCTCAAGCTGCTCAGCCAGGCCTATCTCAGCGCCGACGACCCGAAAGTTCCCCTGGCCGCCCTGGAGGAGCGCGCCGACGGCCTCATCGCGCTTACCGGCGGGCCGGCCGGGCCCGTGGGGGCGCTCCTCGCCGAAGGGCAGGACTCGGCGGCGGAGGCCGTTCTCGGACGCCTGGCCGGGGCGTTTCCGGGACGGCTGTATGTGGAGCTCCAGCGCCACGGACTGGACGCCGAAGAATCGATCGAGCCGGCGCTCCTCGATCTCGCCTATACGCACGATCTGCCCCTGGTCGCCACCAACGAGGCCTTCTTTGCCACCAGGGATATGTACGAGGCCCACGACGCCCTCATCTGCATCGCCGCGGGCGCCTTTCTCTCCCAAACCGACCGCCGCCGCCTGACCCCCGAGCATTCCTTCAAGGGGGCGGAAGAGATGCGGGCCCTGTTCGCCGACCTGCCCGAGGCGGTGGACAACACCGTTGTGGTCGCCCGGCGCTGCGCCTTCATGGTGCGCATGGCGGACCCCATCCTGCCGGCCTACGATTGCGGCGCGGGGCGCGGCGAACAGGACGAACTGCGCGCCCAGGCGCTGAGCGGCCTGGAAAAGCGCCTGCAGAACCAGGTGTGGACGGCGGACATTCCGCAAGCCGGGCGCGACGATGTGGCCCGGCCCTACCGGGAGCGCCTGGACTACGAGCTCAAGGTCATCGTGGAAATGGGCTATGCGGGATATTTCCTCATCGTTGCCGACTTCATCCGCTGGGCCAAGGACCAGGGCATTCCCGTGGGCCCGGGGCGGGGCTCGGGGGCCGGTTCCGTGGTCGCCTGGGCGTTGACGATCACGGACCTGGATCCCCTCCGTTTCGGGCTCCTGTTCGAGCGCTTCCTGAACCCCGAGCGCGTTTCCATGCCCGACTTCGACATCGACTTCTGTCAGGAGCGCCGGGACGAAGTCATCCACTACGTGCAGGACAAGTACGGCCACGACCACGTGGCCCAGATCATCACGTTCGGCAAGCTGCAGGCGCGCGCGGTCCTGCGCGACGTGGGTCGGGTCCTGGAGATGCCCTATCCCCTGGTCGACCGCATCTGCAAGCTGGTTCCCTTCAATCCCACCGATCCGGTCACCCTCGACCGGGCCATCGCCGGGGAGCCCGAGTTCCGCCGGATGGTGGAGAGCGACGAGGCCGTTTCCAGGCTTGTCGGCGTCGCCCGCCGGCTGGAGGGGCTGTATCGCCATGCCTCCACCCACGCCGCCGGCCTGGTCATCGGCGACCGTCCGCTGGACGAGCTGATCCCGCTATACCGCGACCCACGCTCGGACATGCCGGTGACCGGCTTCAGCATGAAATACGTGGAATTGTCGGGGCTGGTGAAGTTCGATTTTCTGGGTCTCAAGACCCTGACCGTGCTGGCCAGGGCCGTGGAGCTGGTCGGCGAACGGGGCATCGACATCGACCTCTCGAATCTGCCCCTGGACGACGCCCTTACCTTCGAGATGCTGGGGCGCGGCGAGACCACCGGCGTGTTCCAGTTGGAAAGCGCCGGCATGCGCGAGGTGCTGCGCAAGCTCAGGCTCGACACCTTCGAGGACATCATCGCCGTGGTGGCGCTCTACCGCCCGGGGCCCATGGAGAACATCCCCAGTTACATCAAACGCAAGCGCGGCGAGGAGAAACCGGACTATCTGCACCCGACGCTGGAAGGCATCCTCAAGGAAACCTTCGGCATCATGATCTACCAGGAACAGGTCATGCAGATCGCCCAGGAATTGTCCGGGTTCACCCTCGGCCACGCCGACCTTCTGCGCCGCGCCATGGGCAAGAAGATCAAGTCGGAGATGGCCGAGCAGCGCCAGTCCTTCGTCGACGGCGCCAAGGCGCGCGGGGTGCCGGCGGCCAAGGCCTCCAACATCTTCGATCAGGTGGCCAAGTTCGCCGGCTACGGCTTCAACAAATCCCACGCCGCCGCCTATGCCGTGATCGCCTACCAGACGGCCTACATGAAGGCCAATTATCCGGTCGAGTTCCTGGCCGCCTCCATGACCATGGACATCCACAACACCGACAAGCTGGGCGCGTTCCGCCACGAACTGGCGCACCTGGACGTGGTGCTGCTGCCCCCCGACATCAACGCGTCCGGCGCGGTGTTCACCGTCGAGCGCGACGGCGCCGGCCCGGGGGCCATCCGTTATGCGCTCGCCGCGGTCAAGAACGTCGGCGAAGCGGCCATGGAATCGGTGGTCGCCGAGCGCCGGAAGAACGGTCCGTTCAAGGACCTGTTCGACTTCGCCGGGCGCCTGAATCCCAAGGCCGTCAACAGGCGGCAACTGGAAAACCTGGCCCGGGCGGGCGCCTTCGACGGCCTGAATCCCAACCGCAGGCAGGTTTTCGACGGCATCGACATCCTCCTGCGCCATGCCAGCGCCGCGGCCCATGACCGGGAAAGCAACCAGATCGGCCTGTTCGGCGACGACGCGGCGCCGGTGCCCGCGGATTCGCTGCCCCAGGTCCCGGACTGGGCGGACATCGAGCGCCTGAACCATGAATCCGAGGCCGTCGGGTTTTACCTTTCCGCCCATCCCCTGGACGGCTTTGCCAAGCGCCTCGAGCGCCTGAAGGTGCGCCGCTGCGTCGACATCGTGAGCGACGGCCGCCCGGGGTCCGTCAACATGGCGGGAACGGTGATCGCCAAGAAGGAACGCACCTCGGGCCAGGGCAACCGCTTTGCTTTCGTGCAGTTCTCCGACACCTCCGGCATTTTCGAGGTGACGGTGTTTTCCGAACTCCTGAGCGCCTGCCAGGACATCCTCGAGGTGGGCAATTCCCTGTTCATCAGGGCCACCGTCCGCTTCGACGGCGATGCGGCGCGCTTCAACGCCAATGCCCTGGAGGCCCTGGATCAGGCGGCCGCCGGCGCGGCGCACAGGGTGACGCCCAGGCCGAGAGCGAGGCCAGCCATTTTGTAGATGTTGATGCTTGATACAAGGCCCTAAGCGCCCCAACGAGACACCATGTCCACGATTCAGATTGACCGATTGCTCGACACCGTCATCCGACAGAACGCCTCCGACCTCCACCTGACGGTGGGGCGTCAGCCGACGATCCGGCACAACGGGCGCCTCCGGAATCTCTGGGGCCGGGGACTCGGCTATGGGCACGCCCAGACCCTCTGGCACCTGGGTTTCGTCCACGTGCACGCCCGGACCATCCGTCTGCTCCGCCGCCTGGCACGGGAGAGGGGGAAATCTGTGGCAATCCTGCAGGACCTGCAGGGACCAAAGATTCGGACCGGACTGCTGAAGGGGGGTGGGCCGGTCTACCTGCGCCGCGGAGCTCCACTGGTTATCACGACACGTCCCATAAAGGGAAATGCTGAACGCATCGCAACCACCAGCCACTCCCGTGTTGCGTCGCTCAGCTCCGTGGCGGCCGCTGCCGCCAGGTGGCGCGCGAAGCAGGGCCACTCCAGTCGCTCGAGCGTGGCGAGATCACATACGAAACCCATCGGGCCGGATTGTAGATGGACAGAGCCAAGCCGCCCATCGGCGATTCGCTGGCCACCGAGCGCGTGAACTTGAACGCTCGGCACTTCAAGTTTTGGGGCGTGGTGTTCGCGCGGCTGTTCGAATCGATTCAGAAACAAGGGCTCAACCTCGACGAGATCCGTGCCTTGGAGCGGGTGTCGGCGATCCTGGAGAAGGCGCAGAGAGGACAGCGCCTGGCTCGTGGCCTCTCGCTCGATGGCCAGACCGAAGAACAGATCCGGGCCCAGGCCGAAGCTGACGGCCGGTCCTTGATCGACACATTCATCGATGTCGTGAAACAAGAGATACCCGACGAGCAAGCGCGAGACCGCATCGCCCGAGCCCTGCTCGATCGTTGCCCGGGCGAACTCACCGAGACTGATGTCAACTGAGCAGGTCAGGCGGGGCGTCCCACAAGCCCACCGAGGTTACTACCGCGGCCGCGTGTCGGAGCTGGCCCTACCAGCGACGCGGGCCGTCAGTGAGCCGCTGGCCGATTGGGCGCTTCGTCGCGTGCGGCTCGACGGCCGGCCGTTTCGGTTCGAAGGCCACGCCTACCTCAAGGCGATCTACGACGACACGGCACCGCACATCGTGCTGTCCAAGGCCGCGCAGATCGGCGGCACGACGTGGGCCATCCTGAAGGCGTTCCATGCCTGCGCGATGGGCCTGAACGTCATGTACTTCTTTCCCACGCGCACCGACGTGCTGGAGTTCTCGAAGTCACGAGTAGGCCCGTTGCTCGCGGACAACCCGTTCCTGTCACGCCTGATGAAGGACACCGACACGGCCGGCCTGAAAAGAATCGGATCGGCCTACCTGTATCTGCGCGGCATGCAGTCCACGGTCGGCATGAAGTCGGTCCCGGCCGACATGCTCGTGTTCGACGAGCTGGACGAGGCCACGCCCGACGCCAAGAGCCTGGCCAAGGAGCGGCTGGCACACTCGGACTACAGACGGGTTGTGGAGTTGTCGAACCCGTCACTCCCCAACTACGGCA
>JACZQZ010000108.1 GCA_022545455.1 Pseudomonadota bacterium
TACAACCTCGGCTCCATGTACAGAGACGGCCACGGCGTCCCGCAGGACGACGTACAGGCCCATATGTGGTATAACCTTGCCGCTTCTAGTTACTACCCCAGCGAGTACCGCGATGAAGCGGTCAAGAACCGCGATATCGTTGCCATGAGGATGACCCCGGCCCAAATATCCGAGGCCCAGAAGCTGGCGCGGGAGTGGAAGCCGAAAAAGTAGGGACGGGTTCCGGGACGGCCCGCCGCTCAGGTCGTGTTCTCAGAAACGAGAGTTGGGTCATCCCGGCGGCCGACAAGCCCGTTCATCTTGGCGGCCATGATGAAGTCGTTCTCGTGCAGGCCGCGTATTTTGTGGGTCTGGAACTCGACCCGGCAATAACCCCAGCCGAATGTGATCTCGGGGTGGTGGAACTGTGCCTCCGCCAGTTCGCCGACCCTGGATGCGAAGGCCTGGGCCTCGGAGAAATCCTTGAATTTGAAGGTGCGGCTGATGCGGGTGGCGTCGTCGTTGAGTTCCCAGCCCTCGACACCACTGATCAGGTCCCGCGCCTGGTCCCGGTCTAGGCGCGGCACGCCGCCCTTGCAGGGGACGCAGGTCTTGGCGGAGAGGGTTTCTTGGTCGGTCATGCGGCAACGGTACACCCGGCCATGGGGCAGTGGCAAAGCAAACCTAATCGCTCAGAGGTGGTCCGCCGGCTCGTCGAGATCGGGTTGAAGGCGGAGGGCAAGCGATAGTTTTCCAGCGCCAGCGCCGGGAGCGTTGAAAGACCCATCTGACGGATGCCGGGGGTCAAAAAACGCGTAGGGAAAAGAAGTGTTTGCCGTACAGGCAATGACGTCCGCAAACCGCCTCTTTTCGGACATGCCGAAGCCAGGTTCTCGATGTCTGCTTTCCGGGGGTAAAGCGGACATAAATCATTGTGTGGGTGAATGTCCGCTTCTAGCCATAAGCGGACCTAAGGAAGGAGGTTGTAGCCTGCAGCTTCCTCCATGATAACCTTGGTCCATGCATCGTCTTTTTGCCGTTGTCATTTTTTTCTTATTTGCCACTTCTTTATGGGCTTACATCATCGGCGAGCCCAATCGCGCGTGTGGCACTACGCTGCCGTAGGGGTGGCAGGGTGATGAAACAAAGGCTCCTTTCAAGCATCTTATTGCTGACCGTTATGGTCAGTCCCTCTGGCTCGTTTGCTGCGGATTTCCAGAAGGGGATGGGTGCTGCTGAAAGAGGAGACTTTGCAACTGCGTTGAAGGAGTGGAACCCACTTGCCGAACAGGGAGATGCCCATGCCCAGTTCAACCTGGGTGTAATGTACCAAGAAGGACGGGGGGTCACCCAGGACCACAAGACTGCCGTTACGTGGTACACCCGCGCCGCCGAACAAGGAATTGCCCCTGCCCAGTTCAATCTGGGTGTGATGTACAAAAACGGACTGGGTGTAACCCGGGACTACAAGACTGCCGTCAAGTGGTACACCCGTGCCGCCGAACAAGGAATTGCCCCTGCCCAGAACAATCTGGGTCATATGTACCGTAAAGGACGGGGGGTCACCCGAAACTACAAGACTGCCGTCAAGTGGTACACCCGTGCTGCCGATCAGGAAGATGCCTCTGCCCAGAACAATCTGGGTCATATGTACCAAAATGGAAAAGGCGTCCCTGAGGACCATGGGGAAGCGTTCAAGTGGTATCGTCTCGCCGCCAATCAGGGAGTTGCCGATGCCCAGTTAAATCTGGGTGTCATGTACGGCTACGGATACGGTGTGATACGGGACTACGCTCGTGCCCTTATGTGGTGGACTATTGCCGCCTCACAAGGGCACGAGACTGCCAGGAAAAACCGAGACGTTGTTGAGAAGAAAATGTTCCCGGCTGATGTATCCAAGGCAAAAAAACTCGCTAAAGAGTGGATGGATAAGCATCAGAAATAGGCTTTCGCACGGCTTGAACAGCATAATCCAGCGAATGTCCGCTAAGGGTCATGTGTGGACATTGGCCCCACCCGAAATTTAGTCTGCTTTGCGGGGTAGAGCGGACATTGTCGCTCGCAACACCAGTTAATGAGTCCATGACCTAACGGGGTCCAGGGGTTAACCCCTGGCGGGGGGCGTGGGGGCGGAGCCCCCCATGGCCGTAAGGCCACCATCCGTTAATCACAGGGACTCTTCGATCTACGGTCCCCTGGATCACGCCGCGATCAGGGAGCGCAGCCTGCGCACCGCCGCGTCGGGGCTGGTCAGGACGCGGCGGCGGGGAAGCCCGGCGACGGCGGTCGCCGCCCGCGCCATGGAGAACTGGGCCAGGACCAGGGCGTCGCAGTCCGCCAGGTCTTCGGCGGCGCGGGCGATCAGGGCGTCGTGCTCGCCGGCGCGGTCCGCTCTCAGCGCGTCCAGGGCGCCGGGCACGTGGCGCACGTCGATCTCGGGCGACAGGCCACGGCGTGCCGCCGCCGCTTCGATTTCGGCGCGGAGGGATTCGATCGTCGGCGCGAAGGTGGCGAGGCCGCCGATGCGCGGTCCCGCCGACAGGGCTTCGTCGATCATCGCCTCATCGGGCTTGAGCACCGGCACCGGCAGCCCGTTCCTCGCGTCCTCGATGGCGGCGCCGAAGGCGGAACAGGTGAACAGGATGCCGTCGGCCCCGCAATCCACCGCATAGCGGGCAAGGTACGCCATGCGGGTCGCGAAGTCGGGCGTCAGGGCGCCGGCCCGGGCCAGGTCCTCGCTCAGGGATTCATCGGTCAGATGGACCGTCCCCGCTTCCGGCCACAGGCGCGAGAACGCGTTCGCGACCGGGCCCCTGGCAACGGTCGTCGCGTGGATCAGGGCGATGCGGCAGGACGCCATGGCGCGTTCCTTTTCGGCCGGCCCATGCCCGAACGGGGCGCGGGCGCCGGCGCACCCGAAAGGGTCCGGCGATCCGGGCGCCGGATGCGCGACGATAGCACAGGTGTCTGGAATGTCCCCGTTGGCGCCGCCGCGGGGATGTTGTACGAACTAGTTTTTGCGCCTGTCGGGCCGTTGGCGGCGGACGGCGCCCGAGCGCTGGTCGGAACCGGACCGCTGGTCGGCGTCGTAGCGCCGGTCCAGGTCGTCGGACCAGTCGGCGGCGTCGCGCCGGATATCCTCGGTGGAGCGTCCTTTCGAATCCAACAGACGCTCCAGTCCGACGCGCCGTTCCTCGGCGGTCCGCCGGTCGACCAGCAGGCGTCTGCGCTGGGCTTTTCGTCTTTCCTCCATCATCGGCTCCTCGACGGAACGAAACCGGATTTCCGGCCTTCTCCGGATCCCCTTCACCGGCCACGGAACGCTCAAACGAAACATGGGAGACCGCAAGGGAAATGTTGGTCTATAACAGGCCGCGGCGGGGGCCCGTGCACGGCATCGGGTTCGCCATCAATACAGACGGGGGGACCGGTCAATGGTAACACGGCTTGCAATCCTCGACGACTACCAAAATGTCGCCCTGGATAGCGCCGACTGGGGGGTGCTGCCTCCGGAAGTGGAGATTACGGTCTTCAACGAATACATCAAGGGCGAAAAGGCCGTCGCCGAGGCGCTTTCGGACTTCGACATCGTCGTCGCCATGCGCGAACGGACGCCCTTTCCGGCGTCCCTGATCGACGGCCTGCCGAACCTCAAGCTGCTGGTGACCACCGGCATGCGCAACCTGGCCATCGACATGGAGGCGGCCCGCACCCGGGGCCTGCCGGTGTGCGGCACCGCGCTGCTGCCGTATCCGGCGGCCGAGCACGCCTGGGCCCTGATCCTCGCCCTGGTCAAGCAGATCCCGCGCGAGGACCGCTCCATGCACGAAGGCGGCTGGCAGGCCGGTTTCGCCGAAGGACTGCGCGACAAGACCCTCGGTATCCTGGGCCTTGGAAAGCTCGGGTCCCAGGTGGCCCGGGTCGGCCTCGCCTTCGGCATGACCCTGATCGCCTGGAGCCAGAACCTGACCGAAGAGCGGGCCGCCGAATGCGGCGCCACGCGGGTCGGGAAGGACGTCCTGTTTTCCGAAGCCGACATCATCACCATCCACCTGGTGCTGAGCGACCGCACCCGCGGTGTGGTCGGGCGGCGGGAGCTCGGGCTGATGAAACCCACCGCCTACCTGGTCAACACCTCGCGCGGCCCCATCGTCGACGAGGCGGCCCTGATCGAGACCCTGGAAAGCCGCGCCATCGCCGGCGCCGGCATCGACGTCTACGACGTGGAACCCCTGCCCCGCGATCATCCCCTGCGCGGCCTGGACAACACGGTCCTTACCGGCCACACCGCCTACGTCATGCGCGAAACCTACACCCTTGCCTATGGGGAGGCGGTCGAGGATATTCTGGCTTGGCTCAAGGGCGAGCCCCTGCGCGTGTTGAACGGCGGCTGAGGGGACGCCCCGGCAAGCCCATGTCCGAAGCGATCCTCGTCACCCGGGACGGCCCCGTCGCCACCGTGGTCCTCAACAACCCGGACCGGCTGAACGCCCTGACCAAGGCCGCCTGGGCGCGCCTGAACCATGTGATGGACGAGCTGTCGGCGGCGGACGAGGTGCGTTGCATCGTCGTCCGCGGCGCCGGTGACGCGGCCTTCGCCGCCGGCGCCGACATCTCCGAATTCCCCGCCCAACGGGCCGACGCCATCCAGGCAAAAGTTTATGGGGACAGTGTCTCGGGCGCCCTGGGCGCCATCGTCGGGTGCCGCCATCCGACGGTGGCCATGATCCTTGGCGTCTGCACCGGTGGCGGCCTGGAGATCGCCTGTGCGTGCGATTTGCGCATCAGCGGCGAATCGGCGCGCTTCGGCGCGCCCATCAACCGGCTCGGCCATGCGATGGCGTATCCGGAGATGGAGGTGGTCCGCCGCGTCGCCGGGGACGCCGTGGTCCTGGAACTTCTGCTCGAAGGGCGCATCCTGGGCGCCCGCGAAGCGCAAGCAAAAGGACTGCTCACCCGGGTGGTCGCGGACGAGGCGGTGGAGGAAGAGGCCTACGCCGCCGCCCGGCGCATCGCCGGGGGCGCGCCGCTGGCGGCCAGGTGCAACAAGAGGTTCGTGCGCCGCTTAGGCGAGCCCGAACCCCTGACGGCGGCGGAGACGGACGAAGGCTACGCGCTGTGCGATTCCGAGGACTACCGGGAAGGCCTGCGGGCGTTCCTGGCCAAGGAAAAGCCCGCCTTCAGGGGGCGTTAGGACATGTTCGCCGAGATCTTCTCGATCATTGCGCCGGTGTTCCTGTGCGCCGGGATCGGCTTCGCCTGGGCGAAGAAGGGCGTTCCCTTCGAGACCGCCTTCGTCACCCGCCTGGTCACCAACGTCGGCTTCCCGTGCCTGATCTTCGGGACGCTGGTCAAGGTCGACCTCACGTTCGAGACCATGGGCATCATGGGCTTCGCCTCGCTCGCCACGGTGGCCGTGTTCGCCGCCATCGCCATCCCGCTCCTCCGGCTCCTCCGGCTCGAACAGCGCACCTTCCTGCCGGTCTTGATATTCGCCAACACGGGCAACATGGGGCTGCCGCTATGTCTTCTTGCCTTTGGCGAGCGGGGGCTGGCGCTTGGCATCGCGTATTTCGCGGTGAGCGCGCTCCTCGTCTTCACACTGGGCCCGGCGATCGCCGCCGGTACCGCCAAGCCCTCCGAGGTCCTCAAGATTCCGCTGGTGTGGGCCGTGCTTGCCGCCCTCGTCGTCAAGTTCCTGGCCCCCCCCTTGCCCGGCTGGCTGTTCAGGACGGTCGAGCTTTTGGGGGATTTCGCCATCCCCCTGATGCTGATCACCCTCGGCGCCTCGCTCGCCGGCCTGCGCATAGAGAGCCTGCCCAGAAGCTTCGGGCTTTCCGTGCTCAGGCTTGGCATGGGCTTTCTTGTCGGCTGGGGGGCGGCCGAGGTCTTGGGATACGAGGGCGCGGCGCGGGGCGTCCTGATCATCGAATGCGCCATGCCCGTCGCCGTCTTCAACTACCTTTTCGCCCAGCTCCACGATAACCGCCCGGCGGAGGTGGCGGGCACCGTGCTCGTCTCCACCGCCCTTTCGTTCCTGACCCTGCCGGCGCTGATGTGGTTCGCGATGACACCTTGACCCCCGCCCTCCATGCTAGTGTGCTTTCATAAACACCGGAGTCGATTTCCCCCTGTTTAACGGTTCACCTTCGCCATGAGCTTTGTCGCCGGACAGGCCCTTGCCTATTTGAAAATCGGCGTACTTGCATTCGCCGTCGTGGTGGTCGTGTGGGCCGCCGTCAAGGTCGTCGAGGCAAGGGAGCGGCGGAAGAACGACGGCGGGGACGGCCGGGATCGGCGCTGACGCCACCTTGGACGACCATTGCTCGCCGCAAATCCCGTTCCCTTCATGAAATATCCGGGCTAACCGCCGAGGATCTCCGGCTCCGCCAGGCCCATGGTGTCGATCGGCAGGCCGCCGGAGGCGGTGTTGGCGTTGGTCTTTTCCTCCTGGGCGATCTTGTCCAGGGACGCGGCGAGGGTCGCCTCGGCCCGCTCCAGGGGCACCACACAGACACCATCGTCGTCGCCGAGCACCAGGTCGCCGGGGCGGACCGGGCAGCCGGCGCACGAAATAGGGCCGTCGATGATGCCGCCGAAACCCTTGTGCGGCCCGGCCGGAACCACGGCCCGGGCGAAGCAGGGGAAGCCGAACTCGCGGATCTCGGCCACGTCGCGCACCGCCCCGTCGACGACCAGCCCGGCGATGCCGCGTCGAAGGGCGGCCCGGGTCATGATCCCGCCCCAGATGGCGGTGTCCTCGTAGCCGCCGGCATCGACCACCAGCACCTCGCCCCGCCGCACCATGGCGAGGGCCGTGTGGATGGCCGAGTTGTCGCCGACCATGCAGGTCACCGTCCGCGCCTGGCCGGCCAGCCGCATACCGTCGCCCACCGGCTTGATGGCGCCGGCCATGACCTGGGTGCGGTTCATGCAGTCGGAGACCACGGCCGGGGGCAGCGCGCGCCACTGCTCGAGGACATCCTCGGGCAGGGTCGCAAAATCGATCTCGTGGCGCTGGATGGGCATGGCCGAGTACTCCGTTGCACGCGTTCGCGGGACCACCGGAACCGTATATCATCGGCCGGGCGGGGCCAAGCGATGGAGGGTGCCCGGTTGCGCACCCTTCATGCAATATCCGGGCAGGGCCGGACCGCCGGCGGCTTTGCCAAAGCGGACGGATCGGGTATTCATAGGGCGCCGAAGTGGTTGCCAGGGGGGACGGCCGGTGACAGGACCTTCAGAAATCGAAACGGAGCGCCGGCGATGAGCCCGGCGGACCGGCTTCGCCAACTGCTCGCCCAGCCGGACGTGATGGTGACGCCCGGCTGCTTCGACGCCCTTTCGGCGAAGCTCATCGAGCGCGCCGGTTTCGGGGCCACCTTCATGGGTGGGTTCGCCGTTTCGGCGGCGCGCCTCGGCATGCCGGACACCGGGCTGATTTCCTACGCCGAGATGGTGGATCAGGGGCGCAACATCTGCGGCGCCGTCTCCATCCCCGTGATCGGCGACGGGGACACCGGCTACGGCAACGCGATCAACGTGCAGCGTACGGTCCGCGGGTACGCGCAGGCCGGCTTCGCCTGCATCATGATCGAGGACCAGGTGTCGCCCAAGCGCTGCGGGCATACCCGCGGCAAGCAGACGGTGGGCCGCGACGAGGCGTTCCAGCGCGTCCGGGCCGCCGTCGACGCCCGCGACGCCGGCGCCGACATCCTGATCATGGCGCGCACGGACGCCAACGCCACCGACGGCTTCGACGAGGCGCTCCGGCGGGTCAAGACCTTCGCCGAGATGGGCGCCGACATCACGTTTTTGGAAGCGCCGCGCACCGAGGACGAGATGCGCGCCTACTGTGACGGCGTGACCGGGCCGAAAATGGCCAACATGGTCGAGCAGGGCGACACGCCGCTGCTGGCGCCGGAACGCCTGGGCGCGATCGGCTACAAGATCGTCCTCTATCCGATAACCCTGCTTCTCGGGGGCATCAAGGCGATGGAGGACGCGCTGGCCGCCCTGAAGCAGGGTGCGCATCCCGACGCCCTGGCCGAGTTCGCCCACGCGCGCGAGGTCATCGGTTTCCCGGCCTACGACGAGGAGGAAAAGAAATACGCCACGACCTGACAACCGCCGGTCCGGGGGAGCCGCCGGCGGCCGCGAAGGGATGGCGTCCGAAATCGTGCACGGGAGTACTCAAGGCCCTGGGGCCGCCGGCCAATGCCGGCCAATAATAAACATCCGGGGGGTACCTGACAGGGAAGCATGGAGGGGGGACAACATGCTGAATAATCACCGCAAGGGGGCCTATTTGGCGCCCTTCGTCTTGGGGCTCGGCCTTTTCATACTTTCGTCCGAGGCCCTGGCCCAGGGCGCGCCGACGCTGAGCGAGGGCAACACCGCGTGGCTGCTGACGTCGACGGCCCTGGTCCTGTTCATGACGGTTCCGGGCCTGGCCCTTTTCTATGGCGGCCTGGTCCGCTCCCAGAACGTGCTCTCGGTCCTGATGCACTGTTTCGCCATCTGCTGCCTGGCCTCGGTCCTGTGGCTCTTCGTCGTCTACAGCCTGGCGTTCGGCGACGGCGGCGGCGCCAACGCGGTCATCGGCGGCCTGGGCAAGATGTTTCTCATCGGCGTCGCCGTCGATGCCTTGAGCGGCGACATTCCCGAGACCGTCTTCTTCATGTTCCAGATGACCTTTGCCATCATCACGCCGGCGCTCATCGTCGGCGCCTACGTGGAACGCATGAAGTTCTCGGCCGTATGCCTGTTCAGCGCCCTGTGGCTGATCCTCGTCTACGCCCCCGTCGCCCACTGGGTGTGGGGCGGCGGCTGGCTTGCCGAACTCGGCGTGATGGATTTCGCCGGCGGCCTCGTCGTGCATGCGACCGCGGGCACGTCGGCGTTGGTGGTGGCGATGATGCTGGGCAGCCGCAAGGGCTTCCCGGCCGACGTCAAGCCGCCCCACAACCCGGGCATGGTGATGACCGGCGCCGCCATGCTGTGGGTGGGCTGGTTCGGTTTCAACGCCGGCAGCGCGCTCGCCGCCAACGGCAACGCCGGCATGGCCATGGTGGTGACCCACATCTCGGCGGCCACGGCGTCGCTGGTATGGATGGCCGTCGAATGGATCAAGTACGGAAAGCCCAGCCTGGTCGGCATGGTCACCGGCACCATCGCCGGCCTGGCGACGATCACCCCGGCCTCGGGCTTCGTCGGGCCGGTGGGCGCCCTTGTCATCGGCACCGCCGCCGGTCTCGTCTGCTTCGCCGCGGTGCAGGCGGTCAAGCAGCGCTATAAGATCGACGATTCCCTGGACGTCTTCGCGGTGCACGGCGTGGGCGGCGTTCTGGGGATCATGCTGACCGCGGTCTTCACCGCCGGGGCCCTGGGCGGCCTGGGTTTCGCCGAAGGCTTCGGTACGGCCAAGGCCCTTTGGGTGCAGTTCGTCGGCGCCGCGGCGACGGTGGTCTGGGCCGGGGGTATGAGCTGGGTGATCCTCAAGGTCGTCGGTGCCGTGGTCGGCCTGCGGGTCAGCGAGGAGGACGAGATCGAGGGCCTGGACATCACCACCCATGGCGAACGGGGGTACGAAATCTGAGTCCCGGAGGCATTGCCGCCGGCGTCGGGCGCGGCACGGGCGGGACGGGACCGGGCCG
>JACZQZ010000109.1 GCA_022545455.1 Pseudomonadota bacterium
GAAGCTCCGCGGCGTGAACATCTGGCCCGAGGCCGTGGGTGAAATTGCCTGCGAGCTGCCCGGCATGACGCAGGACTACTTCGTGCGCGCCGTGCGCGAGGCGACCCGCAAGCCGATCTTCGCCAAGCTCTCTCCGAACGTCACCCGCATCGACGAGATCGCCGCGGCTGCCGAGCGCGGCGGGGCCGACGGGGTCACGGTCAAGAACGCCATCCTGGCCCTGGTCACCAAGTCCGCCAACGATGCCGCCGTGGTGGTGGCCGAGGCGCTGGCCGGCAAGGAAACCAAGTTCGCGCGCCTGATGACCGCGAAGGCGCGCGAGCTGGGCATGAAACGGACCTCTTTCCGCAACGCCTCCGGGCTGCCCAACCGGCGCCAGATGAGCACGGCGCGCGACATGGCGACCCTCGCGCGCGCGCTGATCCGGGATTTTCCCAAGAAATACGCCTATTTCTCGACCAAGCAGTTCATCTACAAGGGCCGGAAGCACCGCAACCACAACCGCCTTTTGAAGAGCTACAGCGGCACCGATGGCCTCAAGACCGGCTACATCCGGGCTTCCGGGTTCAACCTGGTGGCCTGGATTTTCCCGCTGGTGGGAGTGTCCGCCGCGCTGGCGGCCGGCGTGCTGGTACTGCGTTCTATGTCGGTAAGCAGATTACCCCAGCCGGTGACCGGTCTACCATTAGACCAAAACCTGCAACCCTATCTGGACATGGTCGATCAGCAGTTGGACTTAAGCGACGATCCTGCCGTGGAGAATACTGGGGAAGATGCATCTGATTCCGCTGCCGACGACGTAGGACTTGAGCGGGAAGGGAAACCGGAGAACGATGGCTGATCTGGGCGCAATATCACTGTGGATCGCACTGGCCCTGTCCTCCTATGCCTGTATCGGATCGGTGGTTGGTAAGCTGCGGGGAGTCCCGGCGCTGGTGGAAAGCTCCCGAAAAGCGGTGTATCTGCTGGTGCTGGTGATGCTGGTGGCCACCCTCAGCCTGGTAACCGCCTTTATTAATCGGGACTTCGAGATTGCCTACGTGGCCGGTCACAGCAACCTGGCCATGCCCTATGGGTTCACCTGGGTCGCCTTCTATGCTGGCAACGAAGGCTCGTTGCTGTACATCGCCTTTGTTCTTTCCGTCATGTCGGCCCTGGCAATCTGGTTGGCTCCGGCGCGCGTACGCCCGAGTCTGCCCTATACCGCCGCCACGCTGATGTTGGTGCAGACTTTCTTCCTGGTGGTGATGGCGGTAATGGCCAACCCCTTTGAGAAGCTGGCGGTAATTCCTCTCGACGGTCAGGGCATCAATCCATTGCTGACCCACTTCGGCATGTTCTTCCATCCGCCGGCCCTGATGGCGGGACTGATCGGAATCACCGTGCCATTCGCCTTCGCCATCGGGGCCCTCCTGGCCGGCAAAACGGGCGACGAGTGGGTGGACGCCGGGCGGACCTGGGGCATCATCTCCTGGGTGCTGCTGGCCAGCGGACTGCTTCTGGGCTCTTGGTGGGCTTACACCATCCTGGGCTGGGGCGGTTTCTGGTTCTGGGACCCGGTGGAGAACGCCGCGTTCATGCCCTGGCTGGCGGGCACGGCGCTGCTCCATTCCGCCGTCGTGGTCGAGAAACGCGACACCCTCAAAGGGTGGACCATCTTCCTCGCCATCGTCACCTTCGCCCTCAGCCTGCTGGGCACCTTCCTGGTGCGGTCGGGGGTGCTGACGTCGGTCCACGCCTTCGCCACCGACCCGGCGCGCGGCGCCTTCATCCTGGTCCTTCTTCTCGTCGTCATCGGCGGCTCGCTGGCGCTGTTCGCCTGGCGCGGCCCGAGTCTGGCGAGCACCGGGCTGTTCCAGCCGATCTCCCGCGAGGGCAGTCTGCTGCTCAACAATCTGCTGTTGACCACGGCGGCGGCGGCGGTGCTGCTGGGCACCCTCTATCCGCTCTTCCTGGACGCCGTCGGCGGCGGCAAGGTTTCGGTGGGGCCGCCGTTCTTCAATGCCGTCTTCCTGCCCTTGATGGCGCCCATGGTGGCGACCATGGCCGTGGGTCCGCTGCTGACCTGGAAGCGCGGGGAGCTGGGTCCCGCCCTGACGCGGCTGTGGGTGGCCTTCGCCGCGTTGGCGGCGGCGGCGGTGCTGGCCTGGGCCGTGGTTGCCGACGGACCGCTCTTCGCCCTGCTCGGCATGGGTCTGGCGGCGTGGCTGTTCGTCGGCACCGTGGTCGGATTCGCGGAAAGGGTCAAACTGTTCCGCGTCCCGTTGCCCGAGACCCTGCGCCGCATCGGCCGCGTGCCGCGCAACGCCTGGGGCATGACCCTGGCCCACGGGGGCCTCGCCATCGCCATCGCCGGAATGACCGGCGCCGGCGCCTGGAAGGTCGAAACCATCCAGGCCATGAAGCCCGGCGACACCGCGACCGTGGCCGGTTTCACGTTCACCTTCGAGGGCGCGCGCCAGGTCCCCGGCCCCAACTATTCGGCCACCCGCGGCACCTTCACCGTCGCCAGGGACGGGCGGCCGGTGGTCACCCTGCGCCCCGAAAAGCGCGACTACCCGGTGGAGCGCAGCCTGACCACCGAGGCCGCCATTCACCCGACCATTTTCGGCGACCTGTACGCGGTCATCGGGGATGCGCAAGGGTCCGAAGGCGCCTTCGTCACGCGGCTTTATTTCAATCCGCTGGTGGGCTGGATGTGGGGGGGCATCCTGGTCATGGTGGCGGGCGGCATGGTCAGCCTTTCGGACCGCCGCCACCGCGTCGGCGCGCCCAAGACCAGCCGCGCCGCGGCCGGTGCGCGCGCCGGAGCGCCGGCCCGGGCGTGAGGCGGGGCCATGAACAGGCGCTTCCTCTATGTCCTGCCCCTCGTCGTTTTCGGCGTGATCGCGGCCTACTTCGCCGTCGGCCTGACCAAGGACCCGTCCGCCATCCCCTCGGTGCTGATCGACACGCCGGTGCCCGAGTTCGCCCTCGACCCGATCAAGGGACGCGACAGGGGATTGTCCAGCGAAGACCTCAAGGGCGAGGTCTCGCTGGTCAACATATTCGGCTCCTGGTGCTTCGCCTGCCGGGTCGAGCACCCGCTGCTCATGCAGCTGAAAAAGGAAAACGCGGTGCCCGTCCACGGGATCGACTGGCGGGAAACCGACCCCGACGCCGGCCCCAAATGGCTGGCCCGGTTCGGCGATCCCTACACGCTGATCGGCGATGATCCGGAAAGCCGCGCCGCCATCGCCTTCGGCGTCACCGGCGCGCCCGAAACCTTCGTCGTCGATAAGAACGGCGTCATCCGCTACAAGCAGGTGGGCCCGATCACCGGGCGGATCTGGGAGGAAACCCTCCGGCCCTTGATCGAGGAGCTTCGCAGGCGATGAAAGCCCTGTTCCTCGGCTTGGTTCTGTGCCTGGCCGCCGTGTCCGCGGGCGCCGTCAATCCCGACGAGATGCTCGACGACCCGGCGCTGGAAGCGCGCGCCCGCGAGATCAGCAAGGGTCTGCGCTGCCTGGTCTGCCAGAACCAGTCCATCGACGATTCGGACGCCGACCTGGCCCGGGACCTGCGGGTTCTGGTGCGCGAGCGCCTGGCGGCCGGCGACAGCGACGGCCAGGTCATCGATTACGTGGTCTCCCGGTACGGCGACTTCGTCCTCATGCGGCCCCCCTTCAAGGCGACCACGTACGCGCTGTGGTTGGGGCCGGCCCTGATCGCCGGGCTCGGCGTCCTGGCCGTGGTGGCGTTTTACCGCCGGCGCACGGCCGCCGGCGCGCGGCGCGGCACGGCCCCGCCGCCGCTGACCGAGGACGAGAAGCGCCGCCTGGAAACCCTGCTCGACGACCGGTCCCGGTGATCGGGCTCTGGATCACCATTGCCGTCCTGACGGCGGTGGCCCTGGGGTTGCTTCTGGTGCCCCTGGCGCGCCGCGGCCGGGCGCCGGCGCCCACCCGCGCCGCGTACGACATCACGGTTTACCGCGACCAACTCGCCGAGGTGGACCGCGACCTCGAACGGGGCCTGTTCGGGGACGACCAAGCCCACGCGGCGAGGATCGAAATCCAGCGCCGTATGCTCGCCGCGGGCCCGGAGGACGGTTCCGGCGGGACGGAAGAGCCCGCCCGCCCGCGCCCAAGGGGCAGCGTCGCGGTGATCGCCGCCATCGCCGTCGCCGTGCCGGCGGGCGCCGTCGGGCTGTACCTTTATCTCGGCTCGCCGGGCGCGCCCGGTCAACCGTTTGCCGAGCGCGGCACGGCGACGGCCGGCGCCGACGCCGAGGCCGGGGACCAGGAAGGCCTCCGGGCGGTGGTGGGACGCCTGGCCGAGCGCCTGTTGCGCAACCCCGATGACCTCAACGGCTGGCTGCTGTTGGCGCGGTCCTACATGACCCTGGAGCACTACGACGACGCCGCCAACGCCTTCCGCCGCGCCATGGGACTCAGCGACAACCGCGCCGACATCGCGGCCGGCTATGCCGAGGCGGTGGCGCTCGGCGACGGCGGCCCGATCACGCCCGAGGTCCGCCAGATATTCGAGGGCGTCTTCGCGGCCGAGCCCGGGAACACGAAGGCCCGGTACTATCTGGGTCTGGCAAAGGCGCAGCAGGGCGACGTGCGGGGCGCGCTTCAGGACTGGGTCGACCTGCGGGTCCTCTCGCCGCCCGATGCGCCGTGGCACCCGGTGCTGGAGCAACAGATCGAGCGCGCCGCCCGCGCCCTCGACATCGACCCGGCGACGGTGGAGCCGTCGCCCGGGGCCGTCGCCCTTGCCGGGGCGCGCCCCCCCTTCCGGGGAACAGCGCCCGGCGCGCCGCCGGCCACGAGCCCGGCCGGGCCGAGCCGCGCCGACATGGAAGCGGCGGCCCGCATGTCGGACGAAGAGCGCGCGGCGATGATCCGCTCCATGGTGAAAAGGCTGGCCGACCGGCTCGAGGAAAACCCCGGCGACCGGGAGGGCTGGTTGCGGCTGGCGCGGGCCTACGAGGTCCTGGGCGAGATGGAGAAGGCCGGCGAGGCCCGGGCCCGCGCCGAGGCGCTGAAGGGAAAGGGCGCGCCATGACTAGTGGCCTGTATCAGCTAAAGTGCACCCCTACGATCGCTTTTCCCGTTTCCTCGGCAGGAGGGGAGGCGCAGGCGATGCGGGGCCATCGGAAAGCCTTCCCGACGCCCCGAGGGGACGGGAAAAGCGACCCGAAGGGCGGCGTTGCGAGGCTTCCGGACGTCGTCGCGCGCCGCTTGTGGTGCACGCACACCAAGGCGCGACGCGCTCCTAGCCGGAAACCTCGCAACGCCGTCGTAGGGGTACAATTTAGCTGATGCAGGCCACTAGGTTCAAGACCATCGACGATCTGGATGTCGCGGGAAAGCGGGTCCTCGTCCGCGCCGACCTCAATGTCCCGATGAAGGACGGCGAGGTCGCGGACGCCACCCGGATCGTGCGCACCGTGCCGACGCTGGTCGAGTTGGCGGACAAGGGCGCGCGCGTCATCGTCATGTCGCATCTGGGCCGCCCCAAGGGCCGGGTGGTGGACTCCCTGACCCTGCGCCCCGTGGCGGCGGCGCTGGGCGCGGCCCTGGGCGGGCGAGAGGTGGCCTTCGCCGCCGACTGCGTCGGGCCGGACGCCTCCACGGTCGCCGCGGCCATGGCCGACGGCGACATCGTCATGCTGGAAAACCTGCGCTTCCACGCCGGAGAGGAAGGGAACGACCCGGCCTTCGCCAAGGAACTGGCGGCCCTTGGCGACGTCTATGTCAACGACGCGTTCTCGTGCGCGCACCGGGCCCATGCCTCCACGGAAGCGATCGCGCGCCTGTTGCCGGCGGCGGCCGGGCGGCTGATGCAGGCGGAGCTGGAGGCCCTGGCCGGCGCGCTGGAGTCGCCGCGGCACCCGGTGGCGGCGGTGGTCGGCGGCGCCAAGATCTCCACCAAGATGGACGCCCTGGGCCACCTGGTGGATAAGACGGACCTGCTGATCATCGGCGGCGCCATGGCCAACACCTTCCTGCTGGCCCGGGGGGTGAATGTGGGCCGGTCCCTGTGCGAGCACGACATGACCGACTCCGCACGCGCCATCATGGCGGCGGCGGCGCGGGCGGGCTGCGACATCGCGCTACCGGTGGACGCCGTGGTGGCGCGGGAATTCGTCGAGGGCGCCGAAAGCGAGACCGTGCCCGTGGACGCAATCCCCCCCGACGCCATGATCCTGGACCTGGGTCCGGCATCGGTGAAGGAGCTTGTGCACCGGCTGGAGGGCTGCAGGACGCTGGTGTGGAACGGCCCTCTCGGCGCCTTCGAGGTGTCCCCGTTCGACGCCGGCACCACCGCGCTGGCCCGCGCGGTGGCGCGGCTGACCAAAGAGGGCAGGCTGCTCAGCGTCGCCGGTGGCGGCGACACCGTGGCGGCCCTGGCCAAGGCCGGGGCGGGCGACGGCTTCACGTATGTGTCGACCGCCGGCGGCGCCTTCCTCGAATGGTTGGAGGGCAAGGTCCTGCCCGGCGTCGCCGCGTTGCGGGGAGTGGATTGACGACTGCCCAAGCCCGCCCGGCCCGGGATTAATACCAAGGGCCTGGGCGAGCGACGCCGCGCCTTGGTATTACCCGGGCTCGCGCTGGCGCGGCAGCGGGGTGGGTGTTGTTTCGTGGACCTCGGGGCCGGGCAATGGGGCCTCGTCCGTGGCGCCGTGGATATTCCCCGCAAGGTCATCGAGCATCCCGCGCAGGCACTCGGACTGGGCCAGAAGCGCCGTCGTCACCGCCAGCGCCTCGGCCGAGGTCGACGCGGCGATATCCATCGCCACCTCTTTCACCTCGGCGACGGAGTTGGCGATTCCCCTGATCGCGCGCGACGCCTCGCCGGCCGTCGTGCGGATGGCGTCCAAACGGCGGCGAACGATCACATCCGTGGAGGCCCTTTGATCGGCGGCGGATTTGTAGCCGGTGGAAAGCACCACGAGATGTTTGTTCGCCTCGTCGCTCAGGCCCTCCGTCACAGCGGATTTGAGCACCAGGAAGTTGGTTTGCTCGCCAATGGCGGACAGGAGCGTTTCCACCTCACCGATCCGCCGCGCCGCGTCCCCAAGGTTCTTGATCAGGGTGCCCGTCCTTTCCGCTTCGTAGGCCTTGGTCGAGACGCTTTGACTGGACTCTGCCAACTGCCGGCTGATCGCCGAAATGGGCCCGGACAGGATCATTCCCGACGCCGCCTCGCGGACGCTGATGGGGGCGGGCTCGGAGATCCGGGGCACGGGCAGGCCCGCGCCATCACCATCCCGCATTTCCACATCCTCGGACCTCTTCAACGCGGCCTCGCTTTTTTCAAGCTCGGCCCGCATGGCCGCCACCTGCCCGCGAAGCCGCCCGATTTCCCCTTGGTTCTCCCTGAAGACGGTCAAGACGGCGGCCAGTTCGCCCGCCTCGTCACTGTTCCCGAGGGCGGGAAGGGGGACGCTCCCGTCGCCGTCCGCCAATCTGTTGGCGGCCTGGGCGAGGGCGCGCACGGGCGTGGCGATACTGCGCACGATGACGATGCCGACCAGCGTCAACAGGGCCAAAATCGCGCCGACGCCGCCCGACACCAACGTCCGGGCAAAGGTGCGCGCTTCCTCTGCTGCCCTGGCGGCGGCGGCCAGGCCGTCCTCGGCGAAGGTGGCCAGGCCGTCCACGCTCGGGAGCATATAGGCGAAGATGTCGTCGAGCCGGGTCATGCTCAGTTTCTGAGGTATTTTGGCCCTGGCGTACGCCGTCAGGTTCGCCTGATAGGACTTCAGGAGATCCCTGATCCGTGACTTATCCCGTTCCGCCACGGGGGAGGAGGCCAGCAAAAGGCCGAATTCCTCTGAGCGGTCGTTGATGCGCGCCAGGTCCCTGGTCGCGCCTTGCCGTATGAAATCCTTTTCATGCCGGCGCATGCGCGCCACCACGTCCTTGAGGTTGGCCGAGTTGGTTTTGGCGACCATGGAGTCGAAGTCCCGGGCCGATTTGGCCAACCGCCGCGCAAGATCATCGGTAGCACCGGGACCGGGCGCCTTCTTCGCCTGGACGACGGTTTGAAACTCCGTCGTGTATTGGGCCAGGCCTTCGTCCAGGGTGGTGATGTGCTCGCTGGCCAAACCGGTGTCGGGCCGGGCGTAAAGGGTGCTCAACACACCGTTCAGCGCGGCCGCGGTCCTTTCGTAGCGTTCCACGGACCGGGGGTCCCGGCGTACCAGGAAGTCCTTCTCGTCGCCGCGGATTTGCCACAGACCTTTTTCGACCCGCGCCGTCAGCGCCCGCAACTCTTGCGCGGCGGCCGAGTCGCGCACCGCCGCCGAGAGTTTTTGGTCGGCGAAGTAATAGACCCCGCCGGCTACAACCATCGCGACAAGACCGGCAAAGGCAAGAAGAACAGCGCGTGTGGAGAAATCGATGCCGCCCAGGAAGGTCCGCTCTTGGGATTCGGCGATCGTGGTGTCGGCAAAAATCTCGCGGAGATCGTGGTCCTCTGCCATGGGCTCCTCCCGAAAACCCAGCGTGTCAATATTCTTTGTTGCGGCCATTATAGAAACAAAATCCGACCTTTGTGGATAAAGATGACCGGGGACGGGATGAGAGCGCCGAATCCCGGTGCGTATGGCGAGCCTGGGCAGGGAAGTCACAATGGTCGTGACGTCTCGTATGACGCTTTTCCGCCTTGCCTGGGCCCGGCCCGCGGGCCACACTTGATCCCATGGGCGGCGATCGGACAACTATTGGCCCTTCCGTCGAAGTCGTGCCCGAGGGGGACACGAAGACACGGCTGGTCTGTCCCGATTGCGGCTACATCAAATATGACAACCCCAAGATCATCGTCGGCGCCGTGTGCCTGTGGGAGGACAGGATCCTCCTGTGCCGGCGCGCGATCGCGCCGCGCAAGGGCTTCTGGACCATTCCGGCCGGTTTCATGGAGCTCAACGAGACGACGGCCGACGGCGCGGCCCGCGAGGTCTGGGAGGAGGCCCAGGCGCGGGTGGAAATCGATGGACTGGTCGGCATCTACGAGATTCCGCACATCAGCCAGGTTTACGTCATTCATCGGGGCCACATGACCGCCCCCGAATTCTCACCCGGACCGGAAAGCCAGGAGGTGGCCCTATTGGCCTGGGGCGACGTTCCCTGGGACGCGCTGGCATTTTCCAGCGTGGCCTGGGCCCTGGAGAGGTATCGCGACGGCTCGGGCCCCGCCGTCCACACGGCGTCGCCGGGCACCTGAGCGGCGGCGGCGGGCGGCGTGCGCTACAGATTCCCTTAACCTTTTTCCCCTAGGGTCCTGTCCCAGAGATTCGTGCACTATACGATCGTTTTTCCCGTTCCCTCGGCAGGAGGGGACGCGCCGGCGATGCGGGGCCATCGTCAAGCGTTCCCGACGCCCCGAGGAGGCGGGAAAAGCGACCCGAAGGGCGGTCTTGCGAGGCCCCCGGACGTCGTCGCGCGCCGCTTGTGATGCTCCAGCATCACGGCGCGCCGCGCTCCTCGCCGGGAACCTCGCAAGACCGTCGTATAGC
>JACZQZ010000018.1 GCA_022545455.1 Pseudomonadota bacterium
CGCGCGACGACGTCCGGAAGCCTCGCACCGCCGCCCTTCGGGTCGCTTTTCCCGTCCCCTCGGGCGTCGCGGGGGCGCCCCCCGCATACGGTGTCGGGGGGACACCCCCCGGTGGCCCCCCGGGGCGTCGGGAAGGCTTTCCGATGGCCCCCCATCGCCTGCGCCTCCCCTCCTGCCGAGGAAACGGGAAAAGCGATCGTAGGGGTGCACTTTAGCTGATACAGGCCACTAGCTCACCCGTCGCCGGGGTTCACCAGCGCGCCCTCGGGCATTGCCGCGCCGTCGATGAGCACGTGCTCGTCGACGACGCGCACCCGGCCCTCGGCGATGAGCCGCACCGCCAGCGGATAGATGCGGTGTTCCTGGCCGAGCACCCGGGTGGCCAGGGCGTCGGCGTCGTCGTCCGGATGCACGGGCACGGCGGCCTGGACGATGATCGGGCCGTCGTCCACGGCGGGGCGGACGAAGTGGACCGTGCAGCCGGAAATGCGCACGCCTGCCTCGACGACCTGCTCATGCACGTGCACGCCCTTGAAGGCGGGGAGCAGCGAGGGGTGGATGTTGATCAGCCGGCCGCGCCAGCGCCCGACGAACCCGTCGCCGAGCACCCGCATGAAACCGGCCAGGCAGACGAGCTCCGGCGCGGCCTCGAGAAGGGTCCCGGTGAGCGCGTCCTCGAAGCCCGCGCGGTCCTCGAAGTCCTTGCGCTCGACGACGGCGGTCGGAATGCCCGCCTTCCCGGCGCGGCTCAACCCGTGCGCGCCGGGGACGTCCGAGATCACGAGGACGATCCCGGCCGGGAAATCGGCGTCGGCGCAGGCGTCGATCAGGGCCTGCAGGTTGCTCCCCCGCCCCGAGATGAGGACGGCGACCTTCAGGCGCGCCATGCGTCCTCCATGCCGCCGAGGACCACCGCCGGGCCGCCGCGGCGGACGATCCGCCCCACCCGGGTCACGGTCTCGCCCGCCTCCGTCAGGACGCGCTCCAGGTCCCCTGCCCGGTCCGCCTCGGCGACCACCACCATGCCGATGCCGCAGTTGAAGGTGCGCCCCATCTCCGCCGGCGCGATGCCGCCGGCCCCGGCCAGCCATTTGAACACCGCCGGCAGGACCCACGCCGTGGCGTCGATCTCCGCCGCCAGGCCTTGGGGCAGGACGCGCGGGATGTTGCCGGCCAGGCCGCCGCCGGTGATGTGGGCGAAGGCCCTGACGCCGCCCGCGCCGAGGGCGGAAAGACAGCCCTTCACATAGATCCGGGTCGGCTCCAGAAGGGCGTCGGCCAGGCTGCGCCCGGGATCGAAGGGCGCCGGCCCGGCGTAGTCCAAACCGCTGTCCTCGACGACCCGGCGGACCAGGGAAAAGCCGTTGGCATGGAGCCCGCTGGACGCCAGCCCGAGGACCACGTCGCCCGCCGCCACCGTCTCGCCGGTGACCAGGCGATCGCGCTCGACGGCGCCGACGGCGAAGCCGGCCAGGTCGTAATCCCCGCGCCGGTACAGGCCCGGCATCTCCGCCGTCTCGCCGCCGATGAGCGCGCAGCCGGCCCGGCGGCAGCCTTCGGCGATGCCGGCGAGGAGGCTTTTGCCCGCCTCCACGTCCAGTTTGCCGGTGGCATAATAGTCGAGGAAGAACAAGGGTTCCGCCCCCTGCACCACCAGGTCGTTGACGCACATGGCGACAAGGTCGATGCCCACCCGGTCGTGCCGGCCCGCGGCGGTGGCCACCATGAGCTTGGTGCCGACACCGTCGGTGCCGGCGACGAGAATGGGGTCCCGGTATCCCGCCTCCTTGAGATCGAACAGGGCGCCGAAGCCGCCGAGCTCGGCGGCGGCGCCTGGGCGCGCGGTGGCCCGGGCCAGGGGCTTTACGGCCTCGATCAACGCCTGGGCGGCGTCGATGTCGACGCCGGCTTTTTTGTAGGTGAGGTTGGAAAGGCCTTTGGGGTTGGTAATGCCCTCCTCCTCCGGCACAACGTGCTATTACCCTCCTATTATGATAGAGGGTATTAAAGTTCGAGAGGGCCGAAGATACTGTATCCGGGACGGTTTGCAATGATCGATCGTGGCCGGCTTTTCGCCATGTGCAAGGCGTCCCTTTTCGCGTTCGTCGCCGGTGTGCTGGTTGCCGCCGGGGCGGGGACCGATACCGCCCGGGCGCAGGCGACCGACGTTTTCGAAGTCACGGGGGTGGACGTGGACGTGACCGCGGAGACGGCGGCGGCGGCGCGCGGGGAGGCGCTGGTCGACGGCGAGCGGCGCGCCTTCCGGCGCCTGCTCGAGCGCCTCACCCTGCTCGCCGACCGCGACCGGCTGCCGGCGTTCAGCCGCGACGAGATCACGGCCTACGTCAAGGATTTCTCGATCGCCGAAGAGAAGGCGTCCGCCGTGCGCTATCTCGCCACCCTGAATTTCCGTTTCAAGGCGGACGACGTGCGCCGGCTTCTCATCGACTATGCCCTGCCCTTTGCCGAGACCGCCAGCAAGCCCCTCCTGGTCCTGCCCGTGTACCAGGCGGCGGGGGCGCTGATGTTGTGGGACGACCCCAACCCCTGGCGCGATGCATGGGCGGCGCGCCCGACCGTGGACGGCCTGGTGCCGCTGGTGTTGCCCTTGGGGGACCTGTCGGACATCGCCGCCATCGGGGCCGAGCAGGCCGTGGAAGGGGACGCCCAGCGCCTGACCGCCATCGCCGCCAAGTACCGCGCCGGCGACACCCTGGTCGCCCACGGCATCCTGCGCCTGGACACCCGGCGCGGGCTGCCCGACCTGGAGGTCTACCTCACCCGCTTCGGCACGGTGCTCCAGGAACACACCGTGGTCCGCACCTTCGCCGCCGCCGGGGACGAAAGTCTCGACGAGTTGTTGCGACGGGCGGCGGCCGTGTTGGCCCAGCAGGTGGAGGACGACTGGAAGCGGGACAACCTGTTGCAGTTCGGGCGGCCGGCGGTTCTGGCGGTGACGGTGCGGATCAAGAGTCTCGGCGACTGGCTGGTGGTGCGCAAGCGGCTCACCGGCGTGGCCGTGATCCGCCGTGCCGACCTGGCGCTTCTGTCCCGCGCCGTGGTGCGGATCAACCTGCATTACATCGGGGAATCGGACCAGCTGACCCTGGCCCTGGAGCAGGCGGATCTGACTTTGTCGAGGGAGGCCGACGAATGGATTTTGGGCCTCAGGCCGGCGTCCTCGACGGCGAGAGCGCGGCCGTAGCGCAGCCGTGGGCCGGTGAATCTTCCCAACGTCATCTCGCTTGGACGCCTGCTGGCCGTGCCGGTGGCCGTGTGGCTGGTTCTCAGTGACCAACTCCTCGTCGCCTTCTGGGTGTTTGTCGTCGCCGGCATCAGCGACGCCGTGGACGGGTTCATCGCCAAACGTTTCGACGCCGAGACCGAGTTCGGCCGATACCTCGACCCCATCGCGGATAAGGTGCTTCTGGTCAGCGTCTACCTTGCGCTCGGCAACGAAGGGTATCTGGAAACCTGGCTCGTCATCATGGTGGTGTTTCGCGATGCACTCATCGTCGGCGGCGCGCTATTGTTCCAGACCCTGACCCAGTCGCTGACCATGCAGCCGCTGATGGTCAGCAAGGTCAACACGGTGACCCAGATCGTGCTTGCCGCCGCCGTCCTGGGCGTCAATGGATATGCGATCGCGGGCGATGGCGTAGTCGAGGGCGTGGTCGAGGTGCTGGTCTACGCGGTGACCGTGACCACCCTGCTTTCGGGCGGCGCCTACGTGGTGACATGGAGCCGCCGCGCCGCCGCCATGGAGGAACGGGATTGACCAGGGAAATGCGCGTCGCACTGTGGACGGCCGGTTTCGCGGCCATCGCCCTGCTGCTTCACCTGTTGAGCGGTATTCTGTTGCCCTTCGTCGTCGGCGCGGCGATTGCCTACTTCGTCGACCCGGTGGCCGACAGGCTGGAGACGTGGGGTTGTTCGCGGACGCTCGCCACGAGCCTGATCATCGCCGCTTTCTTCGTCGTCGTCGGCGGCGGGCTGGTGCTTCTGTTTCCCCTGCTTCAGGCGCAAACCGTCGGGCTTGTTTCGCAGATTCCCGATTTTATCGAGGGCCTGCGCGCCTATGCCGAACCCTATGTGAACCGGCTCCGCGCCGACCTGAAGCCGGAAGACATGCAGCGCCTCCAGGACGCGGCGGAAACCTACGCCGGTTCGATCATCGAGTGGATCACCGCGTTGCTGGCCGGCCTGTGGAGCGGCGGCGTCGCCTTCCTTCAGCTTCTGTCGCTGGTCATCATCACGCCCGTCGTCGCGTTCTACCTGTTGCGCGACTGGGACAGGATCGTCGCGCACCTGGATTCCCTTCTGCCGGTGACGGCGGCGCCCACCATCCGCGAGCAGGTGGGGAAAATCGACAGCACGATCTCCGCCTTCGTCCGCGGCCAGGCGACCGTGTGTCTGATTCTGGCGGCCTGCTACGCCGTGGCCCTGACCTTGATCGGATTGCCGTTCGGCCTTCTGGTCGGGATCGGCGCCGGCCTGATCTCCTTTATCCCCTATATCGGCGCGTCGGTGGGGCTGATCGTCGGCCTCGCCATCGCGTACGCCCACTTCGACCAGTGGGCGCCGATCATCGGCGTGGCGGCGGTGTTCCTGGCGGGGCAGACGGCCGAGAGCTATGTGCTCACCCCGAGGCTGGTGGGAGACCGGGTGGGGCTGCACCCCGTCTGGATCATGTTCGCCCTGCTCGCCGGCGGCGCCCTGTTCGGTTTCACCGGCGTCCTGCTGGCCGTTCCGGCGGCGGCGGTGATCGGCGTTGTGGTCCGCTTCGCCATCGCCCGCTATAGGGACAGCGACCTGTATCAGGGCGGCGGCCCTTGAGCGCCGGCGCGCAACTGCCCCTTGACTTCGATCACCGCCCCGCATTGTCGGGCGAGGACTTCCTTGTCGCCCCGGGCAACGCCGGCGCCGTCGCCTGGCTCGACCGCTGGCCCGACTGGCCGGGGCCCCTGTTGGCCATCCACGGTCCCGCCGGCTGCGGCAAGACGCATCTGGCCCAGGTGTTCATGGCGGCAAGCGGGGCGCGGGCGATCGGCGCCGACGCGCTCGGCGGCGGCGCCGAGCCGCTGCACCTGCTGGCCGGGGCCAGGGCGTGCGTGCTGGAGGACGCGGAGGCCTTTCTCGGCGGAGACCTGGAGGAGGCGCTCCTGCACCTGTACAACACGGTCCAGGAAACGGGCCGCCACATGGTGCTGACGGCGCGCCGCCCGCCGGCGCGCTGGCCGGTGCGCCTGGCCGATCTGCGATCGCGCCTGAAGGCCGCCGCCGCCGTCGGCATCGGGCCGCCCGACGACCCATTGATCACCGCGGTGATCGTCAAGCTGTTCGCCGACCGCCAGTTGCGGGTGGACGCGGACGTGGTGTCGTTCATGCTGACGCGCATGGAACGCTCGTTCGAGACGGCGCGGACCCTGGTCGCCGCCGTCGACCGTGCCGCCCTGGCCGAACGCCGCAACATCACGGTGCCCCTGGTCAGGGGCGTGATGGAGGAAATAAGTTCTTAGACTAAGGAGACCGCTCATGGATTTGGGGATCACCGGAAAGACGGCGCTGGTGTGCGCCGCCAGCAAGGGTCTGGGCAGGGCCTGCGCCATGTCCCTGGCGCGCGAGGGGGCGGCGGTGACCATCGTCGCCCGCACGCCCGGACCGCTGGAAGCGACGGCCGAAGACATCCGCGCCGCCACCGGCGCGCCGGTGCAGACGGTGGCCGCCGACATCACCACAGAGGACGGGCGCGGCGCCGCGCTGGCCGCCCTCCCCGACCCCGACATCTTGATCAACAACGCCGGCGGCCCGCCGCCCGGCGACTTCCGCGACTGGGACCGGGACGACTGGATCGCCGCCCTCGACGCCAACATGCTGAGCGCCATCTTCCTCATCAAGGCCACGGTGGACGGCATGATCGCGCGGCGTTTCGGGCGCGTCGTCAACATCACCTCGAGCGCGGTCAAGGCGCCCATCGAAATCCTCGGCCTGTCCAACGGGGCGCGCGCGGGGCTCACCGGCTTCATCGCCGGCCTCGCCCGCAAGACCGTGCGCCAGAACGTGACCATCAACAACCTGCTGCCCGGCGCCTTCGACACCGATCGCTTTCATGCCAACGTGGAGGCGGGGGCGAAGCGGGCGGGACGTCCCGCCGCCGACATCCTCGCCGAGCGCATGGCCACCACCCCGGCGGGGCGCATCGGCGACCCGGCCGAGTTCGGCGACGCCTGCGCCTACCTGTGCAGCGCCCAGGCGGCCTACATCACCGGGCAGAACCTGCTCATCGACGGCGGCGCCTATCCGGGAACGTTCTGAGGGAATTAGCCCGGATATTTCATGAAGGGAACGGGAATTGCGGCGAGCAATGTTCGTCCAAGGTGGCGTGCGAAGCCGAAAGCCATAGCCGGGGCTATGGCTTGAGGCTGCGGGCGCCGATTTGGGCGGACAGGGCCGCCGCAAAACCGTTCAGCGGTGAACGGGACACAACGGACCTTCGTGGAAACCGGCGCCATCCGTTGAAGGGCAACCAGCGGCGTTCCATGCGCCAGCGCCTTCATGAAATATCCGGGTTAGCGGGGCGGCGAGCCGGCCCCGCCCACGGCATTCACCGGAGCGCGGCGATCCTGTCGGCGGCCCGGGCCGTGTCGTCGGCCAGCTTCGTGGTCCCGGCGGCGGCGGCGGCGAAACCCGGGCCGGCGTCACCGGCGTTCGCCGCCTCGATGATGGCGTCGAGGGCCAGCAGGTTGGTTTGGTTGGCAATCCGCCTGACGGCGTCCGCGGACTCGCCGATCCGATCGACGGCGCCGGTCAGGGTCCGCAATCCCTGGTCGGCGGGCGTGCTCCCTTCGCCGGCGGCGGGCGTGGCCGCGCGCTCCACGGGTCCGGATATCCCCTTCACCGACGTGGCCGGGCGCTGCGCCGCGGCCTCGGTTTTCGCGGCGGCGCCGTCGGCGGCCAGGCTCCACGTCAGCCGCGGCGCGACGTACCGGCCCTTGCCGTCGATGATCGCCGTGAACAGGAGGTCCAGGGTCGCCCCGCCCAGATGGAGACGGGCGGTGTGGGGCAGGTTGGCGGGATCGGCCAGCAGCCGGCGCTGGCGCGGCGGGTCGTCGAGAAAGATGTCGATGGAACGTCCGATGAGCGCGTCCGCCGGGCACGGCAGCAGGTGCTCGATCCGCTCGAGGGTGCGGCGGCTGGCCTCGTTCATGTAGGTGATGCGGAATTTCTTGCGGTCGCAGATGATGACGTTGACCGGCAGATCGTCGACGACCTGGGCGAACACCCGGACATCCATCGGGACGTTTTTCAGCATTGCGGACTCCCTGGTTGGTGCGGCCCCCCCGGCGCCCGGCCGACGCCGGGCAATTGCCCGGGCAATCCACAGGACCGTATGAGGGCACCAACACGCGATCAACGGCGCATAGGTATAGGGAGGACCCCTATACGAAGGTATAGGTTCGGTAGGCCCCTTCCGGGGCGCCGTCAAGGCGCCGGAACGGACGTCAGGCCTGCTTCGCCGGGCGCTTCTATCCGGTTTTCACCGGCACAGTGGTGAGGCGGTTGCCGGCCGCCGCCAGGGCCGTCTCGCCGGCCCTGAGCTTCAGCGCCGCATCGCCGAAGACCTGGCGCCGCCAGCCGTTGAGGGCGGGCACCTTGGCGTCCTCGCCGAAGGCCGCGATGAGCTCCAGATCGGCGGACGAGGCGACGAGCTTGCGGGCGACGCCGGACTCCTCGCAGGTCATCTTGAGCAGGACCTTGAGCAGGTCCGAGACCGGCCCCAGGCCGCGGGGCAGCGCGGATTCGGCCCTGGCCTTGGGGATGGGGCGGTCCTTTTCCGGCACGGCGAGGCCGCGCCGGACCGCGTCCAGCAGGGCGGCGCCCGCCTCCCTCTCGGCCAGGCCGCGGCCCAACCCGCGGGTGCGCGCCAGTTCGGCGACCGTGGACGGGGTGTGGTGGGCGATCTCGACCAACGCCTCGTCGCGCAAGACCCGCTGGCGCGGCAGATCGCGCCGTTGCGCCTCCCGTTCGCGCCACGCCGCCACCTCCCGGAGCACGGCGAGGAAGCGCGCATTGGCGCCCCGGGTCTTGATCCGCCGGAACGCCTGGTCGGGGTCCATGGCGTAGGTTCCGGGCGCCGTCAGCACCGCCATTTCCTCGTCCAGCCAGCCTTCGCGGCCGTTGGCGGCGAGCTTCTTCTCGAGCTTTCCGTAGGCCTCGCGCAAATGGGTCACGTCGGAAAGCGCATAGGCGATCTGGCGCTCGCGCAAGGGGCGCAGGGTCCAGTCGGTGAAGCGCGAGGACTTGTCGACGCGCGCCTTCGTCAGCTTGGCGATAAGGGTTTCATACCCCACCGCGTCGCCGAACCCGCAGACCATGGCCGCCACCTGGGTGTCGAAGACGGGCGCCGGCAGGCGGCCGGCGAGGTGATAGAAGATCTCCAGGTCCTGGCGCGCGGCGTGGAACACCTTCAGCACGGAGGTGTCGGCGAACAGGGCGAACAGGGACTCGAGATCGATGCCCGGGGCCAGGGCGTCGATGACGCGGGCGTCGTCGGGCCCGGCCACCTGCACCAGGCACAGTATGGGCCAGTAGGTCTTTTCGCGCATGAACTCCGTATCGACACTGACGAAGGAAGCCCCGGCGAGACTCTTGCAAAAGGCCTCGAGCCGGGCGGTGTCGGAGATCATCGGCATGGGCCGGTCCTATACACGGAAACACGCGCCGCCGGAAGGGGGAAGGGGGGGCGGGAGCCCTCGTATTCCCGGCTCAAGAGCCTATCCGGACAAGCCGACGCGGCCATGTCCGGGTATTCGGATAGGGCCTACGCCGCCGGGGCGCCGCCGGACCAGGAACCCAAGCGGTCCCGCCAATGCCCGCGCCTACGCCGACCCCGGCGGCGGGCGATGGCGGGAGCGCCGCCGCGGCCGCTGCGCTTACGGGCCGTAAGGGAAGAGCGTAACGGCCAAAACACCCGAAGTCCGGATTGCCCGTACCGGGCGGGCCTTTTCTTGGGGACGGTTTGCCGTGATCGGCGCTTACCAGGAGATTTCCCATGCCTCCCTTCTTCACCCTCAGGCAAGTGGTCAGCCAGACCCGCGCCCGTCCCGCCGACGTCCTCGACGTCAAGCGGGCCCTCAACCGCATGGGTTTTTACGACGTCCCCGACTACGGCATGACGCCCTATGCGGACCGGACGATGTTCGACGGCATAAGGCGCTTTCAGCGCGCCAACGGGCTGCGAGTGGACGGCGTCATGCGACGCGGCCACGCAACCGAGCGCGCTATGAATGACGCTTTGCGCTTGGCGCACGAGCGGCGTTCGAAAACGCCAAAACCTGAATGTGATCGGGCCCGGATCGAAAGTGAGATTAAGAGGCTTGAGCTACAAATCGATGACCTCGAAACCAGAAAGCTAATTGCGAAAGGCAATTTCGATCAAGAAGCCGAAAAACAAATCGAGACCCAAATCAAGCGTCTGGAGGGCCAACTCCGAACATGGGAGCACGACCTCAGGAGATGTGACGACTTGCCTACCGACTTCTGGCGCTATCAACTGCCAAAAATATTAGGTTTCTGAGGTCTCATGGGTCGAGGTGCTTCTTGATATAGGCCTCGGCCCATTTCTCCGCCTCGGCCTGGGCCGCCGGGGACAGTCCCATGAACAGTTCGGGACGCATGTCTCTGGCGTTGGGCCGGAACACTTCCCACACCAGATACCAGCCCAGGGCCTTGATTTCCTTTCGTTCGTTCCGCAACCGGCCACTTGCGTACAGCAATCCAATGGCCAGGGGCGCGTCGAACGACCCCTGCCGGGCGGCGGCCTCGTACCAGCGAGCCGCCTCGGCGGGGTCCCTGTCCACACCCCATCCTTCCTGGTACAGCCTTCCCAGCCCGTGCATCGCATCCTTGTCTCCAAGCGTCGCCGCCTGTTGCCAGTACTGTCTCGCGAGTTTCAGGTCCTTCGCGACATGCTCTCCCTGGACATGCAGGCCGCCGAGCGCGAACAACGCCCCTTGATCGCCGCTTTCGGCGGCGATCTTCAAATGGGCGACCGCTTTTTCCATATCGGCCGGGCGGCCCCGTCCCGCCGCGTACATTTCGGAAAGTTCGTAGTGTCCGTACCCCTTCCCTCTCTCCGTGGCCCGGGAGTAGTAGGTGAAGGCCTTGTCGTAATCGGGGGGGACATCGTCGCCCCACCTGTAGATGTCCCCAATGTGGACCAAGGCCCAGGGATCACCCCACTCGGCGGCCCTTTCGTACCAATAAATCGCCTTGTCGATGTCCTTGGGCACGCCCTTTCCGTCACGGTAGAAGCGGGCGAGGGAGCTGGCTGCCCCTTCCAAACCCTGTTCCGCCGGTACCACGTGGCGGCTTCCGCCTCGTCGGGCTCGACCCCGAGTCCGGCGGAATAGGCCAGGCCCAGCCAATGCTGCGCATGGGGGTGCCCCGCTTCCGCCAGCGGCCGCAGGATTTCGTGCGCCGTCTTGAAGTCGCCCCGCTCATGGGCGGCGTGGCCGGCCTCGAAACCGGGCCCGGCCGCGCAGGCTGTCAGAAACCATAAGCCAACCGTAAGGACCAGCCGTTTCATCATTCCTTTTCCCGCCGCACCCGATGAATGCCCGGCGTATTTTCCGTTACACCGAACCTAGCGAACAAGGTACTCCAAAGACAACCATTAATACTGCGATTCAAGGACCGAGACGCGACGGCGTCACGACCCCCGCCGGGGCGATCGTTCCCGCCGCGCGCCAGGCCGAAACGGAGACTGTTCTACCATTACGACGTGCATTGTGTTATTGTTCCCGCTCTGCACGTCTAACCCCAGGCCCGCGATGTTGGCACGGTTTCTTGAACGGATTCGGTTGTGGGCCGCCGCGGCGGTCGTGGCGGCGGTGGCCGGGGGACTGTCTGCGGTTTTCCCTCCGTCCCATGCCGGCGCAGACTCCGATCCGGTCTGCCCCCGGTCCGCAACCACCGAGGCGATTGCCGAGCCCGGGCGGCTCGTCACCAAGTTCGATCTCACCGCGTTCCGCCACCATAAGTCTCGCCGTGTGATGAATGCCGTCCACAAATGGCCCGGACAGGTCCGCATTGAGTTTGGCGGAACGCCGTACCCTTACAGAGACCATGTCGAGCGCGTGGTCCGCGATCTCTCCTGTCTGACCAAGCTTCTGATATACATCCACGAGAAAAATCAGGAAGAGCCCGGGCTTCACGCAAATTTTCATGTAGCCATGTTCACGAGGGACGAGCTTGATGCCCTCGGGCGGCGAGAAAAGTTGGATGCGGAATCATTGAAGTACTATTTTTGTTATGTGGTTCTGGGTCTGGACCTTCAACTGGGTGACGCAGACGATCTGTTCGCGGCCATCGGCATTGTGGACGACCTCTCCGAAGCCGAGACGCGCCATTGCTTCGTCAGGCTGATGACGCGGGCGCTCGGCCTGTTCGCCGACTCCGACGTGGTTCAGCCGTCCCTATTCAGCCCCGACGGCGCGGAGTTGGACTATCTGCCGATCAACGACAAGATCATCCTCCGCACCCTTTACGATCCGCGCATCGAGCACGGCATGAAGCGCGAAGACGCCATGGAGATCGCCCGCCAGATCATCCCCGAGCTGGTCAAGGCCGTGCGCGAACGGGGCGTGGAAGCCCTCTATCAGCGTTAGGCCGCCCGCCTCGCTCTCGCGGTTTCGCCATGCCCGCCGGAACCATCCCCGTCGGAGCCGCTACAGCGTACCCAGCGGTTATCGAAAACTCCCGCGCCCCCGAAAGCGGTGCGGCGCCCCGCCCCGGCGGCCGGGGCGGCCAAGTGTGCTTACGCAACCAAGTATTAGGGGAGGACAGGCAACGAACCGGGAATCTTTCCATCACACCATGTATAACGTTTGCCTCCGCCATAAGGCCGCGCCAGGTGTGCGTCCAGCAGGGCCTGCCCCACATTTATCCCTTCCTGAGTCGTAACCTCGGCAATGACCCGGCCCGCATATTTGCCTGAACGAACGCCATGGAGGAGCACAGGGGCGCCCCTGATGATCTCCTGAACCAATAGACGCGCGGCCTGCGCCTTGGATTTCTCGGCGGCGCACCGGCCCGGCAGTTCCGGCGTGTCGATGCCTTCCAGCCTGACGCGTGTTGTAACGGTATGCCCGATCCAAATATGGGCCATCACCTCAATGGTATCCCCATCGACAACACGCAGCACGGAGGCGGGTATGGGACCAAGCCGTGGTTCATGGGCCAACACGACGCCCGGCATAAACAAAACCGCCAATACCAGGCCGATGCCGCCAAGGATCATATCGAGACGCACAACACCGCAAGACGTTCAATTCAAATGGAGCCGATGCCCTGAACCACACCGATCCCGGCAGCGTTCGTGACCCAGGTTAGCGTCCCGGAAGGCCTCCGTAAACCGAAATGAGACTTATAGTCTGTAGACCGATAGTATTCACTGTGGCGTGCTTCCCCCATGGATATTCGGAAGCAGGTCGGGGTCAATGTTCAGAAAATCAGGCGCGATAAAGGCTGGTCACAGGAAGAGCTTGCCTTCGAATGCGGCCTGCACCGAACGTATATCAGTGGTGTGGAGCGCGGAATTCGAAATCCCACGGTGACCGCGCTGGCGAAGATTGCGACCGCCCTCAAGGTGGAAGCACACGCGCTTTTAACACCCAAGAATTAGCCCGGACACCGTTGCCGTCGCGCCCCTCGCCGGGCGGTCAGAACTTCCACGAAACGCTGAGCGCGCCGAAGCGGTCCGACCGGGACTGGCCCTTGAACTCGCGGGTGCGGAAGGCGTGGGTGAAGGCGATGCGGACCCGGTCGATGACGATGGCGAGGCCGACCGGGAAATCGCCCACCAGACGCTCCTTGGGAACGCTGTGGCTGTCGGCGAACGTGTTGCCGTCGAGGAAGATGTTCCTCGCCACCAGGCGCGCTTCGGCGCCGGCGAAAAGGTACCAGGCGAACGACCGCGCGGAGTCGAACGACCCCAGGCCGCTGAGGTTGGGGCGGATGTGGGGCGGGCCGAAATCGACCGACAGTTTCTGGCCCAGGCGCACCGTCCCGCCCACGTTCACCCCGGTCCAGATGTTCCCCAGGCTGGCCCCGGCATGGGGGATGGCGTCCACTTCCAGGGCGCCGAGCCTGAACGGCGACCGCGGCCGCCATTTGCGCTCGAACACCACGACGATGCCGGGCTCGTTCTTGAGCTGGTTGTCCCAGCCGTTGGCGCGCCCCACCCCGATCACTTCGTGGACCGCGGTCTGCACGTCCTCGGCGAAGGATTGGGGCCCGACGATGCCGACATCCACTTCCATGGTGTCGAGCACGTCGAATTCCTGGTCGCCTATGGTCTCCGTGTTCGTCGCATGCAGCGACAGCCCCACGTACAGCCATCCCGCATAGGGCCTGTCGTCGGGGACCAGCCCGGCCGTGGAGATATCCTCCGGGGTGTAGATGTTCTGGCCGAGGGTGTAGCCGATCTGTTTCCTGGCGCCGCCGCCGACGAACCCGTACAGCCAGTCGAGGAATTCGCCCGCCCAGTCGGGGATGAACTTCCCCTTCTCCGACACCCAGGTGAGGCGGGTGCCGTGGGTGTAGTGGCGGTCGGTCCTGGCGAGACGGTCGTTTTCCAGCTGCAGGGTAAGCGTGCCCCACGGGTCGTGTTCCGCCGCCGGCGCCGCCGGCGCGCTCAACGACAAAGCGAGCAGCGCAATGGCGACCGTTCGGCAAACGCTGACCGGTTTCATGGGCGCCAGCCTAATATTTCCCGGCACAAAGGGAAGGGGCGAAACGAATTCCGGGGGTTACCGGCCCCGCGCCCGCCGGTGGCGGACCGGGCCGGACTCGCCGGGGCCCTCCGGCCGTGGCCGGGGCGGCCAAGTGTGCTAAGGATTAGGCACCATGGACGTACCGGAAGACGTGCTCGGGGCCATCCGCGAGGCGGCCGGCGCCGGCGGCTGGATCGACGACGCGGACGCGATGGAGCCCTATCTCATCGAGGAGCGGGGGCTTTACCGGGGCACCTGCGCCGCCGTCGTCCGCCCGGCGTCGACGGAGGCCGTGGCCGACGTGGTCCGCCTGTGCGCCCAAGCCGGCGTCTCCATCGTGCCCCAGGGCGGCAACACCGGGCTCGTCGGCGGCGGCGTGCCGGACGGCGGCATCGTGCTGTCGACGGCGCGGCTGGACCGCATCCGCGCCGTCGATGCCCTCGACCACACGATGACCGTGGAGGCGGGGTGCGTGCTGGCCGACGTGCAGGCGGCGGCCGGGGAAGCCGGCGCCCTGTTCCCCCTCAGCCTGGCCGCCGAGGGAAGCTGCCGCATCGGCGGCAACATCTCGACCAACGCCGGCGGCGTCGCGGTGCTGCGCTACGGCAACGTCCGCGACCTGGTGCTGGGGCTCGAAGTGGTGCTCCCCGACGGGCGCATTTGGGACGGCCTCCGGTGCCTGCGCAAGGACAACACGGGCTATGACCTGAAGCACCTGTTCATCGGCGCCGAGGGCACCCTGGGCATCATCACGGCCGCCGTGCTTAAACTGTTCCCGCGGCCGCGGGTCAGGGAAACCGCCCTCGCCGGCGCGGCGACGGCGGACGACGTTTTGGAGCTGTTCTCCCGCGCCCGCGCCGCCTGCGGCGACACCCTGACGGCGTTCGAGATGATGGCCCGCATCTGCCTCGACTTCACGATTAAGCACATCCCCGGGGTGACCGACCCGATGGACGCGCCCCACGCCCATTACGCGCTGCTGGAACTGACCAGCCCCAGGGCCGGCGAGGCCCTCGGCGAGGCCCTGGAGGCCGTCCTCGCCAAGGCCCTGGAGGACGGCGTCATCGCCGACGCCGTGATCGCCCGCAGCGAAACCCAGGCCGGGGACCTGTGGCGCATCCGCGAGACCCTGCCCGAGGCCCAGAAACACGAAGGGGGCAGCATCAAGCTGGATGTCGCCGTGCCCGTTTCCCGGGTCGCCGACTTCATCTCCCGGGCGACGCGGCTGGTGGAAGAGGAACTGCCCGGCATCCGCGCCGTCCCCTTCGGCCACCTGGGCGACGGCAACATCCATTTCAACCTGAGCCAGCCGGAAGGCGCCGACGCCGAGGAGTTCCTTGGCCGGTGGGACCAAATCACGCGGCTCGTCCTGGACCTGGTCGGGGACATGGGCGGCAGCTTCAGCGCCGAGCACGGCATCGGCAGGCTTAAACGGGACGACCTCGGACGCTATAAGTCCGAGGTCGAAGTGGACCTGATGCGGGCGCTCAAGCGCACGCTCGACCCGAAAAACATCATGAACCCGGGCAAGGTGGTGTAATACCAAGGGGCGCTGATCATGACTCCTAGAGATCGTGTAGGCGGCTCGTCGGGCAGGAGGAAAGTCGCCGGCGATGCGGTGCATCGTCAAAACTTTCCGACGCCCTCCGACGGGCCGCCTACGCGACCGCAACGGCGGCTTACCAAGGCTTTCGGACGGCGTCGCGCACGCTTCGCGATGCCCCGCATCGCCTGGGCGCACGCTTAGGGCCGACAACCTTGGTCAGCCGGCTCGTCGGGCCATGATCGGCGCTCCTTGGTATAAAGGATGCCGGTGCCGCCCGTCCACGGGGGGAGAGGAGAGAGAGGACCAAGCCCATGACCTCGTATGCCGCACCGCTGGCCGACATGCGCTTCGTCATCCGTGAGCTGGCCGGGCTCGATGCCGTCGCCGCCCTGCCCGGCTGCGCCGACGCGACGCCCGATCTGGTGGACGCCATCCTGGAGGAGGCGGCGAAGTTCGGCGGCGAAGTGCTGGCCCCCCTCAACCAGCCCGGTGACCGGCAGGGCTGCGTGTTCGAGAACGGAGTCGTGCGGACCCCCGACGGCTTCGCCGACGCCTACGCCCGTTTCGTCGACGGCGGGTGGAACGGCGTGCCCTTCGATCCCGAATACGGCGGCCAGGGACTGCCCTGGCTGGTGTCCACCGCCGTTTCCGAGATCTGGCAAGCGGCCAACATGGCCTTCAGCGTTTGTCCCATGCTCAACCAGGGCGCGGTGGAGCTGATCTCCGCACACGGATCGCCGGAACACAAAGCGCTCTTCCTGCCCAAGATGATCTCCGGCGAGTGGAGCGGCGCCATGGCGCTCACCGAGCCGCAGGCCGGCTCCGACCTGGCGCAGGTGCGCACCAAGGCGGTCCCCGACGGCGATCACTACCGGGTCAGCGGACAGAAGATCTTCATCACCTACGGCGAGCACGACCTGGCCCGCAACATCATCCACATGGTGCTGGCCCGCATCGAGGGCGCGCCGGCCGGGATCAAGGGCATATCGCTTTTCATCATACCGAAGTTCCTCCCCGGCGGGGACGGGACCCTGGGCGAGCGCAACGACCTGCGCTGCGTCTCCATCGAGCACAAGCTGGGCATCCACGCCAGCCCCACCGCGGTCATGTCCTACGGCGACGGCGGCGGCGCCGTCGGCTACCTGGTGGGCGAGGAGAACCGCGGCATCGAATGCATGTTCACCATGATGAACGCCGCCCGCCTGGGCGTCGGCCTGGAGGGCGTGGCCATCGCCGAGCGGGCCTATCAGCAGGCCCGCGCATTCGCCCTGGAACGCATCCAGGGCCGGGCGCTCGGCGGCGGCGGCGCGGACCCGGTGGCCATCGTCGACCACCCGGACGTGCGCCGCATGCTGCTGTCCATGAGGGCGCAGACCGAGGCTACCCGGGCCCTGGCGTATTTCGTCGCCGCCTGCCTGGACATGGCCAAGCGCCACCAGGACGAAAAGGTGCGCCGCCAGCGTCAGACCCTGGTCGACCTGCTCACCCCCGTGGTCAAGGCATGGAGCACGGACACCGGTATCGAGGTCGCCAACACCGGCATCCAGGTCCACGGCGGCATGGGCTACGTGGAAGAGACCGGCGCCGCCCAGCATCTGCGCGACGCCCGCATCGCCGCCATCTACGAGGGAACCAACGGCATCCAGGCCAACGACCTGGTGGGACGCAAGGTGGCGCGCGACAATGGCGCGGGCGCAAACGCCTTCATCGCCATGGTGCGCGAGCTGGACCGGGAACTGGCGGCCGCCCAGGGCGACGACATCGCCGCCATCCGCGCCCGCCTCGCCGGCGGCGCCGACGCCCTCGCCGGGGCGACCCGGTGGCTGGTCGAAACCTACCCTTCCGATCCCCGCACCGTGGCCGCCGGCGCCGTCCATTACCTGCGCCTTCTGGGTATCGTCGCCGGCGGCTGGCTGATGGCGCGGGCCGCCCTGATAGCCGCCGCAAGCCCGGCGGCCGGCGGCGGCGATCCCGACTTCCTGCGCGCCAAGACGGTGTCGGCGCGCTTCTTCGCCGACCAGGTCCTGGTGCAGGCGGGAACGCTGGCCACCGTCTTCACCCAGGGCGCCGCGTTCGTCCGGCACGAAGGCCCCGAGGGGACGTGAGCGCCGACCGGTTGCGTGGCCGGGCCGGTACGGGCGCGACTTCGTGTCCGGTGGAGAAAGATGGCTTTTTGTGCTACTTTCCGTACCGTAGGTGAGGGTTTTCAGGATAGGGGGGGGATGAGATGGCTCGTTCCCCAAGTGGGGGCCACGGCGTACTGGCCCTGATCGCGGCCTTGGTCTTTTTCCTGGTTCTCCTGCCGGCCGGGGCCAAGGACCCCGGCGCCGGGAAGACCGCCGTCCTGCTCGAGATCAAAGGGCCCATCGGGCCCGCCACCAGCGACTACATCGGGCGCGGCCTGGAGAAGGCGCGGGAGCGCGGCGCCCAGGTGGTCATCCTGCGCGTGGACACCCCGGGCGGCCTCGACACCTCCATGCGCGAGATCATCCAGGACATGCTCACCTCGCCCCTTCCCGTGATTGTCTATGTCGCCCCCGGCGGAGCCCGCGCGGCGAGCGCCGGCACGTATATTCTGTATGCGAGCACCGTGGCGGCCATGGCTCCGGGCACCAACCTGGGCGCGGCGACCCCGGTCCAGATCGGCGGCGCGCCGCCGCCGGCCCCCGACAAAGAGAGTGGAGAAGACAAGGGCCGAAAGGAAAACGGCGAAAAAGGAGAAGATTCGGGGAAGACGGAATCGAAACCGGCGAAACCCGCGCCCCACCCGACCATGACCGACAAGGTCCTGAACGATGCCGTGGCCTACATTCGCAGCCTGGCCCAGATGCGCGGCCGCAACGCCGAGTGGGCGGAGAAAGCCGTCACCGAGGCGGCCAGCCTTGCCGCCGAGGAGGCCTTGAAGGCCGGGGTGATCGACCTGGTGGCCGGGGACCTGAAGGAGCTTCTGGAGAAGGTGGACGGACGCAAGGTTACGGTGCTCAACCAGGAAACCGAGCTTCACACGGCCGGGGCCGCCATCGTCGCCATGGAGCCCGACTGGCGCACCAAGCTGCTGGCCGCCATCACCAATCCCAACCTGGCCTATATCCTGTTGCTCATCGGCGTCTATGGATTGATCTTCGAGTTCACCAATCCGGGTTTCGTCGCGCCGGGCGTGATCGGGGCCATAAGCCTGTTTCTGGGCTTGTTCGCGCTTCACCTGCTCCCCATCAATTTCGCCGGCGCCGGGCTTATCCTTCTCGGTCTCGCCTTCATGGTCGCCGAGGCGTTCGTGCCCGCTTTCGGCGCCCTGGGCATCGGCGGCGTGGTCGCCTTCGTCGTCGGCTCGGTAATGTTGCTGGATACCGACATTCCGGGTTACGGCGTATCCTGGCAGGTCATCGCCGCCATCGGCGGAACCACCAGCGCCTTCTTCGCCGTGGTCCTGGTCATGGCCGTGAAGGCGCGGCGGCGGCCGGTGGTGAGCGGAACGGAAGAGCTGATCGGCAGCTACGGGCACGTCGCCGACTGGGCGGACCGCAAGGGCCGCGTCCGGGTGCAGGGTGAGCTTTGGCAGGCCTCCGCCGCGCACACCCTCGAGCCCGGCGCGCGGGTCCGCATCGCCGCGATAGACGGTCTGGCCCTCACGGTGCTGCCCGCGGACGAAAAAAATGAGGAGGAGGATCATGATTGAGCTTTACGCGTATACGGCCGTCGCCGTCTTCGTCCTGGCGCTGGTCGCCTTTTCCGTCAAGATTCTGCGCGAGTACGAGCGCGCGGTCGTTTTTCTTCTCGGCCGCTTCTGGAAGGTGAAGGGTCCGGGCCTGATCATCATCGTGCCCCTGATCCAGCAGATGGTGCGGGTGGACCTGCGCATCATCGTCCTCGACGTGCCCACGCAGGACGTGATTTCCCGCGACAACGTCTCCGTCCAGGTCAACGCCGTCGTGTATTACCGGGTCATCGACGCGCAAAGGGCCATCATCCAGGTCGAGAACTTCCGCGTCGCCACCAGCCAGCTTGCCCAGACCACCCTGCGCTCGGTCCTCGGCCAGCACGAACTCGATGAGATGCTGGCCGAGCGGGACAAGTTGAACACCGACATCCAGCGCATCCTCGACGAACGGACGGATGCCTGGGGGATCAAGGTCTCGAACGTGGAGCTCAAGCAAGTGGACGTGAACGAGACCATGGTACGGGCCATCGCCAAGCAGGCGGAGGCGGAGCGCATCCGGCGGGCGAAGATCATCAACGCGGAGGGCGAACTGCAGGCCGCGGAACGGCTTCTCAAGGCGGCCGAGATCATGTCCGCCAACCCGCAGGCCATGCAGCTTCGCTACCTCGGTGCGCTGCAGGAAATCGCCGGCGAAAAGAGTTCGACCATCGTCTTTCCCCTGCCCATGGATCTGCTGCGCCCCTTCCTATCCCCCCGGGACGACGGTCAAGATAAGACGACGTGAGGGCCGCCTTGATCCTGGGCCAGGATATCGGGTGCCCGGCGTCCCGTCCCGCTTCGCCGGATTGGACGGGGTAAGGAAAATCCATGGCCAAAACCGTCAATCCGGGCAGCATCTTAGTTTATATCGGTCATAACCCGGACAACGCCCTCGGCGAGAACATCATCAAGCTGCCTTTCCTGCGGGCGATTCGCCAGGCCTTTCCCGACGCCCGTGTCTCGTGGATGTACGGCCGGGGCCCCTCTTTCTTCGAGGACAGCTTGAAACCCCTGGCCGCGGGCCTGATCGACGAGGTTCTCAACCATACGTCCCTCGGCGCCAGCGCCGCCGAACTGTTCCGTCGGGCGCCGCCGTTGCCGGGACGGCGTTTCGATCTGGTCATCGACACCCAACATGCCCTGCACCGCACACTGATCGTGCGCCGCGTCGCGCATGGCCGTTTCGTCTCGCCGACGTGGAATTTCCTGTTCTCCGATAGGAAACCCCCGGCCGGCCTGCCGCGCCCGACCCTGCTGGTCGACCAGCTGCTGGCCCTGGTGGCGGCCGCGGCGGGGCGCGTCGTACGGCCCCCCCACGTCGCGCCTCTGCCCGAACCATGGTATGCGGCGGCGGACAGGATCCTTCGCCCGGGCCCCGCCTATGTGGGCCTGGCGCCGGGCGCGGGGCGCAAGGATACCGGCAAATGCTGGCCCCTGGAGCGGTTCATCGCCGTCGCCGGGGAACAGGGCCGGAAGGGCCGCGTGCCGGTGTTTTTCCTCGGCCCCAACGAGGCCGAGTGGCTGCCCCTGCTCCGCCAGCGGGTGCCCGACGCCGTTTTCCCCGGATGGGGCCAGGCCGCCCCGCCCGGCGACATGGCGGGGCCGCCCCTGGTCGTCGCCCTGGCCCGCCACTTGGCGGCCGCGGTCTCGAACTGCTCCGGAACCGGGCACCTGCTGGCCGCCGGCGGCGCACCGATGGTGTCGCTGTTCGGGCCCACCAACCCTAAGAAATTCGCCCCCTACACCCCCAGCCTGAGGGTTCTCACGGCCCAGCAGTTCGGCGGAACGACCATGGACTCGATTCCCGCCGACGCCGTGCTCGGGGCCGTCGACGCCCAGGTGGCGGCCGGCCCGGCCGGCGCCGGCGTTTGAGAACCGCTTCGCGGGCTGCCGCCGGGGCGCTCGCGCCGCGGCCGGCCTCTCAGCCTTTGCGCATCCAGTACGAGCCCCCGTCTCCGTCGGCCTCCAACATGCCGTTTCTGACCAGGAAATAGACCGGCAGGAAGGGCACCCAGTCCTGCGAGTTTATAATCAATGTCCCCAGAAGGTATTGTTCATTGTAATACCGCGAAGTAAAAAGCTCGTCGTATTCATAGGGCAACATAATATCATGGATGTGAACGAAGACGCCTTTTGGAATTCTCGGCAGAATCGTCAAAAAGAAATGCGGCACGTCGGTTCCGTTGAAGGCGAGATGGCTGCCGTCGAGAAAAACGATGTCGCCATCGGCGAGGGTGTCGAACACGCCCAGGTCCACGTCGACGACGTTTTCGGTGTATATGTCATCCGCGACCGACGAGATGTCCGTTTGCGGCCTGGGGTCGATGCAGAGGATTTTGGTCTGTATGTGCGCGTCCTGCGCCGCCCTGCGCAGCAGGTGCGTGCTGTATCCGCTGCCGATTTCGACGATTTTCGAGGGTTTATGGTGGCGCACCACGGCGTAGGCGACACGGGCGTCGATGCCGGTGAAAAACTGACCCCCGGACCGGTCCCTTTCGGCGCCTCCCCGGGGCGGGCGGGCGCGGATACTGTCGTCAAGCCTGTAATGTCTTATGATATCCATATTTTTCTTAATCTCCTGTAATCTCCGATCAAATACTTTCCTGACTTCGGTATAGACGTAATCCCCGTCCCGCGGCTTGATCATGTCCGCCGGGCTGATGGTAATGACGATATAGGGGTTCTTCCTGGTCAGGAATTTCCTGATGATTTTCAGCCGTGTACTCAGCTTCATCGGATGGTCCTCCGCTGCCGCGGCCGGGCGCGGTCTGCGTTCCTCCGGCGCCGCCCGCCGCCGGATACGGCCTCGTACCCTTATGATTACCGTTATGCCGGACAGAATGAAAATGGTCGAGGGTCTCGTCCCGGGTGCCTCCGGGCGGGGATATCGGGAAACAAACCCATCGCCGAAAATCCCCGAAGGGCCGATCTCTCTGTTATTCCTTGATTATCGAGCGTTTTTCCCACACCCTGACGAAAAATTTGGCCAGCCGGACCTCAGCCGATGAACGCGTTCACCCGATACGTGCTGCGACAACTTTTGGTGGGGATGGTCCTCGTCACCGCGAGCCTGACCTGTGTTATCTGGTTGTTGCAGTCGCTGCGGTTCGTGGAGATGATCGTCAACCGCGGCTTGACGGCGGGGGATTTCGTCTACCTGACCATATTGTTGCTGCCCAATTTCCTGACGGTCATCCTGCCCATTGCGCTGTTTACGGTCATCGTGTTCACCTACGCCAAGCTGGTCACCGACCGCGAACTGGTGGTCATGCGGGCGGCCGGCGTGAGTCAGCACGCCCTGGCCAAACCCGCTCTCTTCCTCACCTTCGTCGTGGTTGCGGCGGGCTACGCCCTCAATCTCTATCTTGTGCCGCTGTCGTCGCGCACGTTCCACGAACTGCGGTGGGACATGCGCTACAACTATTCGAATGTCCTGCTCAAGGAGGGTGCGTTCAACACCCTTTCTGCCGGCGTCACCGTGTATGTGCGGGCGCGGACGAAGGATGGGGAGTTGCTCGGCATCCTGGTCCAGGACGACCGCGATGCCGAGAAACCGGTCACCCTGATGGCCGAGCGGGGGGCCATCTCCCAAACCGAGGACGGGTCCCGGGTTATGATGTTCCGCGGCAACCGCCAGGAGGTGGACAAGGAAACGAATCAACTGTCCATTTTGTATTTCGACCGCTACATATTCGATTTCGGCGCGACCGGAAACGAAGGAATCATTCGCTACCGGAACGCCCGGGAAAGGACGCTCGATGAGTTGTTCAACCTGGACAGAGACAAGAACTTTAACCGTAAGGACTTCGGAAAGTTCACCGTCGAGGGCCACCGGCGCCTGGTTTCCCCGTTGCGTGCGCTGGCCTTTGCCTTGGTCGGCCTGGCGTGCCTGGTTTCGGGGGCGTTCGGCGGACGCCCCCTGACGCGACGCGTGATTCTCGCCGTGGCCATCGTCGTCGGCCTCCAGGCGGCGACCCTGGGCCTGGAGAACATGGTGGCGAGAAACCTTGAACTGGTCCCGTTGATGTATGTGAACGCCATCTTCCCCGTGCTCGCCGGGTACCTGGTCATGGTGCGGTCGCCCAGGCGGCGCACATCCCCGGCCGCGGCCGCGGCCACCTGAAACCTGCGGAGGGCAACCCCCCGTGCGCCTTTCCCTCACACTTTCGGGCTACATCGGCCGCCACTTTCTGGTCAGCTTCGTGGTGCTGTTCGGAATCTTCATGGTGCTGATCCTGCTGTTCGACACCATCGAGTTGTTGCGCCGATCGGTCGCGCGCCCCGAGGTCAGCTTCGCCATGGTGCTTGAGATGGCGTTGCTGAAGCTTCCCCACATGGGGCAGCAGACCTTTCGCTTCGCCGTCCTGTTCGGCGGCATGGCAGCGTTCTGGCGGCTGACGCGGAACCACGAGTTGATGGTCACCCGGGCCGCCGGCGTATCGGCATGGCAGTTCCTCCTGCCGGTGCTTGTGATCGCGTTTCTCTTGGGCGTGCTCAAGATTACCATGGTAAACCCCTTGGCCTCGGCCACCCTGGCGCGTTACGAGCGCCTGGAGGCGGTACGTTTGAAAGGCCGGGTAAGCTTTCTGGCCCTGTCCGCGTCCGGCCTGTGGTTGCGCCAGGCCAGCGATTCCGGCCAGGCCGTGGTGCACGCGCGCCATGTCCTGCAACAGGGCGACGACGTGGAGCTGCGCGACGTCACCGTGTTCGTATACAAGGGAACCGACCATTTCGCCGAGCGCATTGACGCCGAGTATGCGCGCCTTGAGGACGGTTTCTGGTACATGCGCGATGTCTGGGTGCACAACCCGGAGAAACTGCCGCAATTCAAAAAGGAGTTCTGGCTGGAGACCGACCTGACGCTCAGCAAGATCCAAGACAGCTTCGCGCCGCCGGAAACCATGTCTTTCTGGGATCTCCCGGATTTCATCAAGACCTTGGAAAAAGCGGGCTTTTCCGCCGTCAGGCATCGGCTGTACTGGTACACGCTGCTGGCCGAGCCGGTGCTGTTGTGCGCCATGGTTCTCATCGCCGCCACCTTTACCTTGCGGCACGCGCGGCGCGGAGGGACCACCTTCATCATCGCCGGCGGCGTGCTCACCGGCTTCGTCCTCTACTTTTTCTCCGACGTGGTGTTCGCCCTCGGACTTTCGGATAGTATTCCTATTACCCTGGCGGCGTGGACGCCTTCGGGCGTCACCATGCTGCTGGGGCTTGCCATGTTGCTGCATCTCGAAGATGGTTAGAACATCATGGGGAGGTTTCTGGCAGGCGTAGTAAGCGTATGCTGGCTGCTGGCCGCTGGGGGGCCGGGGGTAGCGGCTGAGGCCGCCGAAGGTCTGCGCGAAGACATTCCTATCCTGCTGACCGCCGACGAGGTGGTTTATGACCGCGAACTGGGCGTCATCACGGCCAGCGGCCATGTGGAGGTATCCCAGGCCGACCGCGTGCTGATGGCCGATTCCATTACCTACAACGAGAAAGCGGACGTGCTTACCGCGTCGGGCAACGTCACGTTGCTGGAGATCGACGGCGAAGTGCTGTTCGCCCGGTACATGGAACTGTCGGGGGACTTAAAGGACGGCATCATCGAAGACCTGGGCCTCATTTTCACCGACGGCTCCCGCTTCGCGGCCAGCGGGGGCCGGCGGTCGGACGCCAGGATCATAGAGTTGCGCAACGCCGTCTATTCCCCGTGCCGTCTGTGCATCGTAGACCCGACCCGCCCCCCGCTTTGGCAGATCAGGGCGGTCAAGGTGATCCACGACAAGAACGAACGGACCGTGGAGTACACCGACGCCTGGCTGGAGTTATGGGGGGTGCCGATCGCCTATACGCCGTATCTTCTGCACCCGGATCCGACCGTGAACCGGCGTACCGGCTTGCTCACGCCGAACATCGGCACCTCATCGGACCTGGGCGTCGTGGTGCGGGTGCCGTATTACGTCGACATCGCCCCCGACAAGGGCCTGACGCTCATCCCCATGCTGACCACCGAAGAGGGGCCCGTGCTGGCGGCCGAATACCGCCAGCGCCTGCAGGACGGCGAACTGCAACTGGAGGCCAGCATCACCAACGATTCGGAGGATGATGTGCGCGGCCACATCTTCAGCAAGGGGCGATTCGACCTCGATGAGACCTGGCGTTGGGGTTTCGACGTCAACCGCACCACCGACGACACCTATTTGCGGCGCTACGGATTCGGGTTGGGCCCCACCCTTTTCGGGTTCGACAACACGCTGACCACCCGCCTTTTCGCCGAGGGCTTCCGCGAACGCAACTACATGTCCGCCAACGCCTTCGCCTTCCAGGGGCTGCGCGTGGACGACGACCCCGGACTGGCCCCCCTGGTCATTCCCTTGCTCGACTTCAACCATGTGGGGGAGGCGAATCGCTTTGGCGGACGGACCAGTCTCGACGTCAACGTGTTGTCGCTCACCCGCGACGAGGGGACGGATACGCGCCGCCTGTCCGTGAACGCCGGGTGGCAGTTGAACCGTGTGGGGCGGTGGGGCAGCGCGTATACCCTGTCGGCGTCGCTCAGGGGGGATCTCTATCACGTGAACAGCGTAAGCCGGCCCGGCGGCCAGAGCGATTTCTCCGGCGTCACGGGGCGCTTCCGGCCGCAGGTGGCGCTCGACTGGCGTCACCCGTTCGTGCGCGACGGCGGCATGGTCTACCAGATCGTCGAACCCATCGCCTCGATCATCGCCGAGCCCTTCGGCGGCAACCCGGACGAAATCCCCAACGAGGACAGCGTGGACTTCGTGTTCGACGACACCAATCTGTTCAGCGCGAACCGGTTCACCGGTCTTGACCGGGTGGAGAGCGGGCCGCGTGTGAACTACGGGCTCAGGTGGGGCGTGTTCAGGCACAAGGGCGGCAACACCAACGTATTGGTGGGACAAAGCTTCCGCGTCCGATCGGACGGTACCTTTGCCAAAGGGTCGGGCCTCGAGGATCATTTCTCCGATATCGTGGGCAAGGTCCACATCTCTCCCGGCAAATACGTGGACCTTCTCTATCGCTTCCGCCTGAGCAAGGACAACCTCGATCCCCGGCGCCACGAGATTGGTCTGTCGGCGGGCCCGCCGGCACTTAGCGTCAACACCAACTACGTCTTTTTCGACCGCCAGGAAGACAGCGAATTCACCGGGCGCGAGGAAATCACCCTGGCGCTGGGTTCGCAGCTCACCCGGTACTGGCGAAGCCGAGTCTTCGGCGTCCGCGACCTCACCGCCGGCGAGATGCGCACGCTTGGGCTCAACCTGACCTTCGAGAACGAGTGCTGTACGTTCTCGACCACCGCCACCCGCACGTTCTTCGAAGACCGCGACCTGGAACCGACGGACGCCATTGTCTTCCGCGTCCTGTTCAAGACCCTCGGCGAACTGCAGACTGGCTTCACGCGGAGCCAAACGGGGGTCGATTGAACCCGGTGATGGCGCCGAGCGCGATTTGCGCGGCACCGCTTACCGGGCGTATCATGAAGGCTCTGATCCGTCACCATCGGCGTCTGCGGCCGGCACGATTATGAGGTTGGTATTAGGGCGATCGCTACTGCTGGCGGCGCTGCTCATTTGCGGCGGCGCCGGGGCGCAGAATTCGCTGCGTATCGCGGCGGTGGTCAACGACGACATCATTTCCGCCTATGACCTCAACGCGCGGCTGTCGCTGGCGTTGGCGTCCTCGCGGGTGAGCAACAAAGCCGAGGCCCGGCGCCGTCTGGCGCCGCAGGTGCTGCGCACTCTCATCGACGACAAGCTCAAGCTTCAAGAGGCGAGGCGACTGAGCATCCGGGCGTCGAAAAAAGACATCGACCGGGCCCTGGAGAGGATCGAGCGGCAGAACGGCCTGCGCCGCGGTGGCCTGGGGCCCTTCCTGGCCCAGAGCGGCATCGACATGGTGGTGTTGATCGACCAGATCGAAGCCGAGATCGTGTGGTCCAAGGCGGTGAACCGCAGGCTGCGTATCCAGATACAGGTCGGCGAAGACGAGATCGACGAGATGCTGGCCCAATTCGAAGCCAACAAGGGAAAGCCCGAACACCGGGTGGTGGAAATTTTTCTCCCCCTAGACGACCCGGAAGATGAACAGAAAATCCGCCTCCTCGCCGAGCGCCTCGTGCAGCAACTGGAGTCGGGCGCCAGCTTTCGGACCCTGGCCCGCAACTTCTCGCAAAGCGCTTCCGCCGCCGTGGGCGGTGACCTGGGATGGATCAAGCAAGGTCAACTGGCCACGGAAGTCGACGCCGCGCTGGTCAGGATGCGGCCGGGGCAGATGTCCAAGCCCATCAAGACTGAGGCCGGTTATTATATCCTTCTGCTGATCGACCGCCGCGCCGACCCGGGGTTGGATACGGGCGAGGTGACCGTCGCCCTCATTCAGCTTTTCCTGCCCCTGCCGCCCAAGGCCGGCCAAGCCGTGGTGGAGCGGCAAACGGAACGGGCCAAGACCCTGGCCCAACAGGCGCGCAGCTGTGCGGATATGGAGCGGCTGGGCAAGAAAACGGGCTCGCCGCTTTCGGGCAGCCTGGGGAAGATCAAGCTCAGCAAGCTGCCCCGCGCATTGAAGGCGGTGGTCAAGGGCTTGCCCGACCGCACGGCCAGTCGGCCCATCCGCAAGGACGACGGCATCATCGTCCTCATGATTTGCGAACGTGAACAGGAAGGCTCGAACATTACCGCCCGGCAAAAAGTCGCAGGGATGCTGATGGATCAGCGCCTGAACATCGCGGCGCGGCGATATCTTCGCGACCTCAGGCGCGCGGCGTTCGTGGATGTGAGAAAGTGATCGCCGCGGCGCCCACGCGGGGCGAAAAACCGCTGGCCCTGACCATGGGCGAACCGGCGGGCGTGGGTGGAGAAATTGCCCTCAAGGCCTGGCTGCGCCGCGACGAAGGCCTGCCCCGTTTCTTCGCCGTCGACGATCCCGAGCGGCTCCGGTGGCTGGCCAGGCGTCTTGACCTCGCCGTGCCCATCGAGCCGATCGAAACACCCGAACGCGCGGCGGCGGTCTTTTCCTCGGGCCTTCCCGTGTTGCCTCAACCGCTGGCCGCGGAGGCGGTGCCCGGACATCCGGACCCGGCCAACGCCGAAGCCGTTTGCGCCGCCATCGAAAGCGCCGTTACCCTTGTCCGCTCGGGCGACGCCGCGGCCGTGGTTACCAACCCCATCCATAAACACTGCCTGTACGAGGCCGGGTTCCCGTTTCCCGGCCACACGGAGTTCCTGGCTTCCCTTGCCGGGGGCGACGCCACCGCGGTCATGATGCTGGCGTGTGCGGAACTGCGGGCGGTGCCGGTGACCGGACACACGAGCCTGCGCGACGCGGTGCAGGCGCTGAATACCGAACGCATCGTCGAGGTGGCGGCCATAACGGAGGCGGCGCTGCGCCGCGATTTCGGCATCGCCAGGCCGCGGCTGGCGATGGCCGGACTCAATCCCCACGCCGGCGAGGACGGGGCCATGGGCTCGGAGGAAGCCGACATCATCGCGCCGGCGGTGGCGGCGCTCGGCGAAAGGGGCATCGACGCCTTCGGCCCGGTGCCTCCCGATACCCTGTTCAGCGCCCGTTCGCGCAAGGCCTACGATGCCGCCATCTGCATGTACCACGACCAGGCCCTGATCCCGGTCAAGGCCATCGACTTCGACAACGCCGTCAACGTCACCCTGGGCCTGCCGTTCGTGCGCACGTCGCCCGATCACGGCACCGCGCTCGACATCGCCGGCTCGGGCAAGGCCAACGAGGCGAGCCTGGTCGCCGCGCTCAGGATGGCGGCCGAGATGGCGCGGCGGCGGGCGTCGGCCGATTCCTGAGACTCCGGTGTCCGAACCCGCGTCCCCCCGGCCCCGGCTGCCGCCGCTGCGCGAGGTGATCGCGCGCCACAAGCTCAGCGCCCGGCGCTCCCTGGGCCAGCATTTCCTGCTCGACCTCAATCTGTGTGCCCGTATCGCCCGCGCCGCCGGGGACCTGGGGCAAGCCACCGTCATCGAAGTGGGGCCCGGTCCCGGCGGCCTCACCCGCGCCTTGCTGGAGGCGGGGGCCGCCCGCGTGATCGCCGTCGAGCGCGACGGGCGCTGCGTCGCCGCCCTCGAAGAACTTGCCGCCGCCTACGGGCCGCGCCTGGAAGTGGTCGAAGGCGATGCGCTGGAGACCGACCTCGCCGCCCTCGCCCCGGCCCCGCGGCGCATCGTCGCCAACCTGCCCTATAACGTGGCCACGCCGCTGCTGATCGGCTGGCTCAAGCAGATCACGGACTTCGCCGGCCTCACCCTGATGTTCCAGAAAGAGGTCGCCGCCCGTCTCACGGCCCGTCCGGGGACAAAGGATTACGGCCGGCTTTCGGTTATCGTCCAATGGCTGTGTGCGGTCCGCCGCGAGTTCAACGTCGCAAGCACGGCCTTTACCCCGCCGCCCAAGGTGGCCTCGACGGTCGTTTCCCTGACCCCGCGGCCCACGCCCCTGGCCCCGGCGGACTGGACCGCCCTGGAAACGGTGACCGCCACCGCCTTCGGCCAGCGCCGCAAGATGCTGCGCAAAAGCCTCCAACGCCTGGACCTGGACCTGGAAAGCCTGGGCATCGACCCCACGGTGCGGGCCGAGGACCTGGCGGTGGAGCAGTTCTGCGCGCTGGCACGCGCCTATGGGGAACGGAGCTGAACGCGCTCCTTGGTATCAGTCCGTGAGCCGGAAGGTTATCGGCACGTCGATGGCGCCGGCCACGGGGGCGCCGGCCCGCTTGGCGGGAACGAAGCGCCACGCCCGCACGGCCTTCAGGGCGGCCCTGTCCAGGATGGCGTGCCCGCTGCTGGACAACACCTCCACCGACCGGGCTGTGCCGCCCGGCAGCACCTGGACGCGCAGGACCACGCGCCCTTCAATCTCCTTCCTGCGGGCGCGGTAGGGGTAGACCGGCGGGACATTGCCCAGATGGCCGGCCGCGTAGCCGGCGGCGCTCACCGTCCGCTTCGCGCCACCGCTCGTCTCCCGGCTGGACACGCCCGGCGCACGCGCTACGGGGGCCGCAGGGGCGTCCCCGGGGGCGGCCGAAGCGACGAATGTCTCAAGCTGGGGCGGACTTGTCCCGACCGGAGTGTCGGGAGGGGGGGTTGCCGGCGCCGGTTTCGCGGGCGGCGCCTTGCCGGCGGCGGCGGCGGAGGGTTCCGCAGGTGCGGGGGATGTTTCGGCGATTTCCCGCGGCCGTTTCGGGACGCGCGGCTTTCTTGGGGGAGGGCCCGGGAACCGGGCCCAGGCGCCGGGGCGCGATCCCCTGGCCGGCGGCGCGGGCAGGGCTGGTCCGGCGGCCGGCAGCGCGGGCAGGGCTGGTCCGGCGGCCGGCAGGACGCCCGGCGGGTCAAGGACCGTCGGCGGGTCCCCGTCCGCAGGATCGGCGGCCCGCGGGGGGACAAGGGGGGTGTCCCCCCCGCTACGGTATGCGGGGGACGCCCCCGCGGCCCCCGCGGGGACAAGGGGGGTGTCCGCCCCGGCTACGGTATGCGGGGGACGGCGC